>NZ_JBDJMT010000023.1:0-49476 GCF_039674045.1 Stenotrophomonas sp. TWI602
TGGTGGGCGGGGCCCCCCACCCCTCGCCGGCAGCACGTCAACGCTGGCTATCTATCAGAATCCTAAGGCTGCTGACCTGCGACCTCAACGGACCACACAGCATCATTGCCATGTCCGTAGAGAACCAGCGAGAAGCGGGAACCTCTATAAATTTCGGCCCTCGCTGCGTTTGCCGGCGGCCGTACGCGCTGCCGTGGCAACGACACACTCGCCGAGCTTTCGCCAGCGGGCAGGGTCCAGAACGCATCATCTACATTTCCGATGATCACTTGAACGCGCCCCACGAAATCATTTACCTGGAAATAAGAGATTCCATCGCGCGTGAACCCATACACGTGCCACTGCGGATCCAAACTCAGATCGACCGCGATCGGCTGCGCCCTGCCCAGTCCACTTTTTGCCAGAGGAGTTCCGTGTCCATCTGACTGCGCCATTCCAACCATCGGAACCGACGCGAGAATAACGACACCCACAACACCAACAATCCTTGGAATGCGCACATTTACCTCCTGATTAAAACGTTGAGGGGAACTTCAGCGATAGTAACCGTAAGCGGACATCCATCGATAAGCCGGGGCCGCCTGAGCGGCCAGCACAGGACGACGACCCACCCGGCAACCAGACGGAGGCTGCGACATTTCGCGGCACCCCTCTCCCTAAAGTTACGCGTGAAACCGCCGCTACCAGTCCCGACCCACTCGGAACCGAGCGTACGCCTCATGCCGGCACTGTTGCAGGGCGCTGTTCTCAGCGACCCCGGTGATGCCCTGCCCCAGCGGATCCTGCTGGTGGAAAACTCGCGCACGTTCACCAGCATGCTGCGTGAGGCGATCGAGCAGCGGCTGGAGCTGCCGGTTTCGGTGGCGACCAGCCTGGCCGAGGCCGGGCGGCTGCTGGATGAGGAACAGGGTTGGTTCCTGGTCCTGACCGGGCTGGTGCTGGCCGACGGCGACCGCGATACCGTCGTGGACTACTTCCTGTCGCGCGGGCTGCCCACCGTGGTCGTCAGCGGCGTGTATGACGAGGATCTGCGCAAGCGCGTGCTGCAGCAGCAGATCATCGATTACGTGCTCAAGAACACCCCGGGCAGCATCGATTATCTGGTGTGGCTCGTGCAACGACTGGAGCGCAACCGGCGCATCGCCGCGCTGGTGGTGGATGACTCGATGTCGGCGCGGATGTACGCCGCCTCCTTGCTGCGTATGTATGGGCACGATGTCTACGAGGCCGCTGACGGCGCCGAGGGACTGAAGGCCATCGAGGCGCACCCGGCGATCCGGCTGGCGGTGGTCGATCAGGAGATGCCAGGCATGGAGGGCGTGGAATTCACCCGCCGCCTGCGCACGATGCGCTCGCGCGACAAGCTGGCCGTGATCGGGATTTCCGGCAATACCGATCCCTCGCTGATTCCGCGCTTCCTCAAGAACGGCGCCAACGATTTCCTGCGCAAGCCCTTCTCGCGCGAGGAGTTCTTCTGCCGCGTCTCGCAGAACGTGGACCAGCTCGAGCTGATCGGCACCCTGCAGGACCTGGCTACCCGCGATTTTCTGACCGGGCTGCCGAATCGTCGCTGCTTCCTGGAGCAGAGTCAGCGTCAGCTGCCGCAGCTGCACCTGGACGGCGAACAGGTGGCTGTCGCGATGATCGACATCGACCACTTCAAGCACATCAACGATACCCATGGCCACGAGGCCGGCGACGATGCGCTGCGCGCGGTGGCCGCAGCGGTCGCCCAGCATGCGCGCCAGGACGATCTGATCGCACGCTTCGGCGGCGAGGAGTTCTGCCTGCTGGTACCGGGCATGGATGAAGAGCAGGCCGTGCACTACTTCGACGAACTGCGCCAGCGCATCGCCGCGCTGGAGGTCGACCTGGGCCACACCACCCTGCGCATGACGGTCAGCATCGGGCTGTGCTGCCTGCGGCCACAGCGCGATTCACTGCACCGGCTGATTTCCGAGGCCGATCGGCAGCTGTACCTGGCCAAGGCCGGCGGCCGCAATCGCGTCCATTGCGCCACCGTGGCGACCGGCCCACGCCAGCGCGAGCCTGCCCTGGCGCCTTGATCGAGATCAACGCGGCCCCGGCCGCGACTGCCTAGAGTCGCCCCCAGTTGAACAGCGCGGGGAACGCACCATGGCACTTCTGGTCTGGCAGGACGATCTGAACATCGGTATCGATGTCATCGATCACCAGCACATGCGCATCGTGGAGATGCTCAACCACCTGCACGTCGCCCAGAAGAGCCTGGAGCGGCTGGCCGTGGCCGAGGTCATCGACGAACTGGTGGACTACACGATGTCCCACTTCGCCTTCGAAGAAGAGCTGATGGAGGAAGCCGGCTACCCGTTCTGCGCGGCGCACAAGCGCGTGCACGAAATCTTCGGCAAGCGCGTGGGCGAGTACCGGCTGCGTTTCCAGGCCGGTGAGGACATCACCGACGAGCTGCGCACGATGCTGTCGCGCTGGCTGTTCAACCATATCCGTGGCGATGACAAGGCGTACGCGCCGCAGGTCAAACAACACCTCAACCAGTTCGCGCGCGACCACCAGCAGGGCAGCTGGCTGGGCCGCACGCTCAAGCGCTTCTTCCGCTGATCAGCGCCCGCGCCGCCCCATCGCCAGCAAGGCGACGATGGTGATCAATGCGGTCACGCACAGGTAATAGCCCACCGCGACCAGGCCATAGCGCTCGGCCAGCCACGTCGCCACATACGGCGCCGGTGCGGCACCGAGAATGCCGGCCAGGTTGAACGACAAGGAGGCGCCGGTATAGCGCACCTGCACCGGGTAGATCTCGGCCAGGAAGGTGCCGCACGGGCCGTAGGTCAGGCCCATCAGGAACAGGCCCAGCGCCAGGAACCCCAGCACCAGCCACGGGCTGCCGGCCTGGAACAGCGGCGCGAACACCACGCCGAAGGCGAGGATCAGGCCGCTGGCCACGATCATCGTGCGGCGCGTGCCCCAGCGGTCGCCGTACAACGCGGAAATGGGAATGCCGGCGGCGAAGAACAGGATGCCGACCATCTGCAGCAGCAGGAACTGCTCACGCGAGTAGCCCAGCACGGTGGTGCCGTGGCCGAGGGTGAACACCGTCATCAGGTAGAACAGCACGAAGGTGGCGAACGCCCCCAGGGTGCCCAGCACCAGCGTCAGCGGATGTTCGCGCAGCACCGTCCACATCGGCAGCTTGACCCGCTCGTTGCGGTCCAGCGCGGCCTGGAATTGCGGGGTCTCGTGGATGTTCAGGCGTACCCACAGGCCGATGCCGACCAGCAGCGAACTGGCCAGGAACGGCACGCGCCAGCCCCATTGCAGGAAATCGGCCTCGCTCATCGCGCGGCCCAGCAGCAGGAAGATACCGGCCGAAAGCAGGAAGCCCAGCGGTGCGCCCAGCTGCGGGAACATGCCGTACCAGGCGCGTTTGCCGGGCGGCGCATTCTCGGTGGCCAGCAGCACGGCGCCACCCCACTCTCCCCCCAGCCCCAGGCCCTGCCCGAAGCGGCACAGCGCGAGCAGTGCCGGCGCGACCAGCCCGATGCTGGCATGCGTGGGCAGCAGGCCGATCGCCACGGTGGAGATGCCCATCGTGAGCAGCGCAGCGACCAGCGTCGCCTTGCGCCCGATGCGGTCACCGTAGTGACCGAACACCGCCGAGCCGACCGGCCGCGCGATGAAGGCCACCGCGAAGGTCGCCAGCGACTGCAGCATCGCCGCCCCATCGCTGCTTTCGGGGAAAAACAGGTGCGGGAACACCAGCACCGCGGCGGTGGCGTAGATGTAGAAATCGAAGAACTCGATGGTGGTGCCGATCAGGCTCGCCAGCAGAATGCGGCGGGGAGAGTTCACGACAGGGGCGACAGCAGGTGTGGACATCGGGCACGCAGAAAAAGGCAGCTGCCGGATTCTGCCACGGCCTTCCGCTGGCTGCCGCAATGGTTGCAGACGAGACTGTCAGCCTGTGACCGCCTCGGCGACCTGCGCATCCGGCAGGAACTTCCCCGGCACCGCAGGGTCTCAACGCGGTCACCCCGCCAGGACGGTCCCGGATGTCAGCCTCACGGAAGAGTGCCGCCCCCTTGCGCTGGGCGCAGCCGGTCGCCATCGCGGTGGTGATCGTTGTGCACGGGCTGATGCTGGGCGTGCTGCTGCGGTCTCCGGCCCCCAGTGGCGCTGCGGAGGAGGCCCGCCTGGCGGTGTACTGGCTGCCGCGGCCGTTGCCTGCACCAGTTCCCCTACCCTCGCCCGCCCCGCCGCCAGCACAGCAGCCGCCTGCGTCGCGGCGCCTGGCTGCACCTCTCGTGGCCACGTCCAGCACCGCATCGCCGGCTGCGGTGGTGGATCCGCCAGCACCACCGGCCGTACTGGAGCTGCGCGTGCCTGCCTCGCTGACGGGCAGCGGTATCGATGCCGCCTCGCTGGCGCCACGCGTGCTGGGGGATCGGGATGTGCACCTGGCATTCCAGCCCAAGCGCAAGCGCTTCCGTATGAAGGTCGGGATGACCCCGGAGCAGATCGTGCACGGCATCTTCCAGCTGATCGGCGCGTGGCCCCCGGGTTACACGGTGGACCCGTGCCGCCTGACGCGGCAGCAGATCGACTACCTGCGAAACGCCGTGGATGAAATGGATCGCGACCTGCTGCGCGAGTCGCTGATCCGCCACAGCCAGGACTGCTGAGCGGCGTCAGCCGCCCAGGTGGATCCAGGTCGCCTTGAGCTCGGTGTACTTGTCGAAGGCGTGCAGGGATTTGTCGCGGCCGATGCCGGACTGCTTGTAGCCACCGAATGGGGCGGTCATGTCGCCACCATCCCATTGATTGACCCACACACTGCCCGCACGCAGCCCGCGTGCCACCCGATGTGCGCGGCCCAGGTCGCGCGTCCATACGCCAGCGGCCAGCCCGTAGATTGAATCATTGGCCATGCGCAGCGCGTCCGCCTCGTGATCGAAGGTGAGCACCGCCAGCACCGGGCCGAAGATCTCCTCGCGGGCGATCGTGTGCTGCGGATCGACCTCGTCGAACACGGTCGGCTCGACATAGCTGCCACCCGGCACCACCTCCAGCCGCTTGCCCCCCAGCAGCAGGCGTGCGCCCTCGGCCTCGCCGCGTGCTACGTACTCCAGCACGTGGCCTGCATGCGCCTCATCGACCAGTGCGCCCATCGCGGCATCCGGCTCGAAGGGATGCTGCGGCTGCATATGCCGGCCATGCGCCAGTACGCGGGCCACGAAGGCATCCTTGATCGAGCGCTGGACAAGGAGGCGCGAGCCGGCGGTGCACACCTCGCCCTGGTTGTAGAAGATCGCGGTGGCAGCGGCCTGGGCGGCCTTGTCCAGATCGGGCGCATCAGCGAACACGAGGTTCGGGCTCTTGCCACCGCACTCCAGCCAGGTGCGCTTGAGATTCGATTTCCCGGCGCATTGCAGCAACCGCCGACCGACGGCGGTGGAGCCGGTGAACGCCAGCGCATCCACGTCCATGTGCAACGCCAACGGTTCGCCCGTCCGCTCGCCATGGCCGGGAAGCACATTGAACACGCCATCAGGCACCCCCGCCTCGGCCACCAGCGCGGCCAGGCGGATCGCGCTCAGCGGCGAGCGCTCGGAGGGCTTGAGCACCAAGGAATTGCCCGCCGCCAAGGCTGGCGCGATCTTCCACGTTGCCATCAGCAGCGGGAAGTTCCACGGCACGATCACCGCCACCACGCCCACCGGCTCACGGGTGATCAGGCCCAGCGTATCCAGCGCGGTCGGGGCAACCTCGCCGTACACCTTGTCCACCGCCTCGGCGGTCCAGCGCAGGCAGCGCACGACACCGGCCAGATCGCCCTCGCGTGCGTCGCGGACCGGCTTGCCCATGTCCAGGGTTTCCAGCAGCGCGAGCGCATCGGCGTGTTGTTCCACCAGGTCGGCCAGCCGCAGCAGCACCTGCTTGCGATGAGAGGGCGCCGCCCGCGACCAGTCGCCCGCATCGAAACTGCGCCGCGCCGCTGCGACCGCCCGATCGACGTCCGTCGTGTCGGCGTCGGCCACCTGCACCAGCACGCGGCCATCGATCGGGCTGACGCAGTCATAGCGCGCGCCACTGGCGGCGTCCACGTAGCGCCCATCGATGAAGGCCTGGCCCTGGAAGGTCAGTGCATCGGCCTGGCGTTGCCAGTCGTCACGGGTGCGTGCGGTGGTCATCAGCGTCCTCCTCGCTCACTCATTCGGGTAAGGCGGTTATACCCGTCGCCATCACGGGATGACGTGAGGCGAGTGCGATAAAGTCGTGACCATCGCGCCCTTGCGGAGTGCCGCATGCCTCGTCCCGATTCGTCGTTGTCGACCCTGGCCAGCCAGGCACCCGCAGACCTGGATGCCTACTGGATGCCATTCACCGCCAACCGCCAGTTCAAGGCGGCCCCGCGCCTGCTGGTGCGTGCGGAGGGCATGTATTACCACGACATCGACGACCGTCCGATCCTGGATGGCGCGGCCGGCCTGTGGTGCTGCAACGCAGGGCATGCGCGGCCGAGGATCGTGCAGGCGATCCAGCAGCAGGCGGCCACGCTGGATTTCGCGCCACCGTTCCAGATGGCCTCCCCCTTGCCCTTCGTGCTGGCCCAGCGGTTGGCCGCGCTGGCACCGGCCCGCTTGAACCATGTGTTCTTCACCAACTCCGGCTCCGAGGCGGTCGACACCGCGATGAAGATCGCGCTGGCCTACCATCGCCTGCGCGGCGAGGGTCACCGCACCCGCTTCATCGGCCGGGAGAAGGCCTATCACGGCGTCGGCTTCGGCGGCCTGTCGATCGGCGGCCTGCCCAACAACCGCAAGACGTTCGGGCCGTTGTTGCCCGGCAGCGATTTCCTGCGCCACACGCTCGATCTGGAGCGCAATGCCTTCAGCCCCGGCTTGCCGCGCCACGGTGCCGAACTCGCAGAAGACCTGGAACGCCTGATCGCGCTGCACGATGCATCCACGATCGCGGCGGTGTTCGTCGAGCCGATCGCCGGCTCGGCGGGGGTGATCCTGCCCGCACCGGGGTACCTGCAGCGCCTGCGCGAGATCTGCGACCAGCACGGCATCCTGCTGGTGTTCGATGAGGTGATCACCGGTTTCGGCCGGGTCGGCAACGCCTTCGCCGCGCAGCGCTTCGGGGTCACCCCGGACCTGATGACCTTGGCCAAGGGGCTGACCAACGGCGCGGTGCCGATGGGCGCGGTGCTGGCCAGCGAAGTGATCCACGACGCCTTCATGCAGGGCCCACCGGCCGCCATCGAGTTCTTCCACGGCTACACCTATTCCGGCCACCCGCTGGCCTGCGCAGCGGCCCTGGCGGCGCTGGATACCTACGCCGAAGAGCATCTGTTCGAGCGCGCCATCGAGCTGGGCGACTATTGGCAGGAGCGGCTGCACAGCCTGCGCGGGGTGCCGCATGTGGTGGACATCCGTAATTTCGGGCTCATCGGTGCTGTCGAGCTGATGCCCCGCAAGGGCGCCCCGGGCGCGCGTGGCTACGAGGTGTTCGAGCGCTGCTTCCGCGATGGCCAGTTGCTGGTGCGCTGCACCGGCGATGTGATTGCGCTGTCGCCCCCGCTGATCCTGGAGCGCAGCCACATCGACCGGATCGTGGACGTGCTGGGCGAGATGATCCGCGCCACCGGCTGAGCCTGAATCCAGCGGCGACGACGGCGACCGCCGCGATCCTTACAATGGTCGGTCACGTTTCGCTCGCGTACCGGATTGCATGGACATTGTCGTCAAAGAAGAACTCAAGGCCTACATCGACCCGCTGACGCAGGACGAGCACGACGCGCTGGAGCGCAGCATCCTCGCAGAGGGCTGCCGCGATGCGCTGGTGCTGTGGGGCGAGGTGCTGGTGGACGGCCACAACCGCTACGGCATCTGCCAGAAGCACGGCCTGCCGTTCCAGACGATCCAGAACACCCGCTTCCAGTCGATGGACGACGTCCACCTGTGGATGATCGAACAGCACCTGGGGCGCCGCAGCGTCTCCGATTTCCAGCGTGGCGTGCTGGCGCTGCGCAAGCGCGACATCCTGGCCGAGCGCCACCGCGCCGATCAGGCCCAGCTGCAGAAGGAAAGCGATGGCGAGATCAGCGGCCCGGCCGATGCTGGTGACGAGGACAGCCCGCCGTGGGCGGCCGCGCCGAAGGTCAGCCGCGCCGACATGGCCCGCGAAGCGCGCCTGAGCAGCAGCCAGGTGACGATGATCGAGCGCATCCACAAGCAGGCCGCACCGGAGCTGGTGGAAGCGGTCAAGACCGGGGTGATCTCGATCAGCGCCGCGGCCGCCGTGGCCGACCTGCCCGAAGACGAACAACGCGCCGCGGCCGCCGCCGGCAAGGACGAGCTCAAGCAGGCCGCCAAGCGCGTGCGCGAGTCCAAGCGCAAGCCGCGCAAGCCGGTCCAGGAGGTGCTGCACAGTGCCGACGGCGACGCCGAAGTCGACCCCAGCCGTGCCGCCGAGATCGCCGATGCGCTCAACGCACTGGGCGAAGGCCCTGCCGAGCTGCGCCAGCGCATCATCGCGCTGACCCTGGAAAACGACACCCTGCGCCAACAGCTGGCCGCGCTGCGCAAGCAGGTGGCGGACATCTGAGGCCTGGTTGCCGGCCAGCGGCCGGCACTACCTGTTGCTCATGCCGGGGTCGTTAAACTGCCGCCATGACGCCCACCTCCCCTCCCGACCCGCGCCGCGCCCAGCTGCGTCGGCTCAAACTGATCGCCCTGGCCATGCTGGTGGCGATGCTGGCCGGCTTCGCGGTCAGCCACTGGCACGGCGAACGCGGCATCTGGGCCTGGGTCTCGGCGTTCTGCGAGGCTGCCGCGGTCGGCGCGCTGGCCGACTGGTTCGCGGTGGTGGCGCTGTTCCGGCGCCCGCTCGGCCTGCCCATCCCGCATACCGCCATCATCCCGCGCAGCAAGGACCGGATCGCCGACAGCCTGGCGCTGTTCGTGCGCGACCAGTTCCTGGAACCGCAGGCCCTGCTGGCCCGGCTGCAGGTGTTCGATCCGGCCAGCCGCCTGGGCAGCTGGCTGGCCGAGCCGGCGCGGGCCCGCATGCTGGCCGACATGGCGCGCGGCTGGGCGCTGCAGGCGCTGGACTTCCTTGATGAGGCCGCCGTGCGGCGGAGCATCCAGGGCTTTGTGATCCAGCAGCTGCGGCAATGGAACGCGGCCGCCACCGCGGGAGAACTGCTCGGCCTGCTCACCGCCGACAACCGCCACCAGCGCGTGCTGGACGAAGGCCTGACCCGGATCAGCGACTGGCTGGGCAACGAGAAGGTCAGAGACCGCGCGTCCACATTGATCGTGGGCTACATCCAGCGCGAGTGGCCCAAGCTGGCCAGCACCGTCAACTGGGTCAAGCCGATCGACGAGATCGGTGACACCCTCGCCGAGCGCCTGGCGCATGCGGTGCTGGAGGAACTGCAGCAGATCCTGGCCCAGCCCGAGCATCCGCTGCGTCGCGATTACGAGACCTGGCTGAGCGACTACATCCAGCGGCTGCGCGAAGACCCGGCCCTGGCCGAGAAGGTGGAACAGCTCAAACAGCAGGTGATCGACCACCCGGCCGTGCAGGAGTACGTGCAGGGCCTGTGGGCGCGCATCCATGCCAGCCTGCGCGCCGACCTGGCCAGCGCGGATTCCGCACTGGCCGGCCATCTGCGCCGCAGCCTGGCCTCCGTAGGCGAGGCGCTGCAGGCCGACCCGTCACTGCGCGAAGCGTTGAACCAGCACCTGATGGACGGTGCCGAGCGCCTGACCACGCGGCTGCGCAGCGGCGTGACCGAGCACATCGCACAGACCGTCAAAAGCTGGGACGAACGCCATCTGGTCGAGCAGCTGGAACTGAGTGTCGGCCGCGACCTGCAGTTCATCCGCTTCAACGGCACCCTGGTGGGTGGCCTGATCGGCGTGATCCTGCATGCGCTGACGGTGTGGTTCCACTGGTAACGCGATGACCGCTGACGTCGGCTGGCGACGCTGGCGGAAACACCGCCCGCGTCGTTGGGTGCCTCAAGCAGCGACCGCGCGTACCGCCGCCACCAGTGCGTCCATCTGCGCCGGCGTGCTGAAGATGCCCGGCGTGACCCGCAGGCAGGCGCCCGAAGCCAGCCCTTCGCGCGGCACCACGAACACGCCGGACTGCTTCACCATCCGCTGCGAGGTGGCCGTGTTGTCGCGCATCGTGGTCTGCCCGCGCAGCCGGAACGAGGTGATCGCACTGGACAGGCGCGGATCGTCCGAGCCCAGCAGCTGGAGGCGTTCGTCGCCGCGCAACGCGTCCATCCACTGATTGCGCAGGCGCAGCAGCCGCGCCCGCTTGTTGGCCACACCGATGCGCTCGTGCAGATCCAGCGCGACCGGCAACGCCATGTAGGCGGCGAAGTTGACCGTCCCGGTGTGCACACGGGTACGGATGTCGTCGTGGTCCTGCTCGCCCATGTACGGATCCAGATCGCGCACCCGCCCGCGGCGGACATACACCGCGCCGACGCCGACCGGCGCGCCGATCCACTTGTGCAGGTTGATCCCGATGAAATCCACGCCCAGCGCGCGTAGCGGCGTATCCACCTGGCCGATGCCGTGCGCCGCATCGAGCACCACCTCCACGCCCGCCGCCCTGGCCAGCGCGGCGATCTCGGCCACCGGCAGCAGCATGCCGTTGCGGTGGTTGACGTGGGTCAGCAGGAGCAGGCGCACGCGCGGGTTGGCGGCCAGCGCGCGGCGGTACGTCTCCACGATGCTGTCATGGTCGAATGGCTCAGGCAGCGTGATCGCCACCGGCTGCACACCGCGCCGCGCCTGCAGCCACTGCATCGCGCTGATCATGCTGTCGTAGTCGGTATCGGCATACATCACCGCATCACCCGGCGACAGCCCGCGGTAGCTGCCGATCAGCACCTGCATCGCTTCAGTGGCGCCCCGGGTGAGCACGATTTCGTCGGTCTCCACGCCCAGCACCTGCGCCAGACGCACGCGGGCCTGCTCAAACAGCGGTGGAAACGCCAAGCGCCCGAACCAGGCGTTGCCGGCATTCACCGTGGCGGTGGCCTGCTGGTAGGCCTGCAGCACCGGGCGCGCCATCGCGCCCCAGTAGCCGTTGTCCAGCATCACGACCTCGTCGGTGAGGTCGTACAGCGCGCGCACCTGGGCCCACCAGGTTTCGTCGGCGGCCAGCTCGGCCGGCGTGCGCGCGCCCACTGCCGGCAGCGCCAGCGGCTCAGCGTCCATGGCGTTCGCACCGGAGAGTGCCGCAGCGACTGGCAGGGCCAGTGCGCCACGCAGCAGAGCACGTCGTTGCCGGTCCATCAGTAGCGGATCCGGTATTCGGCATAGAGGTTGCGGCCGTCGGTGTCATACGGCGCGTTCCGCGAGTAGATCAAGCCACGGCTGGCCTGGAAGCTGGCCTCGTCCGGGTAGCGGTTGAACAGGTTGTCCGCGCCGATCCGCAGCGTCTGCTGCTCGGTGACATTCCAGCTCACGGCCAGATCGACGAAGCTCATCGCTCCGAAGCGCTGGAAGATGTCGCCGGTGGCATTGCCCGAAGAGTCCGTCCATGCCCCGTAGTATCGCAGCTTGCCGAGCACGCTGAAGCGGCCCCACGCATACGTGCTGCTGAGCGTGGCCTTCTGCCGCGGCAGGCGCTCTTCGAAAATGCGGCGCTGGCTTTCATTGGTGGCCACGCCGGTGGCACCGCTGTCCACCTGGGTCTGGTTGTAGTTGTAGCCCAGCGTGGTGCTCAGCCGGCCCGCCCCGAGTGCGGTGGTGTGGCTGGCCACCACATCGACACCGCGGGTGGTGGTGTCGAAATCGTTGGTGTAGAAGCTCACCGAGGTATACGCCAGCGGATTGGGCACGCCGGCGGGCACCGCGAACGAGGCCGACTGGCTGAAACGGTCGGTGACCTTGATGTCGTACAGGTCCACCGAGCCGGAGAAGCCCAGGTCGTTCTTCCAGGTCAGCCCGAGCGAGGCGGTGCGCGATTGTTCCGGCTTGAGCGGTTGGGCGCCGAGCTGGATCGCCAGCGGATCGCTGGGCGACAGGCGACCGGTGGTGAACACCTGCAAGGTCACGGTATCCAGTCCCTGCTGGGTGCTCTGCGTGTACAGCTGGCCCGGCGTGGGCGCGCGGAAGCCGGTGGAGACCGAACCGCGCACGGCCAGGTCCGGGGTGAACTCGAAGCGGCTGGAAAGCTTGCCGTCCACGCTCTCACCGAAGGCCGAGAAGTGCTCGTAGCGGGTGGCTGCGCCGACCGTCCAGCGCGCGGTCAACGGCGCTTCGACATCGATGTAGGCCGCGCGGCTGCGCTGGCTCCAGCGCCCGGCATTGGCCGCACTGAAACCCGGCGCACCGTTGGCGCCACCGGCCAGGCCGGTGACCGCCCCCGGCCCGATCGCATACGACGCCGGATCACCGGCATCCACCCCGTAGGTTTCCTCGCGCGTCTCCGCGCCGAAGGCGATGTTGATCGGTGCGGCCAGCGCGCTGACCGGCAGCGAATAGACGATATCGGCGTTGAGGTTCTTCTCCTCCTGCGAGAGGCGGCCGAGGTAGAACGAGGTGGGGCTGTCCGGGCCGAGCGAGGCATTGATCGAATGGCCCAGCGTGTAGTCGATGCGGTTGCGCCCGTAGGAGCCGCTCACATCCCAGCGCCAGCGCTCGCCCCAGTAACCGCGCAGACCGAGCACGCCCTGCAGGTCGTCCTGCTCGTTGCCGTACTTCGGGCTGAAGCCGGTCGGGTACAGGCTGCGCGCGTCCCAGCCGGGGAACACACGGCTGCGGTTATAGACCGAGGCGGTGCCATCGGGATTGCGCCAGTTGAAATCACTGACGCCTTCGCTGTGGCCGTACAGACCGAAACCGTAGAGGTCGACGCTGTCGTTCAAGGCGAGGTTGAGGTTGAAGCCGAAATGGCGGTTTTCCAGGTCCGGCTGGCCCCAGCGCTGCACCGGATCGGGCACGACCAGATCCGGGTGGGCGTTCTGGAAGGCGATCGCATCGGCGCGCTGGCGGCTGCGCGAGGTCGCGTCGGATTTGTCCCAGTCGGCGAACAGCGACAGGCTGCCCTTGTCACCCAGCGCGAAGCCGTGCCGGCCGCCGATCTTGCGACCGGTCCCATCGCCTTCGCTGTATTCGGACAGGCCCAGCGACAGTTCCCCGCCGACGCGGTCATCCAGGATGATGTTGATCACCCCGGCGATGGCGTCCGAGCCGTACTGCGCCGACGCGCCATCACGCAGCACTTCGATGCGCTGGATCGCATGCACCGGAATCTGCGCCAGGTCCGGCCCCTGCGCGCCGCGTGCGCCCAGCAGCGCCGAACGGTGGAAGCGGCGGCCGTTGACCAGCACCAGGGTCTGGTCCGGCGAGAGACCCCGCAGCGTGGCCGGCCGCACGAACACCAGGCCATCGTTCATCGGCATGCGCTGGACCACGAAGGAAGGCACCAGCTGGGCCAGCACGTCGTTGAGGTCGGACGACTCGATCGCCTGGATCTCTTCCTGCGAGAACACGTCCACCGGGGCCAGCGTGTCGAACTGGGTGCGGTTGCTGCCGCGCGTGCCGGTGACGATCATCGTGTCCAGGGTGGCGGGGGCCGCGGCAGTCCCTGCCGGGGCGGCCTCGGCACGCGCATCGGCGGCCGTGGCAAAGGTAAGGACGGACAACACCGCTACAGCAAGCACACAACGATTCACTGACGACTCCGCGGACGAACAGAGGGGGGATGCCGTAACGGCGTGTCACGACATCCTCACAGTCTGTTGACGCGATATTGCCCGGCAATGACACGCAGGCGACGTTCTTGCAGCCCGCCACACATACGCCAGCGCACGGCTTTCCCCGCTCTCGACACCGCCATGACGCTTGTCTAACGAAATGATAATGACTATCATTCACTGATCGGCTGTACGCCTAGCCAACCGGCGCCCGGAAGCATCACGCCCTCCCCGCGCAACGCCCCGTGTACACCCCCTGATCCGCTGCCCTGCCTGCCCTGCCGCCTCTGGCAGCGTCGCTGTGCGTGCTGCCGTTTTCTCACACTGGAAGTGTTGCCATGTCCCGTTCGTCCGCGT
Source organism: Stenotrophomonas sp. TWI602 (assembly GCF_039674045.1). Taxonomy (NCBI): domain Bacteria; kingdom Pseudomonadati; phylum Pseudomonadota; class Gammaproteobacteria; order Lysobacterales; family Lysobacteraceae; genus Stenotrophomonas; species Stenotrophomonas sp. TWI602. Next base: position 14,093 of record NZ_JBDJMT010000023.1, read on the forward strand.
CACCGTTGTCCCGGCCATCGTTGTTGGCCATCGCGCTGGTTGCTGCCCTCGCCGGGCCTGCACTGCCCGCCTTCGCCGAGGCCGGGCCGAATGATGCGACCACGCTGGACACGATCAAGGTGACCGCCGACGGCGAGATTCCCAATTCCTACACAGTCAAGCAGGCCAGCACCGCCACCAAGTTGAACCTGTCGCTGCGCCACACCCCGCAGTCGGTCACCGTGCTGACCCGCCAGCGCCTGGACGACATGGGCCTGTACGCGCTGTCCGACGTGATGGGCCAGGTCACCGGCGTGCATGTATCGGTCACCGATTCGGAGCGCATCAACTACATCTCGCGTGGCTACAGCATCACCAATTTCCAGATCGACGGGATGCTCAACACGTTTGGTGGCTCGCTCAAGACCAACACCGACAGCGCGATCTACGAGCGCATCGAAGTGGTCCGCGGCGCGACCGGCCTCACCACCGGTGCCGGTGATCCGTCGGGCACCATCAACATGGTCCGCAAGCGCCCGACCCAGGAGATGGCGATGAGCGCCGGCCTGACCCTGGGCCGCTGGGGCAACCAGCGCCTGGAAGCGGACATCGGCGGCCCGGTCGCGCTGGACGGCCGCGTGCGTGCGCGTTTTGTCGCCGCCAAGCAGCAGAGCGATTCCTTCCGCGATGTGTACCGTCTCGACAAGGACGTGTTCTACGGCATCGTCCAGGCCGACCTGACCGACAGCACCCTGTTCGAAGTCGGCTATGACTACCAGTCGCCGGAAACCAAGGGCGTGACCTGGGGCGTGGTGCCGTACTGGGGCCCGGACGGAAAGCCGGCCAACCTGCCGCGCTCGACCAACCTGTCGGCAAGCTGGAGCAGCTGGCCGATCGTGGAAAAGACCACCTTCATGCGCCTGGAGCAGCAGCTCGGCAACGGCTGGTCGCTCAAGGCCAGCGCGACCCAGGCCAAGCGCAACACCGATGGCGACGTCTGGTACGGCGCGCAGGGCTATCCCGCGCCGGATGGTACCGGTGTGCGCGCCTACCTTTCGCATTTCGCCGAACGCAGCGAAATGAACGTGTTCGACCTCAACGCCAGCGGCCCGTTCCAGCTGTTCGGCCGCGAGCATGAACTGGTGTTCGGCGTCGGCCAGTCCGTTCGCAAGGGCGAATCGCCTGCCTCGGAGTTCGTGCAGCCGCCGGGCTACGACGTGGTACCGGACTGGCGCACCTGGACCGGCGACGTTGCCCCGTTGCCGCTCACCCGGCATGACTGGCTGGCCTCGGAGAACGAGCTGACGCAGAAGGCCGCCTACGTGGCCGCCCGCCTGCAGCTGGCCGATCCGTTGCTGGCCGTGCTCGGCGCGCGCTATGGCAGCTGGGAGACCCGCAGCTGGCGCTATACCAACGATGCGGCCGGCAACCGCACCGGTACCACCCGCGGCGGCTACAAGCCGGACGATTCGCTGACCCCTTATTTCGGCCTGGTCTACGATTTCAGCAGGCAGTTCAGCGCCTACGCCAGCTACACCGACATCTTCCAGCCGCAGGACTACCGCGACAAGAACAACGATTACCTGGAGCCGGTGGTCGGCGACATGTGGGAGGCCGGTCTGAAGGGTGAATTCTTCGGTGGCCGCCTGAACACCTCCGCCGCGGTGTTCAAGGGCGAGAAGGACAATGTCGCCGAGCTCGATGATTCGGTACCGGCCGCCTCGCTGCCCGATGGCAGCAGCGCCTACCGTTCCACCGGCAAGGGCAACAAGGTCAAGGGCTGGGAACTGGAAGCCCAGGGCAGCCTGACCGAGAACTGGAACGTCTCGGCCGGTTTCGCGCACACCACCATCCGCAACCAGGCGGGCGTGGCGCAGAACACCACCAACCCGGTGGACACCTTCCGGCTCAACACCAGCTGGCGCCCGAGTGGTGAGTGGAACCGCCTCTCGCTGGGGGGCGGCGTGACCTGGCAGAGTCGTATCTACCGCGCCAGCACCAAGCCGCGTGCCGATTACGCGACCAGTGGCCGCACCGAATCGGCGTTCATCACCCAGGATGCGTTCTACCTGGTGAATGTGTTCGCCGCCTACCGCTTCAATGACAATTTCTCCGCGCAGCTCAACGTCAACAACCTGCTCGACAAGAAGTACTACAGCAACGTCGGTTTCTACAACGGCGTGTACTGGGGCGAACCGCGCAACGTGATGTTGAACCTGCGCTGGAAGCTCTGACACCGGCTCCAAGGGACCACTGCGACGCGCAGTGAACACGGCCAGGGATGGCCACTATCATTCATCACCGGCTGCGGCCGGTGATGCCCGTTTCCCCGATCGATCAGCAGGTTTCCGTGGACAGCACGCCGCACGCCAGCGCCAGGTTCAACCGTCTTGGTTCCTTCTTCGCCCGCCCATGGCTGGGTGTCCTGTCACGTTCGCTCGCCGCGATCTTCGGCGGCTACGCGCTGGCCGCGACCTGCTCGATGTTCTTTGCGGTCGCGCTGCCGATCGCACGCGGGCAAGCGGTGCTGACCGGCATGCTGGTGGCGATCGTGCTGTGCGCCTGCGCGGCACTGTGGGCGTTCGCTACCCGTACCGCGCTGCGCGCGTGGGTCGGCATCCTGATCCCGACGGCGCTGTTCTGGCTCGGCACCCGCCTGCTGCAGGGGGCCGCATGAAGAACGGATTCCGCCAGTCGATGGCCTGGCTGCACACCTGGACCGGCCTGCTGGTCGGCTGGCTGCTGCTGCTGATTTTCATGGCCGGCACGGCCAGCTATTACCGCGAGGAAATCAGCCGCTGGATGCGCCCGGAGCTGCCGCGCAGCAGCGTGAGTGCCGATGTGGCCGCCGAGCGTGCTCTCACCTTCCTGCAGCACAAGGCGCCGCAGGCCGAGAGCTGGAATGTCACCCTGCCCGACCCGCGCAACCCGGCGATGCGCATGTTCTGGCGCAACCCCGAATCGATGGTCAAGCCGCCGGTGGAAGGCGAGCGCCGCCGGCGCGGCGGAGGCCGCTTCGGCGATGCCACCGTCGATCCGAACACCGGCGAAGAGATCGCCGCGCGCGAAACCCGCGGCGGTGACTTCTTCTACCGCCTGCATTTCGACCTGCACTACATCCCCGTTTACTGGGCCCGCTACCTGGTCGGCTTCTGTGCGATGTTCATGCTGGTGGCGATCATCACCGGCGTGATCACGCACAAGAAGATCTTCAAGGACTTCTTCACCTTCCGCCCGGAAAAGGGCCTGCGGTCGTGGCTGGATTTCCACAACGTCAGCGCGGTGATGGCGCTGCCGTACCACGCGATGATCACCTACACCGGCATCGTCACGTTGATGTTCATGTACCTGCCGTGGGGCGTGAGCGTGGCCTATCCCAAGGATGAGGAAGCGTTCTTCAGCGAGGCCTTCGCGCGTCTGGCCGAGATCGAGACCCCGGCCGAAGGACGCGCCACGCCACTGCCCATCCAGCAGTTGCTGGACAGCGCGCGCGCCGAATGGAAGGGCGCGGATGTGGCCGGCTTCACCCTCTACCACCCGGGCGCGGCGAATGCGATCGTGGATATCACCCAGCGCGATGGAAAGCGCCTGTCGGTGGATACCCCGTCGCTGCGCTTCAACGCGATCACCGGCCAGTTGCTCGAGGCCAGCCCGGCCTCGGGCGGTGCCACCCAGACCCGTGGCGTGATGTACGGCCTGCACCTGGCGCGCTTCGCCGACTGGGGCCTGCGTGCCCTGTTCTTCCTGTCCGGGCTGATCGGTTGCCTGATGGTCGCCAGCGGCGTGGTGCTATGGGCGGTGAAGGAACGACCCAAGCACGCCAAGTCCGGCAAGACCGGGTTCGGCCTGCGCCTGGTCGACGCGCTCAATATCGGTGCGGTGGCCGGCCTGCCGATCGCTTTCGCCACCTATTTCCTGGCCAATCGTCTGCTGCCGGTCCAGATGGCCGAGCGTGCCAACGCCGAGGTCAATGCGTTCTTCTATGCATGGGCCGCCGCATTGCTGGCCGGTTTCCTCTGGCCCAAGCGGAGGATGTGGACCTGGCAGCTGTACCTGGGTGGCGTGCTGTTCGCCCTGATTCCGGTGGTCAACGCATTCACCACGCATGCGCATCTGGGCGTCACCCTGCGCACCGGTGACTGGGTGCTCGCCGGGTTCGATCTGACCATGCTCGCCTTCGGCGCGATGCTGGCCTACTGCGGTCATCGCATGCAGCGCTGGCAGCCACCGCTGAGTGCGGCCGAGAAGAAACGCCGTCAGCAGGCCGCTGCTGCGGGGGCGACGGCATGATGCTGCTCGCAATCACGCTGAGCTTCTCGGCGTTCACGGCGTTGTCGCTGGCCATGGACAAGCACCAGCTGGACCTGCACGGCAAAGCCGGCGCCAGCGCATCGCGCATGCGGGTGTGGCGCTGGGTGGGCTGGACGTTGCTGACCGTCGCATTCGCACTGTGCGTGCTGGACCACGGCTGGGCGATCGGTCCGGTGCTGTGGCTGGGTGCGCTGACGATCAGCGGGGTGGTGATTGCGTTCGGGCTGTACCCGTACCGCCCCCGGTGGATCGCGCCGCTGGCCTGGGCGTTGCCGGTGGTGGGGCTGGCGGTGGCGCTGGTCGCGCGTTGAGGGAGCAGCCACGCATGGCGTGGCTCTACCTTCAGATCGATCCCTGCGGTGCACCCGCCGCACCCTCACGGGCGTCGCCGCATCGCGATCGCCGGTCAGGGCACCAGTGAAAACATGTGCGCCGCGACCGGACGGCCGTCGATGACCAGACGGTTGCGCGCCACGCCTTCGCGCAGGGCGCCGGCCTTCACCGACACCCGTTCGCTGGCGAGATTGTCTACCGCAACGACGATCTCCACCCGATGCAGGCCCAGCGGCCCGAACGCCTGGGCCGCCAGCGCCTGCACGACGCGGGGCGCCACGCCCTGGCCACGGCACGACTGCCGCACCCAGTAGCCCAGGTTGCAGAAACGGGGATCGTGCTGGATCTTGTTCAATCCCGCGCCGCCGACGAAGGCGGCCGTGTCCTGGTCGAAGATTCCGTATTCGCAGGCCGTCCCTGCCGCCCAGCCGTCCCGGCAGGCCTGGAACCATTGCAGCGCCTGCTCGACGCGGTAGTCGACCGAGCTCCACGGCATCCAGCGCCGCATGCCCTCGGCCGACTCACGCACCGCCGCTGCGAACGCAGCGGCGTCGGCATCCTCGAACGGTCGCAGCAGCAGCCCGTCGGCGTGGAGCTGACTGTCGTCCATGTCAGCCCGTTCCCGTCAGGCGCCGTAGCGGCGCAGTTCCCACGCGCGGTGGATGCGCGGGTTGCGCTCGAAGTCCGCCCCGATGGTCTCGGGCGAAATCTCCTTGCACTCCGCGAATTCCTTGATCGCTTCATCGTCCAGCTTGAAGCGGCGGAAGTTGTTGGAGAAATACAGCACGCCTTCCGGGCTCAAGCGCGCCACGGCCGCGCGCAGCAGGCGCACGTGTTCGCGCTGGATATCAAAGTCATCGGCGCGGGCGGAGTTGGAGAACGTCGGCGGATCGCAGAAGATCACGTCGAAGCGGTGACGTTCGGCTTCCAGCCACGCCAGCGCATCGGCCTGGATCAGCTGGTGCTGGCTGCCGCCCTTGCCGTTCAACGCGAGATTGTCGGCGCACCACTGCAGGTACGTACCGGACAGATCCACGCTGGTGGTGGTCGCGGCACCGGCCACGGCGGCCTGCACCGAGGCGACACCGGTGTAGCAGAACAGGTTGAGGAAGCGCTTGCCCTGGGCTTCCTGCGCCATGTGCCAGCGCAGTGGACGGTGGTCCAGGAACAGGCCGGTGTCCAGATAATCGAACAGGTTCACGCGCAGCAGCGCATCGTTCTCGCGCACCAGCACGAACTCGCCGCGCTGCTCGAAACGACCGTATTTGCTGCCGCCCTTGCCACGCTCGCGTGACTTCAGCGCGACCTGCTCGGCCGGCACCTGGAAGACCTCGCGCGCGGCCGAGAGCAGCTCGTTGCGGCGGCGACGCACATCCACATCCGGAATGGTCGCCGGGGCCGCGTATTCCTGCACATGCAGGAAGGTCCGGCGGGCACCACCGTCTTCTTCATAGACATCGATGGCGGCCGCGTACTCGGGCAGATCGGCATCGTAAACGCGGTAGCAGGTGATGCTCTCGCGCGTCCGCCACGTCTTGAACTTCTTGATGTTCTTGCGCAGGCGGTTGGCCACCATCTGCGCGCCTTCGCTGAGCTCGCGCGGCTGGCCGGTGTTCTCGCGCTGCGGTACCGCGATCGGGTCGCAGACGATCAGCGCGCACTCGATGGCGCCGTTGAACAGCTGGTACTTCTTGTTGGCGCGCAGGCCGGTGGCGAAGGCCAGGTCGGCGCTGCCGCACAACAGGCTGGCGCGCCACTGCGGCACCGCGCGCTTGAGCGCGTCGCCGAGTTGGCGGTACAGCACCGCGTCGGCGGCCAGGCGCTCGTCATAGGGCGGGTTGCAGACCACGCAGCCGGTCTCCTGCGGCGGAACCTGCACATCGGTGATGTCGCGCACGCCGAACCAGATGGCATGGCCCACACCGGCCGTTTCGGCGTTCTGCTTGGCCGCATAGATGGCGTGCGGATCCACGTCGCTGCCGTGGATCACCTGCTTGAGTGCGCTGCGGCCGGCGGTTTCGCGGGCGCGCGCTTCTTCCATCAGGCTGTTCCAGGCGTCGCGGTCGAAGCCCAGCCAGCGGCTCGGCGGAATGCTGCCGTGGCGCTGCAGGCCCGGGGCCACGTCGGCGGCCATCAAGGCGCCTTCGATCAGCAGCGTGCCGCTGCCGCACATCGGGTCGAGCAGGCCACCGCCTTCGCTGTGGATCTTCGGCCAGTTGGCGCGCAGCAGCACCGCGGCGGCCAGGTTTTCTTTCAGCGGCGCATCGTTCTGCGCCATGCGCCAGCCGCGGCGGTGCATCGGGCCACCGCCCAGGTCGATCGAGATCGTGGCCCGGCCCTTGCGCAGCGACAGGTTGATGCGCACGTCCGGGAAGTCGGTGTTGACCGACGGCCGCTCCAGGCCCTGCGACCGCAGGCTGTCGACCACACCGTCCTTGACCCGCTGCGCGGCGAAGCGCGCATGGGTGATCTCGGTGCCGGACACATGCGCGTCCACCGACAGGGTCAGCTCGGGGCTGATGTGCTGCTCCCACGCCATCGCCGACACGCCCTGGTAGAGCGAGCCTTCGTCGGGGCAGTCGAACTCGGTCAGCGGCCACAGCACCCGGCTGGCCAGGCGCGACCACAGCACCACGCGCTGCGCCTGCGCCAGCTCGCCCTCGGCGTTGACGCCGGAAATGGTGGCGGTGGCCTTTTCCAGGCCGAGCGCCAACAGTTCGTCGGCGAGCAGATACTCCAGGCCCTTGGCGCAGGAAACAAAGAATTTCACGGAATCGGTATCGCAGGTCAGCGGAGAGGGGGTGCCCACGGGCACGGCAAGCAGCCGGGCACGGGTGTCCGGGGGGCCATTGTACGTGAGGCGGGCTGGAACGCCCGGTTACAGCGTGGCCAGCAGTTCCTCGAAGGCCCGGCTCGAGGCCTCGACGTGATCGGTCAGGCGGTGGCCGTCGTCCACCATCAGCAGGCGGGCCGAGCGGGCCTGGGCCCAGGCGATCACCTCCACCGGCGGGATCAGCTCGTCGTGCCAGGCGTGGACCACGCTGGTCGGCACGCGGGCGGCATCCAGCGCCGGCATCGGCCCCATCCGGGTGGGCGGCACCATCAGGAACAGGCCCTGGACCGGCACCTGCAGCGAGGCGATGGCCGAAATGTACGAACCCAGGCTGGAGCCGGCCAGCACCACCGGGCCCTGGACGACACGGGCGGTGGCCAGGGTGACCAGGCGCTGCAGGCGGGCGCGCACATCGCCCAGGCTGCTGACCTCGCGCTGGGCGTCCAGATCGGTGTAGTCCGGGCGCTCGTGGGTCCAGCCCAGGCGCTCGGCGACGTCGGCCAGGGCGGTCACCTTGATGGCGTCCGGGCCGCTTTCAAAGCCATGGGAGAGGATGCAGTGGCCGCGGCTCATGCGCACACCGCGCGGGAATCGATAGGAGCGTTCATGCCTGAATGCTAGCATCGCCGCATGCCCGACCGCGCCCCGCCCGCCATCGATGCACAGCCCCTGCCCTACCAGGACAGGCTGCTGCCCCGCACGCACGACGAGATCGATCTGGTGGTCATCCACTGCACCGAACTGCCGGACCTGGCGATGGCACGCGAGTACGGCGAACGCGTGCTGTATGACAGCGGCACCGGCAACAGTGGCCACTATTACATCGACCGCGATGGGCGCATCGTCCAATACGTGTCATTGGACCGTGTCGCGCATCAGGTCAGTGGCTATAACCCGCGCTCGATCGGGATCGAACTGGTCAACACCGGGCGCTACCCACACTGGTGGGATTCCCGCCACCAGGCGATGGACGAGCCCTACCCGGATGCGCAGATCGCGGCGCTGATCGACCTGCTGCAACACCTGTGCGGGACGCTGCCCGCGTTGGCCCATATCGCCGGGCATGAGTGGCTGGATACGCGCGAGGAAGTGGCCAGCGACGATCCGGAACGGCGGGTGCCGCGCAAGCGCGATCCGGGTCCGATGTTCCCGTGGCCACGCGTGCTGGCGGCGGTGCCGCTGCAGGAACTGCGTGGGTGATGATCAGCCGGTGGCGACGGGACGCGACGGGTCGCTGACCCAGCCACTCCACGAATCCGCATAGATCCGCGCACCTTCCAGGCCCGCGGCGTCCATCGCCAGCAGCAGGTGGCAGGCGGTCACGCCCGAGCCGCACATCAGCACGACCTCGTCCGGTGCGTGCATGCCGATCAGCGGCTGCAGCGCGGCGCGCAGATCCTCCGCAGGGCGCAGCCGTCCCTCATGCACGTTCAACGCGAACGGACGATTCACCGCGCCGGGCACGTGGCCGGCGACCGGATCCAAGGGCTCCACTTCGCCCCGGAAACGCTCGCCCGCCCGCGCATCGATCAGCCAGCCCGGCGCGTGCTTGAGACGCGCCTGCACCTCCTCCACCGAGGCGATCTGGCGGCGGTCGAACTGCCCCGGGTACGGCGGCAACGGCGTCACCTGCGGCAGCGCTGCGGTGACCGGCAGACCGGCGGCCTGCCATGCAGCAAATCCGCCGTCGAGAACGCGTACCTGTGCATGCCCGATCAGCCGCAGCAGCCACCACAACCGCGCGGCCGCCATGCTGCCGTCGCCGGCGTCGTAGACCACGACCTCGGTTTCCGGCCCGATGCCCCACGCGCCCAGGCGCGCGGCGAACGCATCGCTGTCCGGCAGCGGATGACGGCCATGGCCGGTGCGGCCAGGATCGGACAGGTCCCGGTTGAGATCGGCGTACAGCGCGCCGGGCAGATGGCCCTGTGCATACAACGCCGCACCGGACTGCGGATCGGCCAACGAGAACCGCGCATCCACTACCCGAAGCGTGGGGGCGGCACTGGCCGTCGCACGTGCATCCATAAGGCGCGTGGCGCCGTCGTCCAACGCCTGTGCGAGGGCGGTGACATCGATCAATGGCGTGGTCATGCGGTCTGCTCCAGGCGGCGACGCAGGTTGTAGAGAATGGCGGCGGTCGCACCCCAGATCCGCTGCCCGGGCCAGCCGTATTCGAGCACGTGGCGGATGCGACCGCGGTGGTCGATCTCCACGTGGTGCAGGTTGGCCGGATCCATCAGGTAGGACAGCGGCACTTCGAACACTTCCGCGACCTCGCCCGGTTCGGGCACGGCCACGAAGGCAGGATCGATCACGGCCACCACCGGCATGACCCGGTAGCCGGTAATCGTCACGAACGGATCCAGATACCCAAGCACCTGCACCTGATCGTGCTTGAGTGCGATTTCCTCGTCACTCTCGCGGATCGCGGCGGCGACGGCATCGCGGTCCTCCGGCTCCATGCGGCCACCGGGAAAACCGACCTGGCCCCCGTGATGGCGCAGCGTGTCGGTGCGCCGGGTCAGCAGCACCTGCGCGCCGCCCTCGCGCGGAATGATGCCGGCCAGCACGGCCGCTTCAACGGGCGGGCCGGGCGGTAACAGATCGATCAGTTCGCTGCGGTTCCAGCCATCGCCGGACGGCGGCCGGTCCAGCGGATGCAGCGCGCGCAGCAGGCGCTCGTGTTCGGCCAGCGAACCGCGCAGCGATTGCCGCAGTTGTTCGCGCAGGGGCAGCGTGTGCTGCATGACGTGATGCTGTTCGGGTCGGCTCATGGTTCGCCAGCGGGTGATTTCATCCACGGTGCGCAGGCAGCCCGTGCAGACACCGGCGCGATCCAGCGCGCAGATTCCGATGCAGGGAGTGGGCACGGCATGCGGGGATTCTTCCATCGATTGCACCGGTCAACAGTACCGCGATTGCACGGAAACAAAAAACGCGCCGGTGTTTCCACCGGCGCGTTCTTGATGTTGCGAAAATTACTTGACGCTGACGAGCTTGATTTCGAACTGCACCGCGACGTTCGGCGGGAACGGCGTGCGCGGATCGGCACCATAGGCCTGATCCGGCGGCAGCGTCACTTCCCACTTGGAGCCAGCCGGCATCTGCAGCAGGGCTTCACGCATGGCCTTCATTTCAACTTCGCTGACCTTGATGCCCGGGATCTGCTGGGCCGGACGCGCTTCGGCCGGACGGGTGCCGAACGGATACGGACCGGCCACTTCCAGCTGCACGGTGCTGGCCTGGGTCGGCTTGGCACCCTTGCCGGCTTCGATCACGCGGTACTGCACGCCGCTCGGAAGCGACTGCACGCCGGCCTTGGCCTTGTTGGCGGCCAGGAACTGGGTGCTCTTGGTCTTGTTCTCGGCGGCAGCCTTGTCGTACTCGGCCTTGGCGGCCTGCGCACGACCCTGCTCACGCTTCTGGAAGGCTTCGACGGCGGGCTTCAACTGCTCGGCCGTGATCGACGGCTGCTTCTTGGCGTAGGCATCCTGCAGGCCCTTCACCACCGAGTTGATGTCCAGCTGCTCGCCGCGTGCGGTGAGTTCAGCCAGGTTGTTACCGTAGTCGTAACCGAAGTAATAGCTCAGCTTGCCCTTTTCGGACGAGGTGTCCTGGGCGAAGGCATTGCCCGTCAGGGCCAGGGCCGCGACGGCGACCGCGATAGAACGCAACTTCATCAAACTTTTCTCCAGGGGTGGTAACTCAGGACGCGTTGGGCCGCCCTGAGGCGACGGGTTAGGATAGCCGCCGCAACGTTGAACCGCCACTAACGACGCAGGCTCTGACCTGACTTCGTTTCAAGAGTTCAACATCACTTTTTTTTAACGTTTTCAGGAGTCCTGCCGTGGCCGACGCCCTTATCGCGATTATGGACGATGGTGCCGTACGCACTGTGACGGTCAACCGCCCGGACAAACTCAACGCCCTGAACCGGGCGACCCTGGAAGCCCTTGATACGGCCTTCGCCGAGGCCGCTGCCGCCCCTGGGGTGCGGGTGGTGGTGCTGACCGGCGCCGGTCCCAAGGCGTTCGTCGCCGGTGCGGACATTGCCGAAATGAATGGCCTGAGCGCGGTTCAGGGTCGTGATTTCTCACTGCTCGGCCAAGGGTTGATGCGCCGCATCGAGCGCATGCCCAAGCCCGTGATCGGCAAGATCAACGGATTTGCGCTGGGCGGCGGCCTGGAACTGGCCATGGCCTGCCACCTCCGGGTGGCCGCGGAGACCGCCAAGGTCGGTCAGCCAGAGATCCATCTGGGCCTGATCCCCGGCTTCGGTGGCAGCCAGCGGCTGCTGCGCCTGTGCGGCCGCGCCGCCGCACTGGAGCTGTGCCTGCTGGGCACCCCGATCACCGCCGCGCGTGCCGCGCAACTGGGCATCGTCAATGAGGTGATCCCGGCTGCGGAGCTGGATGCCCGCGTCCAGGCTCTGGCGTCGCAATTGGCCTCGGCCGCGCCTCTCGCGCTGCGCGGCATCCTCGATGCGATCCATATCGGCGGCGAATGTTCGCTCGGCGAGGGGCTGGAGTACGAGAGCGTGCAGTTCGGCCTGATGTTCGCCACCGAGGACATGCGCGAAGGCACCAGCGCGTTCCTGGCGCGGCGGCCGCCGGTGTTCCAGAACCGCTGAGCCATGTCGCCTTCCGATACCGCTTCGCCGGCGCAGCTGCTGGCACTCGTCCTCGACGATCAATGGGATGCCGCGCTGGCGGCCGGGTTGATGGACTACGTCCCGCAGCCGGGCGACGAAGCGCTGCGGCCCGATCATCCCGATCTTCCACAGCGGCTGCAGCACGCACAGCAGCAATTGCAACGTGCCTGGGCCGCACGCGAGCGCTACCGCCAGCGCCAGCAGCGACTCGCGCGCCGTGCTGCCGAGCGCGATGCACGCCGTGCACCGCCCCCTACACCCGAGATCCAGAAACCCGCCCTGCCCTCGGCCGCTGCCGCGATTCTCGCGCGCGCCAAGGCCAAGGCCGCGGGCCGCACCTCCTGATGGCCACGATGAAGAAAACCGTCGCACGCACCGCGCGCATGCCCAAGGCCGACGTGATCGAAATGTTCACGCGCCTGCGCGAGCTCAACCCGCACCCCAGGACCGAACTGGAGTACAGCTCGCCGTTCGAACTGCTGGTGGCGGTCACGTTGTCGGCGCAGGCCACCGATGTCGGCGTCAACAAGGCCACGCGCAAACTGTTCCCGGTCGCCAATACCCCGCAGGCGATCCTCGCTCTCGGTGAGGACGGCTTGAAGAAGTACATCGCCACCATCGGCCTGTACAACGCGAAAGCGAAGAACGTGATTGCCGCGTGCGCCATGTTGGTCGAACAGCACGGCGGCGAGGTGCCGCGTGATCGTGCTGCACTCGAGGCGCTTCCCGGTGTCGGTCGCAAGACCGCCAATGTCGTGCTCAACACGGCCTTCGGCGAACCGGTGATGGCAGTGGACACGCACATCTTCCGCGTCTCCAACCGCACCGGGCTGGCGCCGGGCAAGGACGTGCGTGCGGTGGAGGATCTGCTGGTCAAGGTGATCCCGGCCGAGTTCCTGCTCGATGCGCATCACTGGCTGATCCTGCATGGCCGTTACGTGTGCAAGGCACGCAAGCCGGACTGCCCGCAATGCGTGATCCGCGACCTGTGCCGTTTCAAGGAAAAGACGGCTGCCTGAACGGGGGCGACGACTGCCATATGGGCGCAACCCGGCGGTCATCTCCAGACGGCATCAATAGCAGCCCCTGACGCCGCTTGGGATACGGGCGATGACGGTTTGTCCGAAACTGTCACATTTACGCAATCTTCACTAATTAGCCTGCGCAGCATCTTCCCACCTGCCTGCAAGGCTCCTTCCATGAAACTGCATCGCCAACTTCTTACTGCGGCCGTGGCGGCTGCGCTGTTCGTTCCGGCCGCTCACGCTGAAGTGGCCATCGATGTGATCGGCGGTTCGGAAATCACGTTCGAGGGCCTGGTCCAGGCCGACGGCAACTGGTTCGACAACGATGTGACCGACCTCAACGGCGGTGATGCCGGCAACGGCAAGAACAGCGAATTCGAGCTGCGCCGCGCCGAGCTGGTGCTCAAGGGCAAGGGCCCGGGCAACGTGGAATGGGTGGTGGGCTACGACGCCAAGGCCGACAAGTTCCTGGACACCAACCTGAAGTACAAGCTGGCCGGCAACGCCAACCACTTCGTGCAGTTCGGCCAGTTCAAGCAGCCCAACAGCCTGGAAGAACTCTCCAGCACCAAGAACAACGACTTCATCTCCAAGGCCGCGGTCACCAATACCTACGCCGTGGCCCGCCGCCTCGGTGGCGCCTACAGCATCGGTGACAACAACTGGTCCGTCACCGCCAGCGGCTTCGGCCGCGAACTGACCCGCAACCTCGCGCACGGCAGCGGCTACGGCGCCCGTGGCACCTGGGCCCCGATCAATGAGAAGGGCCAGGTCCTGCACTTCGGCCTGAGCTATGTGGACTACGACACCGACGCCGACACCCTGCGCGTGCGTGCCCGTCCCAACGCCGACCTGGCCACCGCGCGCCTGGTCGACAGCGGCAACATGGTGGACACCGACCGCGTGAGCACGATCGGCGCCGAAGCGATGTACATCGGCGGCCCGTTCAAGGCCCAGGCCGAGTACTACACCAGCAAGGCCAAGCGGTACTCGCATGACAACTACAGCAGCGACGGTTACTACGTCAGCGGCCTGTGGAACATCAGCGGCGAGACCTGGGGTTACAAGGGCGGCACCCCGACCACCGGCCTGCCGGATGAGCCGGGCCGCGGGATGTGGCAGCTGGGTGCGCGTTACGACCACATGGACCTCAACGACGGCAATCTGTCGGCGAACCCGGTGGCCGGTCGCCCGCCGATCGTCGATGGCGTGCTGGGCGGCAAGATGGACATCTGGACCGTGGGCGTGAACTACTACTGGCGCTCCAACACCAAGTTCGCGCTGAACTACGTGATGGTGGACAGCAAGAAGTACAGCTCGACCGCGCGCACGTTCGTCAACGACGATCCGAACATCCTCGAAGCGCGCCTGCAGTTCTTCTGGTAAGCCCTGCAGTACGCGTGTGACACAAAGGCGCAGCTTCGGCTGCGCCTTTTTTCGTGTTCGTCCGCGGGTATGCTGTGCGCCCCTCGCCCCATGGATGGACCCGATGCGTATCGCACTCTCGCTGTTGCTGGCCGCCGCGTGCAGTGCCGCCGCCCTGCCCGCCCAAGCCCAGGACTGCCATGACGCCCAGGCGGCAGCGCAGGAGGCCTACACGGTCCGAGCACCCAACGTGCTGCCCGACCGCGCCGGCTACACACGCGACATCGCCGCCAGCGTCTGCCGCCGATGGCCGGCACGCCCGGAGCTGACCTTGGTGGCCACGCCGGTCTGGCGCGACGGCGGCAACAACGACTCCCGCGATGGCGATGTGGAGGTACTGGTGATCGATACCGACACCCTTGCCACGCGCGCATGGGCGGTGCTGCTCGGCGCACTCGACAGCGATGCGATCTTCTTCGATGGCATGCACATTGATACCGCGCGCTACCAGCTTGCGCCGGACACCCTCGCCTTCGGCCTGCGCGTGAAGCGGCGCAATGGCTCCGGGCCCAATCCGTTCAGCGAAGAACAGGTGCATCTGCTGGCGGTGCAGGCAGACACGCTGCGCACGCTCGGCCCAGCGATGGTGCTGCGTCGCTTCCAGGCCGAGTGGGATACCCGCTGCGCCGGCGACTCCATCGACGTGACGCGCACCGTGGCCGTTGGGCCCAAAGGCAGACACGGCTTGGCCGACCTCATCCTGCGCGAGCGACGGGTCACCACGCACAGCTGGATGGACGGTGACAGCTGCCGCGACCAGGACACGTCGGTGGAAGGCGAGCGCCACGTGCTGCGCTTCGACGGCCGCCGCTACGCGGTCCCGGAGGCGCTGCAGCCGTTGTGACACCCCTTCCAGAAGGCGTGTCACGAGGTGGTCATATGACAGACGCTGCGCTGTCATCGAACCGTTATGGAATGAGCACCGGGCGGGACACCCCGCACCTTCATCCATCCCAGGAGCCACCCCGTGATCCACGCCTTCAAGTCGCGCGCCGCTGTTGCCGTCCTCGCCGCGTCGTCCGTGTTCGCCGCCAACGCCGCCGATGTGACCGGCGCGGGCGCCTCGTTCATCTACCCGGTCATGTCCAAGTGGTCGGCCGACTACAGCACCGCGACCGGCAAGAAGGTCAACTACCAGTCCATCGGTTCCGGTGGTGGTATCGCCCAGATCAAGGCGGCGACCGTTGATTTCGGCTCCTCCGATGCCCCGCTGAAGCCGGAAGAACTGGCGGCGGCCGGCCTGGCCCAGTTCCCGTCGGTGATCGGCGGCGTGGTCCCGGTGATCAACGTGGCCGGCATTGCCCCGGGCGCGCTGAAGCTCGATGGCCCGACCCTGGGCAACATCTTCCTGGGCAAGATCAAGACCTGGAACGACCCGGCGATCGCCGCGCTGAACCCGGGCGTGAAGCTGCCCGACGGCAAGATCACCGTCGTGCACCGCTCGGACGGTTCGGGCACCACCTTCAACTTCGTCAACTACCTTTCCAAGGTCAACCCGGAGTGGAAGACCAAGGTCGGTGAAGGCACCTCCGTCCAGTGGCCGGTCGGCATCGGTGGCAAGGGCAACGAAGGCGTTGCCGCCTACGTGAAGCAGATCAAGGGCGGCATCGGCTACGTCGAACTGTCCTACGCGCTGCAGAACAAGATGTCCTACGCTGCGATGAAGAACGCCTCGGGCAAGATCGTGCTGCCGAGCGACACCTCCTTCGCCGCCGCTGCTGCCAGCGCCGACTGGGCCAGCGCGAAGGACTTCTACCTGGTCATGACCAACGCCCCGGGCGCCGATGCGTGGCCGATCACCGCCACCAACTTCATCCTGGTCCGCAAGCAGCCCAAGAACGTCGCCAACGCCAAGGCCACCCAGGAATTCTTCCGCTGGATCTACAAGAGCGGCGATGCGCAGGCCAAGCAGCTCGACTACGTCCCGCTGCCGGACACCCTGGTCAAGCAGATCGAGACCTACTGGTCGCAGAACCTGAAGTATTGAGGAAGTCACCACCCACGGTGGTGACCTGCCGGTAGGTGCCGACCGTTGGTCGGTACGCGTCGCCCCCGACGCAACCCACCGGACAGAGCAATGGCGCCGGAGGGACCTCTCTCCCCTTCCGGCGCCATCGGGCGCGGACCGCAAGGTTCCGCGCCTTTTTGTTGCCTGCCGCAAAATGCCCGACCCTTGTGCCGCAAGGCTTTGCGTGCGCTCGGTCACGGCGTCATCAAGCTGTAACAAAAACATCATTTCATAGTCGCGTCGCCGGAAAGACCGGCCCTTATCCCGCTATGGAGTGACGCATGAAACTGCAC
This sequence comes from Stenotrophomonas sp. TWI602, assembly GCF_039674045.1. Classification (NCBI taxonomy): domain Bacteria; kingdom Pseudomonadati; phylum Pseudomonadota; class Gammaproteobacteria; order Lysobacterales; family Lysobacteraceae; genus Stenotrophomonas; species Stenotrophomonas sp. TWI602. The sequence goes on from NZ_JBDJMT010000023.1 coordinate 30,954, forward strand.
ACGGCCAGCATCGCCGCCCTTTCCCTGGCCATCGCGCTGGGTCTTTCCGCCTGCAAGCCGGGCGCTGAAGGCCAAGCCGCCGCGCCGGCCACCGATGCGCCCGCTGCCGCTCCGGCCGCTGGCGATCGCCTGACCGCCGAGATTTCCGGCGCCGGTGCCTCCTTCATTTTCCCGCTGGTGTCCAAGTGGTCGGCCGACTACAACACCGCCACCGGCGCCAAGATCAACTACCAGTCGATCGGTTCCGGTGGCGGCATCGCCCAGATCAAGGCCGGCACCGTTGATTTTGGTTCCTCCGACAAGCCGCTGAGCAGCGAAGAGCTGGCCCAGGCCGGCCTCGGCCAGTTCCCGTCGGCGATCGGTGGCGTGGTGCCGGTGGTCAACATCGACGGCCTGGAAGCCGGCAAGCTGCGCCTGAGCGGCGCCCTGCTGGCCGATATCTTCCTGGGCAAGGTCAAGACCTGGAACGACCCGGCCATCGTCGCCGCCAACCCGGGCGTCAAACTGCCCGACGGCAAGATCACCCTGGTCCACCGTTCGGACGGCTCGGGCACCACCTTCAACTTCTCCAACTACCTGTCCAAGGTCAGCCCGGACTGGAAGAGCAAGGTCGGCGAAGGCACCTCGGTGCAGTGGCCGGACGGCGTGGGTGGCAAGGGCAACGAAGGCGTGGCGTCGTACGTGAAGCAGATCAAGGGCTCGATCGGCTACGTCGAACTGGCCTACGCGCTGCAGAACGGCATGCCGTACGCCTCGATGCAGAACGCCGCCGGCAACTGGGTGCAGCCGAGCGCGGAAACCTTCGCCGCGGCAGCCGCCAGCGCCGACTGGGCCAGCGCCAAGGACTTCAACCTGGTCATCACCAATGCCCCGGGCGACCAGGCATGGCCGATCACCGCCACCAACTTCATGCTGATGCACAAGCAGCCCAAGGATGCCCAGCGCAGCAAGGACACCCTGGCGTTCTTCAAGTGGGCCTTCGAGAAGGGCCAGACCCAGGCCAACGAACTGCACTACGTGCCGCTGCCGGCCGAGCTGGTCACGCAGATCGAAGGGTACTGGGCGGCTGAATTCAAGTGATCCAGACCGGACCCGCGCATTGCGCGGGTCCGGAGTGTGGCGCCATGACACCGTTCTGCCAGGCATGGCCTGGCACTACCCCACCTAATTTTGGGCCCCCGCCTTTCCCATGAATGCCATCGCCCAGCCTGTTCCCGCACCGTCCACCCGCGACCTGCGTGACGCCCGCAATGACAAACTGTTCCGGTGGGTCCTGATCGCCACCGTCATCCTGGTGCTGGTCGCCCTGGCCTGCGCCGCGCTCTCGATGCTGTGGGGCGGCCGCCATGCCCTGCAGGAGCAGGGCCTGAGCTTCTTCTATTCGTCCGAATGGAATCCGGTCGAAAACAAATTCGGCGCCCTCGCGCCCATCTACGGCACCCTGGTCACGGCTCTGATCGCGATGGTCATCGCGGTGCCGGTGAGCTTCGGTATCGCCTTCTTCCTGACCGAGGTCGCCCCGCGCTGGCTGCGTGGCCCGGTCGGTACCGCCATCGAACTGCTGGCCGGTATCCCCTCGATCATCTACGGCATGTGGGGCCTGTTCGTGCTGGTCCCGGTGATGACCGAGTACGTCACCCCGTTCCTCAATGATCACCTGGGCACGCTGCCGATCATCGGCCCGCTGTTCCAGGGTCCGCCGCTGGGCATCGGCGTGCTCACCGCCGGCTTCGTGCTGGCGATCATGGTGATCCCCTTCATCTCCTCGGTGATGCGCGAAGTGTTCCTGACCGTGCCGACCCGCCTGAAGGAATCGGCCTATGCGCTGGGCTCCACCAAGTGGGAAGTGAGCTGGGACATCGTGCTGCCCTACACCCGCTCGGCGGTGATCGGCGGCATCTTCCTCGGCCTCGGCCGTGCCCTGGGTGAAACCATGGCGGTGGCCTTCGTGATCGGCAACAGCGTGCGCCTGTCGCCGTCGCTGCTCGAACCGGGCACCACCATCGCCGCGCTGATCGCCAACGATTTCGGCGAAGCCACCGAGACCTACCGTTCGGCACTGCTGCTGCTCGGCTTCGTGCTGTTCCTGGTGACCTTCGTGGTGCTGGCGATCGCCCGCCTGATGCTGATGCGCCTGGCCCGCAAGGAGGGCAACTGATGTCCACCGCCAACGCCCAACCGCTATACCTGCGCCGCCGCATCGTCAACGTGGTCGCGCTGCTGATGTCCTGCCTGACCGCACTGTTCGGCCTGTTCTTCCTCGGCTGGATCCTGTGGACGCTGGCCTCCAAGGGCCTGGCCGGCATCAACCTGGATCTGTTCACCAAGATGACCCCACCGCCGATGCAGGAAGGCGGCCTGGCCAATGCCTTCTTCGGCAGCGCGGTGATGTGCGGCCTGGCCATCGCCATCGGCACGCCGCTCGGCGTGCTGGCCGGCACCTGGCTGGCCGAGTACGGCAACTTCCGCAAGACCGGCACGGTGGTCCGCTTCGTCAACGACATCCTGCTCTCGGCGCCGTCGATCGTGCTGGGCCTGTTCGTCTACACCCTGTACGTGATGCAGACCGGCGGCCAGTTCTCGGCCTTCGCCGGTGCGCTCTCGCTGGCCTTCATCGTGCTGCCGGTGGTGGTGCGGACCACGGATGAAATGCTGCGCCTGGTGCCCTCGCAGATGCGCGAAGCGGCGCTGTCGCTGGGCATCCCGCAGTGGAAGGTGACGGTGCAGGTGCTGTACCGCAGCGCCGCCGCCGGCATCGTGACCGGCATCCTGCTGGCGCTGGCCCGCATCTCCGGTGAAACCGCCCCGCTGCTGTTCACCGCCTTCGGCAACCAGTACTGGAACAGCAACGTGTTCCAGCCGATGGCCTCGGTGCCGGTGGTGATGAACCAGTTTGCCGGCAGCCCCTACGAATCCTGGCAGGTGCTGGCCTGGGCCGGCGCGCTGGTGCTGACCGTGTTCGTGCTGCTGGTCAGCCTTTCCGCGCGCGGCATCCTGCTGCGCAACCGTATCTCCCATGACTGACCTTTCCACGGACATCGCCATGAACGATCTCTCCAACGCCGTGCCGATGCAGCGCATCGTGGTCCCGGCTTCGCATGAAAGCCTGCACACCCCGGCGCCGATCAAGCTGGCCGCACGCGGGCTGGATTTCTACTACGACAAGTTCCATGCGCTGAAGGGCATCGACCTGGAGATTCCGGAAAAGCGCGTCACCGCGCTGATCGGTCCCTCCGGCTGCGGCAAGTCCACCCTGCTGCGCATCTTCAACCGTATCTACGCGCTGTACCCCAAGCTGGAAGCGCGGGGTGAATTGATGCTGGACGGGGAGAACATCCTCTCGCCGAAGTACCCGATGAACCGCCTCCGCAGCAAGGTCGGCATGGTGTTCCAGAAGCCGGTGCCGTTCCCGATGACCATCTTCGAGAACGTGGCCTACGGCATCCGCCACCACGAGAAGCTTTCCAAGTCGGAGATGACCGATCGCGTCGAGCAGGCCCTGCGCCAGGGCGCACTGTGGGACGAGGTGAAGGACAAGCTCAACCAGAGCGCGCTGGGCCTGTCCGGTGGCCAGCAGCAGCGTCTGTGCATCGCCCGCGCCGTGGCCCTGCGCCCGGACGTGCTGCTGCTCGACGAGCCGACCTCCGCGCTGGACCCGATCTCCACCAGCCGCATCGAGCAGCTGGTCGAAGAGCTCAAGCACGATTACACGATCGTGATCGTGACCCACAACATGCAGCAGGCCGCGCGCGTGTCCGATTACACCGCCTTCATGTACCTGGGCGACCTGATCGAGCACGACCGCACCGAAGTGATCTTCTCGCAGCCCAACAAGCAGCAGACCGAGGATTACATCACCGGTCGTTTCGGTTGATCGGTGCTGTTCCCTCACCAAATGTCCCAGCCAGGCACGGCCTGGCTCTACCCGGATTGCAGACCATGAATCTTCCCAACGACCACATCGTCAAGAGCTACGACGAAGAGCAGCAGCGCCTGGTGGCCGAGATCGTGCGGATGGGCGAGATGGCCGTCGCGCAGCTGGAGGCGTCCATGGACGTCATCGAGAAGCGCGACGAGAACGCCGCCCAGCGCATCATCGCCAACGATGAAGCCATCGACCAGCTTGAGCAGCACATCAGCCACGACGTGATGCGCCTGGCGCTGCGCGGGCCGATGGCACGCGACCTGCGCGAGATCCTGGCCGGCCTGCGCATTCCGGCCGACATCGAACGCATCGGCGATTACGCCGCCAACGTGGCCAAGCGCTCGATCGCCCTGAGCAAGGTGCCACCGCTGCCGCAGATCCAGGGGCTGCGCGCCCTGGGCCGACTGGCCGCACAGCAGGTGCGCCGCGCGATCGAGGCCTACCGCGACAACGACGCCGCCGCGGCGCTGGAACTGCGCGACGATGACGCCCGCCTGGACGCGCAGTACACCGCGCTGTTCCGCGAGCTGCTGACGTACATGATGGAAGACCCGCGCAACATCACCCCGTGCACCCACCTGCTGTTCATGGCCAAGAACCTGGAGCGCGTGGGCGACCATGCCACCAACATCGCCGAGAACGTGTGGTTCCTGGTGCATGGCGAGCAGGCGCTGCCGCCGCGCGAGAAGCGCGACGAGACCAGCAGTACCGATCACGTCTGAGCGCGTGCTTCCGAAGTGGAACGCAAAAGCCGCTGCCTTCGGGTGGCGGCTTTTTTTGTGACTGGAAAGTCCTGGCTCGGTGAGGGCGCTGCAGGTGTCTCCGTTCGAGCCTTGACGCGAGCGTCAGGGCCCCGAAGCGGCCGACCCACTTGCCGCTGAGGAATGCGGCACTGCACTTCACGAAACGTTGAATCCTGTGTGAGGATTCGATGAGCCGGGCCGGGCCACCATGGCCGCACCTGCTGCCCCCACGCAGCCATCCCGGGCCCCGGCCCATTCCAAGGAGCGTTACCCGATGAGCACACCCACCCGTTCGCTGTCCCTGCTGGCGGCCACTGCGCTGGCCGCAGGCCTGGGCGTCACCGCCTCGGCATCCGCCTTGAGCATGACCGAGCTGGCCCAAGGCTACCTGGTGGCTGGCCAGGCAGCGACCAAGGCCGGCGAAGGCAAGTGTGGCGAAGGCAAGTGCGGTGCGCATGGCGACAAGGCCGGCACCAAGGCAGGCGACAAGGCCGCGACCACCGGTGCCAAGGCCGCCGAAGGCAAGTGCGGGGAAGGCAAGTGCGGCGCCGACAAGGGCAAGGCTGCCGGCGCCAAGGCAACGACCGCTGGCGACAAGAAGACGGCGGAAGGCAAGTGCGGCGAAGGCAAGTGCGGTGCCAAGCACTGACGCCTTCGCCACTGGCCTGGCCCGGTCGCCGCTGCCTGCGGCGGCGACCGGACTGGGTTTGCGCCGCGCCCTGCTGCAGGACCTGCGTGACGCGCCCGCCGGCGATATCGACTTCCTCGAATGCGCGCCGGAAAACTGGATCGGTATCGGTGGGCCGGCCGGCGACGCACTCGCCGAACTGGCCACGCGCCACCCGCTGACCTGCCATGGGCTGTCGCTCTCGCTGGGCAGCACCGCGCCGCTGGATACCGTGCTGCTGGACCAGGTAGGACGCTTCCTGGCGCGGCACAACGTGCCGCTGTACAGCGAACACCTGAGCTACTGCAGTGATGAAGGTCACCTCTACGATCTCCTGCCGATCCCCTTCACCGACGAGGCCGTACGCCACACTGCATCACGCATCGCCCGCGTGCAGGACCTGCTGGGCCGGCGCATTGCCGTGGAGAACGTGTCCTACTACCTCGCCCCGGAACCGGCCATGGACGAACTGGCCTTCACCAATGCCGTGCTGGCCGAGGCCGATTGCGATCTGCTGCTGGACGTCAACAACGTCTACGTCAACGCCTGCAACCACGGCTACGACGCCGATGCGTTCATCGCCGGGCTGCCGGCCGCCCGCATCGTGTGCCTGCATGTCGCCGGCCATCTGGACGAGGCGCCCGATCTGAAGATCGACACCCATGCCAGCGCGGTGATCGATCCGGTCTGGGACCTGCTCGCCCGCACCTATGCGCGCATCGGTGCACGCCCGACGCTGCTGGAACGTGATTTCAATTTCCCGCCGTATGCCGAACTACGCGGCGAACTGCAGCACATCCGCCAGCTGATGGCCGCCCATGCCGGGAACGGACATGACTGACGCCCCCGCGCGCCTGCACGCACAGCAGAGAGCGTTCACCGCGCATCTGCGCGACCCGGACCATATCGCCGCACCCGAGGGCATGGACCCGCGCCGGCTGGCCATCTACCAGCGGTTGGTCTTCAACACTGTACTGGGGCTGCTCGGCAACGGTTTCCCGGTATGCGTCCAGCTGCTGGGTGACACGGCGTGGGCCACCCTGGTCCGGCGCTTCCTTGCCGGCCACCCGGCGCAGACGCCGTTGTTCACCGAACTGGCCGCCGAGTTCGTGCAGTGGCTGCACCATCAAGCCGCGCTGCCGCACCCGGCGTTGGCCGAACTGGCCCATTACGAGTGGGTGGAAACGGCCCTCTACCAGTTGGACGCGCAGCCCCTGCCGCCCTCACCGGGCATGGACCCCATGCACGCGTCGCTGCAGCGCTCGCCGCTGGCCTGGCCACTGCTCTATCAGTGGCCGGTGCATCGGCTCGGCGCCGATGACGCGCCTTCCCAGCCGGCCCCCGAGCCGACCGGGCTGCTGGTCCGGCGCGACCCTGATGGCCAGGTCCGCTTCGCCGTGGTCAGCCCCATGGCCGCACGGTTGCTGGAGCAGATCGGCCAGCACCCCGGCAGCACAGGGGCCACTTACCTGCAGCAGCTCGCGCAGACGCACGGCATGGCGGCCGATGCCTTGCGCCTGCCCGGCGCCGCCCTGCTGCGCCAATTCCACGACAACGGCGTGATCGGGCCCGCTGCGCCCGCCACCTGACCCTTCCACACAGGAATCGCATCGATGAAGTCACCGCCCCTGGTCGCCCTGCGCGACCGGCTGGATCGCCTCGGCCCGTGGTTGGCCCCGCTCGGCCTGCGCCTGCTGATGGGCTGGGAGTATTTCGAGTCCGGCCGTGAAAAACTGCGTGGGCAGAACTGGTTCGTGGACCTGCAGCAGGCCTTCCCGTTTCCGTTCGATCAGCTGCCGGCCACCCTCAACTGGCAGCTGGCCACCTGGTTCGAGCTGGTTGGCGCAGTCTGCCTGCTGCTCGGGCTGGGGACCCGCCTGGCCGCCAGCTGCCTGCTCGTGCTGACCGTGGTCGCCACCGCCGCCGTGCACTGGCCGATGCACTGGGATGGACTGGCCGAGCTGGCGATGGGCTATGTCATCACCGATCAGGGCTTTGGCAACTTCAAACTGCCGCTGCTGTTCCTGGCCATGCTGCTGCCTCTGGCCGTGCAGGGCGCGGGCCCGTTGAGCCTGGATCACCTGCTGCGCCGCGGCCGCGGGCGTCCCCCTGCCCTGGCCTGAGCGCAGGGGGGGTACAGGCCGCTCTGCTAAACTGGTGCGATGACTGACGACCTCCCCCGCTCCGACGCGCCGGCTGCTGCCGACGCACTGCCCGCTGCTGCCCAGCGCTTGATGGCAACCCGCTTCCGCGGCTTCCTGCCGGTGGCGGTGGACGTGGAGACCGGTGGATTCGATTCTGATCGCCACGCCCTGCTGGAGATCGCCGCCGTTCCGATCGAGATGGACGAGAACGGCCTGCTCTATCCCGGCCAGACCGCCAGCGCCCACGTGGTGCCGGCCGAAGGCCTGGAGATCGATCCCAAATCGCTGGAAATCACCGGGATCATCCTGGATCACCCGTTCCGGCTGGCCAAGGTCGAGCGCGATGCGCTGGACCACATCTTTGCCCCGATCCGGGCGGCGATGAAAAAGTACGGTTGCCAGCGCGCGATCCTGGTCGGGCACAACGCCCACTTCGATCTGGGCTTCGTCAATGCGGCCGTCAATCGTACCGGCCACAAGCGCAACCCGTTCCATCCCTTCAGCGTGTTCGACACCGTCACCCTCGGCGGCATCGCCTACGGGCAGACCGTACTGGCACGCGCCGCCACCGCCGCCGGGCTGGGCTGGGATGCCGATGAAGCGCACAGCGCGGTGTACGACACCGAGCAGACCGCCAAACTGTTCTGCAAGGTCGCCAACAGCTGGCCGCGCCCCTGAGCAGCATCACCCGATAGCGGTCCTGTCGCGCCCTTCGCTCTTGGCGCGGTACAGCGCGCGATCGGCGCGCTGGTAGAGCAGCATCGGCGTGCGGTCGGCAGCGTCCAGTTCGACCAGACCGGCGCTGAAGGTGACGTTCAGGCCCGGAATACCGGCCCAGTCGGGATGATCATGGAACAACCCACGCAGGCGCGCGCAGACCTGGGCCGCCTCATCCAGGCGGGTGTCGTTGAGCAGCAGCGCGAATTCCTCGCCACCGGTCCGCGCCGGCATGTCCGAATCGCGGCAGGCCGAGGCCAACAGACGCGCCACTTCCACCAGCACCACGTCGCCCACCGAATGGCTGTGCCGGTCGTTCACTTCCTTGAAGTGATCGATGTCCAGCACCACCAGGCACAACGGGTGGCGGCTGCGCTGCGAACGGGCGAAATCGCGCGCCAGTGCTTCATCGAATGCACGCCGGTTCGGTAGACCGGTCAGCGCATCCTCACGGGCCTGCCGCTCGAACGCCTCGGCCTGCACCGCCAGGCGGTCGGCCAGTTCTGTCTTTTCCTGATTGAGTGCCTGCAGGTTGACCGTCTGGGTCTGCAGATCCAGCGTGGCTTCCTGCACCATCCGCGCCAGCCGCACGTTGCTGGCCTTGTAGCGGTTGATCAGATACCGGTACAGCGCCACCAGCCCAGCCAGCAACAACAGCGCGGCGATCAACTGCACGCTGTGGCGCTGCCACAGGAACGGCTCCACCGTGAATTCCCAGACCGCTTCGCTGTCGCTCCAGACACCACCTGGATGCGCGGCGGAAACGTGCAGCGTGTAGTCGCCCGGCGGCAGGCCGATGAATTCCACGCTGCGCTGCTGGCCACGCTCGACCCAGCCCTTGTCCAGTCCTTCCAGGCGGGTGCGGTAGCGGATGCGCTCGGAAAGCAGGTAACTCAGCCCCACATAGCTCACGCTCAGGCGTCGCCCGCCCGGGATCGTGTTGTGGTCGCTGCCCTGCCAGTGCAGCGGCACGCCATCGACAAGCACGGTCTCGATCACCGCCGGTGGCGCCAGGCGCTCACGGAAACGCTGCAGGCGCAGTGGATCGACGGTGCTCAGCCCGCCGGCCGTGACCACCCAGAAGGTGCCGTCCTGGCGCAGGATTGCCGAGGGGCCGGAACTGCCGTTGGCCTGTGAGTTGGCCATGCCGTCGATCTCGTTGTAATGCTCGACCTCGACCCGTGCGGCACGCCCATCGGCAACGGCGTTGAGCATGGCCATGTCGGTCCGCAGTACGCCGCGGTTGCTGCTGATCCAGACGTTGCCCACGCGATCGGGAATCAGCTGGAAGACCGTATCCACCGGCATGCCCTGCTCCAGGCCGACCCGTGCCAGCTTGCCTTCCTGGTAGCGGTACAGGCCGCGATCGGTGCTGACCCACATCGCATCGCCGATCTGCTGGAAGCCGAACACGCTGCGGCCACCACCCAGTGCCTCCAGATCGATCACCTGCACGCGGTTGCCGCGCAACACGCGGATGCCCTCGATGGTGCCGATCCACAGGGCGCCTTCGGCATCGTGCGCCAGCGCGGTGGTCAGCCCGGTGGGCATGCCGGGAAAGGCCACCGGCTCGGCCTTGTCGGCGACGATGCGGACCACGCCTTTCTGGGTGCCGGCCCAGATCACCCCGTCACGGTCGATGCTGATCGCGCGGATGTTGCCCCCCAACAGGCCGTCGGCGCTGCCGTACGTCCGCCGCGGTTGCCCGTTCTCGCCGACCCGGAAGATGCCATCGCCGAAGGTCCCCACCCACAGATCACCGTCACGGTCCTGGGCCAGGCTCAGCACCGAGGGGCTCTTGCCGACGTTGTTGCGCAGCGGCACCGGACTGAAGTTTCCCTGGGCATCGCGGCGATCAAGCCCGCGCGCACTGCCGATCCAGAGCTGCCGTTGGCGATCCTCGAAGACGGTGCGGACGTAATCACCACTGAGCCCGTCGCGTTCGGTGTAGCTGCTGAACAGGGTTTCGCGCAGGCGATACAGGCCACCGTTGGCGCCTACCCAGATGCTGCCTTCGGCGTCTTCTCGCAGGCTGACCACGCGCCCGCCGGGCAAGGACAGCCCGGCCGGCAACCGCTCCAGCCCGTGCCGGGACAGCCGCAGCAGGCCCTGGTTTTCGGTCCCCAGCCACAGGTCGCCGTGGCGGTCCTGCAGCATGGCCGTGATGTGGGTCGCGCCGGGCAGGCGATGCTGCAGCAAAGGCACGCCATCCTGCATGCGGTAGATGCGCTCGCTGGCCACCACCCACATCACGCCATCCGGCGCACGATAGGGCCAGACCAGCCCACGGCCCAGACCGAAGCTCTCCGGTGCCCGGCGCAGGACCCCGTCGTTGTCGCGCACCACCAGGCCATCCAGGGTGCCGACCCAGACCCGGTCCTGGGCATCCACGACCAGCTTGGTGAAGCTCATCGCCAACGGAACGTCGGCCGGTGGCGCCTGGTAATCGAAGGTACCGTCAGGGCCCAGACTCGCAATCCCCTTGCCTTCGTACAGCAGCCACAGGCGCCCATGGCTGTCCATCTGCATGGCCTGGATCAGCACCTGCGGTGTGTCGGCGCGGTGTTCCCACACCTGCCAGCGGCCATCCGCCCCCCGGCGGGTCACGTTGCCGCGCGAATCACTGATCCACAAGCCGCCACTGCGGTCCACCAGCAACGCCCCGACCCCGTTGTCGCGCAGGCCCGGGGTGGTGCTGCGGTCGAACACGGTGAAGTCCAGGCCGTTGTACCGGACCAGTCCCTCCCAGGTCGCAAACCACAGGTGCCCTTCGGGCGTCTGCGCGATATCACGCAGGGAGTTGTGCGGCAGCCCGTTGCGCGAGGTCCAGACGTCGATGGCGTAATCGCGCAGCGGCGGCGGCCCATCCTGCGCCGACAGCGACCATGGCAGCGCGCACAGCAGCAACAGCCACAGCGCTGCCGCCTGCAGCGTTGGCATGCCCAAGAACTTCACGTGTGCCGGCCGCCACCGGATCCTGCCCCCCCGATCGCTCATCCGTATGGATCAACCTTGGGCAGGCGCCGTGTGCATGGGGGGAACGGCCGTGCACCAGCGCGATGGCTGGCAGAGTCGTACGCTCTCATGGGGGAGACGCTGGAAAGAGATGCCCATAGTAGGCAAATCCTTTCGGTTTGGGGGACCAGCGTCAGCCCCCGCGTGGCCCCGCCGCCGCCCGCGCCGGCGCGGCCCAGCGGACGATCGCTTCCAGCCCGCCCTGCGGATGGTTGCGCAGGTGCAGCGTCGCGCCGTCCTTTTCGGCCAATGCCCGGGCGATGGTCAGCCCCAGCCCGGCACCACCGGTCTGGCGCGAGCGCGAGGTCTCCAGCCGCACGAACGGGTCGAACACCGCTTCCAGTTCGTCCTCGGCCAGGCCGGGGCCGCTGTCGCGGATGCGCACCTCCACGTCCTGCCCGGCCTGCTCCACCCGCACGCGTGCGCTCTGGCCATACATCACCGCGTTGTCGACCAGGTTGGAGAACAGGCGGTGCATCGCCAAGGGGCGCAGCATCAGCACCGCCCCGCTGGGCTGCTCGAAATGGACATCGGCGCCGGCTTCGGCGGCATCTTCGACGATGCTCTCCAGCAGCGAATCCAGGTCCAGCGCGGCACGTTGTTCAGCGCTCTCGGCGCTGCGGGCCAGCTCCAGACCTTCACGGATCAGCGCCTGCATCGCGCCGAGATCGGCGATCAGGCGTTCACGCAAGGTCTCATCGGTGACGTTCTCCAGCCGCAGCCGCAAGCGCGTCACCGGTGTCTGCAGATCATGGGTGATCGCCGCCAGCATCTGGGTGCGCTCACCAAGGTGGCGCTGCAGCCGCTTCTGCATGGCGTTGAACGCCTCCGCGGCCCGGCGGACCTCGAACGGACCGGTCACGGGCATCGGGGCGCCCTGCAGGTCATCGCCCAGCGCGGCGGCGGCATCGGCCAACCGCTGCAGCGGGGCGCTGGCCATCCGCGCCACGATGTAGGCCAGGATCGCGATCGCCACGACCAGCAAGGTCAGGAACAACGGGTCCACGGCGAGCACACCGTTGTGCGCGACGGCGGGGGAATCCAGCGCCAGCCGCAGCGGTGTGCCATCGGTCAGCTGCAGCGTGACCACGCGGCACTTGGGTGGGATGAAGGCCGGGTCGCGCTCACGCGGCGGGTGCCGCATCTTTTCTTTGTCGCGCGGTGGCGGCGGCAGCAGCTCCGGCAGCCGCGGCAGGCAGGAGCGGAAGGAGGTGAAAGCCACCTGGCTGCTCGCCACCGGGCCGGGCCGGTCATCAAGGATCTCCATCAGCGCGGCATCGGGTCGGCCGATGCGTGCCCCCTCCGGCAGCTGCCGCACACTCGGCCCGCCACTGGTGAGCAGCCGCTGGCGCAGCTCCGGATTGCCGTCCAGCAGATTCACGAACCCCTGCAGGCGGTCGGCGATGCGGTTGAGGTTCTGCCGCTCGAACTCCTGCTGGCGCTTGGTACTGGCCAGCATGGTCGCGCCGATCGCGGCCACGCTCATGCCCAGCAGCAGGATGACGAACAGTCGCCCCACCATCGAGGAAAAGAAGTGGCGCAGGCGTTTCATTCCAGGGTGACAGCCGCCGCAAGCACATAGCCTTCGTTGCGCACGGTCTTGATCAGGCCATCGCTGCCGCCATCATCGGCCAGCTTGTTGCGCAGGCGGCTGACCTGCAGATCGATGGCGCGATCCTGCGATTCGTAGTTGCGGCCGCTGCTCAGCGAGACCAGCTGTTCGCGCGACAGCACCTTGTTGGCATGCCCGACGAACACCCGCAGCAGCCGGAATTCGGCGCCGGACAAGACCACCACGCGCCCATCGGGATCGACCAGATGGCGGTGTTCGAGATCGAATATCCAACTGGAGAAGCGCGCACGGCGGATCGCCAGCGGCTCCAGGTTGGCTGGCAACGCCTCGGTACGGCGCAGCACGTTGCGGATGCGGGCGAGGAGCTCGCGCGGTTCGAACGGCTTGGCCAGATAGTCGTCGGCGCCCATCTCCAGGCCGAGCACGCGATCGATCGGCTCGCTGCGCGCGGTCAACATGATCACCGGTGTGCTCGAGCGCGCACGAAGATCGCGGCACAGGGTCAGGCCGTCTTCACGCGGCAGGTTGAGGTCGAGCACGATCAGGTCGACGTGTTCGCGCTCCAACAGCTGGCGCATGCCCTGGCCATCGCTGGCGGTGCTCACCAGGTAGCCGGCGCGGCCAAGCTGCTCGGCGAGCAGCTGGCGGATATCGTTGTCGTCATCGACGATCAGCAGTCTGTGCATGCTGTTGGCAGTCTCCATGCGGTGATCATCCCCTGTCGGGAGCTGAACCGCATCTCCTGGTTTGCGTACGTCTGTTTCAAAGGGTGATGCAGATACACAACGAAACGTGTTGAGCACCGCAGGGATACATCTTGGTACACGGCGAGCATTGAGCCGGCAATGAACGATCTTCACAATGCTGACAACGCCGATGCACCGGCCTGCCGAGTTGACGATCATCGTGAAGCCCCGTTTGCCCAGAACCCGCCGTGCTCGCCTCCTGCTGCTGCTCGTGGTGCTCGTCCTGATCGCCGCGATTGTGGCATGGATGCTGCGCAAGCCGGCCGCACCCACCCTGGCGACCTCGCCGGTCAGCCGTGGCGATATCGAACAGACGGTGGAAGCCACCGGTGTTATCGATGCCTACAAGCTGGTCAGCGTGGGTGCGCAGGCCTCCGGTCAGATCAAATCGCTGAAGGTCCAGCTCGGCGATAGCGTCAAGGAAGGCGACCTGATCGCCGAGATCGACGCCACCACCCAGCAGAACCAGGTGCTCAACGCCCAGGCCTCGCTGGACCAGGTCAAGGCGCAGCGCGCGGTGCAGCAGGCCAGCCTGCGTGAAGCCGAGCTCGAGTTCGCGCGCCAGCAGCAGATGCTCGCCGCCGAGGCCACCTCGCGCGCCGAGTTCGATGCGGCCGATGCCAAGCTCAAGACCGCGCGCGCCCAGATCCAGTCCTTCGATGCACAGATCACCGGCCGCGAAACCGAACTGGGCACCGCCCGCGCCAACCTGGCCTACACCCGCATCACCGCGCCGATGGACGGCACCGTGGTGGCGGTGGTCGCCGAAGAGGGCCGTACCGTCAACGCCAACCAGACCGCACCGACCATCGTGATGCTGGCCCGTCTGGACCTGGTCACGGTCAATGCGGAAGTTTCCGAAGCGGACGTGGTCAAGATCAAGGCCGGCATGCCGGTGTACTTCACCACGCTGGGCGAGCCGGACCGCAAGTTCCACGCCACGCTGCGCCAGATCAACCCGGCACCGGCCTCGATCGCCAATGACAGCTCGAGCAGCTCCAGCTCGTCCAGCTCCAGCTCCAGCACCGCGGTCTACTACAACGCGCTGTTCGACGTGGAAAACCCGGACGGCACGCTGCGCATCGACATGACCGCGCAGGTCTCGGTGATGCTCAAGCAGGCCAAGGACGTGCTGATCATCCCGGCCGTTGCGCTCGGCCCGAAGACCCGTGACGGGCAGTACATGGTGCGCGTGGCCGATGCCGATGGCATGCCCACGCCGCGCAAGGTCAAGATCGGCATCAACAACGGCGCCACTGCCGAAGTGCTGTCCGGCCTGGCAGAAGGCGACAAGGTCATCGTGGGCGAAGGCGGCGGCGCGCAGGGCGCCGGCGGCGGCAACCGCGGCGGCGGCGTGCGGATCAGCGGCCCCGGCATGGGTGGGCCGCGCCGATGAGCAGCGCCTCGACGGGCACGCCGCTGCTGCGGCTGCGCGACCTGCGCCGGGAGTTCCCGGCAGGCGATGAAACGATCGCTGTGCTGCGCGACGTCAATCTGGACATCGCGGCCGGCGAGATGGTCGCCATCGTTGGCCAGTCCGGCTCGGGCAAGTCCACGCTGATGAACATCCTCGGCTGCCTGGACCGGCCGACGCGCGGCAGTTACCAGGTGGCCGGCCGCGAGACCGGCCGCATGGAGCCGGACGAACTGGCCGAGCTGCGCCGCGAACACTTCGGCTTCATTTTCCAGCGCTACCACCTGCTCGGCGATCTGGATGCGCGCGGCAACGTGGCCGTACCGGCGGTGTATGCGGGCAGCCCCGGCCCGGTGCGTACCGCGCGGGCCGAACAGCTGCTGCAGCGGCTCGGCCTGGGCGACCGCATGAACCACAAACCTGGCCAGCTCTCCGGTGGCCAGCAGCAGCGCGTGTCCATTGCGCGGGCGCTGATGAACGGTGGCGAGGTGATCCTTGCCGATGAGCCGACCGGCGCACTGGACACCAAATCCGGCGAAGAGGTGATGGGCATCCTCGGCGAGCTGCATGCCGAGGGCCACACCATCATCATCGTCACCCACGACATGAGCGTGGCCGAACACGCCCAGCGCATCATCGAGATCCGCGACGGTGAGATCATCGCCGACCGCATCAATCCGAAGGCGCCGAGCTACCGCGCGCAGCGCCAGCCGACCGTGGCTGCCGGCAAGGGCCACAGCTGGCGGGCCGCGCGGGATCGTTTCACCGAAGCCTTCCGCATGGCCCTGCTGGCGATGAATGCCCACCGCCTGCGCACCTTCCTGACCATGCTCGGCATCATCATCGGCATCGCCTCGGTGGTCTCGGTGGTGGCGATGGGCAATGGCTCGCAGCAGCAGATCCTGCAGAACATCAGCGCGCTGGGCACCAACACGATCGACGTGTATCCCGGCCGCGGTTTCGGCGACATGCGCTCGGCCCGGGTACAGACCCTCAAGGCCAGCGACGCCGATGCGCTGGGGCGGCAGAGCTACATCGACAGCGCCACGCCCAGCGTGTCGTCTTCGGTAACCGCGCGCTATCGCAATCAATCGGCCACCGCACAGGTCAACGGCGTGGGCGAGCAGTTCTTCCGGGTCAAGGGCGTGACCCTGATCGCCGGCAGCTTCTTCGATACCGATGCGGTGCGCAGCCTGGCCCAGGTGGCGATCATCGATGAGAACACCCGCACCCAGTTCTTTCCCAACGGCGAAGACCCGGTGGGCCAGGTGATCCTGCTCGGCAACGTGCCGGTGCGCGTGGTCGGCGTGGCCCAGCGGCAGAGCTTCGGCTTTGGTGGCAGTACCAGCTTGAGCGTGTGGGTGCCGTACACCACGGTGATGTCGCGCATGCTCGGCCAGAGCCATGTGTCCAGCATCACCGTGCGCGTGGATGACGCCACCCCGATGGATGCCGCACAGGCGGCCATCTCCAAGCTGCTGATCATGCGCCACGGCACCGAGGACTTCTTCCTCAGCAACAGTGCCGAGATCCGTCAGACCATCGAGCAGACCACCCGCACCATGACCCTGCTGATCAGCGCCATCGCCGCGATCGCGCTGCTGGTCGGCGGCATCGGCGTGATGAACATCATGCTGGTCTCGGTGACCGAGCGCACCCGCGAGATCGGCGTGCGCATGGCCGTCGGCGCGCGGCAGAGCGATATCCGCCAGCAGTTCCTGATCGAGGCGGTGCTGGTGTGTCTGCTCGGCGGCCTGCTCGGCGTCGGCCTGTCCCTGGTGGTCGGCTGGCTGTTCGGCAAATTCGCGCCGGACTTCCAGATGCTGTTCTCGACCGCATCCATCGTGGCCGCCTTTGCCTGCTCCAGCCTGATCGGCGTGGCGTTCGGCTTCCTTCCGGCGCGCAATGCCGCCCAACTTGATCCCGTGGAGGCGCTGGCGCGCGAATGAAGATTTCTCCTGCTCTGCTGCACCCCGCTTCGCTGCGTCCACTGGTCCTGGCCTGCGTGACCGCACTGGCCTTGTCGGCCTGTGTCAGCACCGGCCGCTACCCGATCGATGCACCGGCGGTCCCGGCCACCTACGGCCGTGGCGATGCCGCCTTGAACACCCCCACCGAAGCGGTGACCGAACAACCGCATGCGGCGACGGCCGATGTCCGCAGCGATGCCTGGTGGACCCAGTTTGGTGACCCCGGCCTGGACCGCGTGATTGATCGCGCCCTGGCCGCCAATACGGACCTGGCCTCGGCCGGGCTGGCCGTGCAGCGCGCGCGCCTGCAGGCCGGTCTGGCCGACAACGCGCTGTGGCCGCAGCCCTCGGGCAGCGTCAGCAGCAGCGGCAATCGCCCCATCGACCAGAGCGCGGACTGGAACCGCGGCAGCTCGGCCGGCGTGTCCCTGCAATGGGAGATCGACCTGTGGGGGCGCCTGCGCACTCAACGCGACATCGCCCAGTGGGAAGCCCAGGCCAGCCAGGAAGACCTGCAGAACACCGCGCTGCTGGTGATCAGCGACGTGGCCACGCAGTACTGGACGCTGGCCTTCCTCAACCAGTCCATTGCCGCCGGCCAGGCCAACCTGGAGCGCCTGCAGCGCACCCGCGAGCTGGTCCAGGCGCGCTTCGATGCCGGTGCGGTCTCGCGCCTGGAAGTGCGCCAGGCGGCCCAGAGCCTGGAGGCCCAGCGCGCCGCGCAGAGTGCACTGGAGCAGCAGCGCGTCGCCGCGCGCAATGCGCTGACGGTGCTGCTGGATGGGCAGCCGCTGGCACTGGCCGAGGAGCCGCAGCAGCTGCAGCGTGTGGGCAGCCCGGTGGTTGCCGAAGGCCTGCCGGCCGATCTGCTCGGCCGCCGCCCGGACCTGCGCGCCGCCGAACTGCGCCTGCGCAACAGCCTGAAGACCATCAAGGTCACCGCTACCCAGTACTACCCGGCATTGAGCCTGACCGGCAGCGTCGGTACCGGCGCCACCTCGCTCTCCGACGTGCTGAAGAACCCGGTGGCCACCCTCGGTGCCGGGCTGTCGTTGCCGTTCCTCAATGTGCGCCAGGCGCAGTTGAACACCCGGCTGGCCGGCACCGATTACCAGATCGCGGCCAACGGGTTCCGCCGCACGCTGTACACCGCGCTGTCGGAAGTGGACAACGCCCTGTCGGCACGCACGCAGTTCGCCACGCAGGTGGCGGCCTCACAGGCGTCCTACGACGAAGCGGTGGAGATCGAGCGGATGTATGAAGTGCGCTACCGGGTCGGCGCCACCGACCTGCGCACCTGGCTGGAAGCGCAGCAGACCCGGCGCGATGCCGAGCTGTCACTGGCCTCCGTGCGCCAGCGGCAGTTGATCAACGATGTGACATTGTTCAAGGCGCTGGGGGGAAGCGCGGGCTGATGCACCACGTAGAGCCGACCGTTGGTCGGCTATCGATGCACCACGTAGAGCCGACCGTTGGTCGGCTATCGATGCACCACGTAGAGCCGACCGTTGGTCGGCTGCCGATGCACCACGTAGAGCCGACCGTTGGTCGGCTGCCGATGCACCACGTAGAGCCGACCGTTGGTCGGCTGCCGTTCGCCGCCTGGAGC
>NZ_JBDJMT010000024.1:0-46274 GCF_039674045.1 Stenotrophomonas sp. TWI602
CCGCTGGCCGGCTGCTCTTGATGGCCAACCGTACGTGGAGCCGGCCAGCGGCCGGCACTACTACGTCTTCAATGCCGGCCAGCGGCCGGCACTACCTAGGGTATTGGGCGAGCCGGCCAGCGGCCGGCACTACCTGGGGCATCGGGCGAACCGGCCAGCGGCCGGCACTCCCTAGAACATCAGGTTGATCATCAGCACCACCACCGCCGTATAGATCAACGACAGCGGGGCGCCGACGCGCCACAGCTCGCGCGGGGTGTAATTGGCCGGGCCGGTGATCATCGAAATCACCGGGTTGGAGGCTGTCATCAGATTGTTCGAGGCCGACAACGCCACGATCAGCGCGAACGCGGTCGGGCTGCCCCCGGCGGCCAGCGCCAGGTTCACCGCGATGGGCACCATCACGATGGTTGCGCCCACGTGGCTGATCACCAGCGAGAACATCGTGGTCAACAACGCCAGCGCGATTTCCAGCACCCACACCGGGATGCCGGTCGGCAGGCGGTCGATGGTGTGCCCGGCGATCCACGCCGCCGCGCCGCTGCTGTCCATTGCCCAGCCGAGCGGAATCAGCCCGGCCATCATGAACACGGTTTTCCAGTTGATCGAGGCGTAGGCCTCGTCCATGCGCAGCACGCCGGTCAGCAACATGCCGGCCACGCCGGTCATCAGGGTCAGCGCCACCGGCAGCTTGGAGGTCAGCGCGATCAGGATGGTGATGGCGAAGATACTCATCGCGATCTTGAACTTGTGCGGCCGCTGCTCGCCCTTGGGGTAATCGGTCACCACCACGAAGTCGCGGCTCTTGGCCGCCTGCGCCAGGTCGGTCCAGATGCTGTGGAAGACCAGCATGTCACCGGCGCGCAGCGCCACGTTGCGCACGTCTTCGCGGATCACCTGCTTGTCGCGGTTGATCGCCAGCAGGCTGATCCCACGCTGCTTGCGCAGGCGCAGGTCCGAGGCGCTCTTGCCGATCACATCGGAGGTGGGCGGCACCACTGCTTCGGAAATGCCGGCGCGGCTGGGGTTGAACAGGTCGCCCAGGTGCTTCAGCCGCGAGGACATCCGCAGGAACTGGTTCTGTGCGAAATCGCTGACCTGCTGGCGCGCGCCCATCACGCCCAGCACGCTGCCCACCCAGATCCGCATCTCGGCCGGCGGGGCCAGACGGGTGTCATTGCCGGTCTTGAGCGCCAGCAGCAGCGGCGCATCGTGCACGTTCTCGGCCTCGCCCAGGGTCATGCCGACCAGGGGGCTTTCGGCGGTGACCACCAGTTCGAACACATCGCCTTCGATGCCGTAGGTCTTGGCGAAGTAGCTTTCGGTGCGTGACGGGGTGACGCCATCGTTGGCCAGCGTCTCTTCCTCCACCAGCTTGCGATCACCGAAGTAGCGGAAATACAGCAGCGAGGCGATCAGCAGCGCCACGCCGATCGGCAGCGGTGCGAACATGCGCAGCGGTTCGATCGTGGCCAGGCCCGAGGGCAGGTTGTTGTTGGCCGAGGCCAGCAGATCGTTGAGCAGGATCAGCGGCGAATTGCCGACCATGGTCAGCGCGCCGCCCATGACGATGGCCGCGGCGATCGGCAGCAGCAGACGCTGCAGGGTCAGCCCGGTGCGCGCGGCCAGCCGCGAGGCGACCGGCAGGTACAGCGCCATCACCGAAGGGTTCTGCATGAACGAAGAGTTCAAGCCGGCGATCGCGGTGGTCATCATCAACAGGCGTGTCTCCACGCCATGCCCGCGCCGCAGCAGCCACGCCGCCAACCGGTTCAATGCCCCGGTGCGGTCCAGGCCCGCGCCGAGGATGGTGGTGGCGATGATGCTCATCACCGCGTTACCGGAAAAACCACCGAAAATTTCTTCCGGGGCGATCAGGCCGGTAACGCCGAGCACCACCAGCACCACCAAGGCCACCACGTCGGCGCGAATGCGCTCGAACAGGAACATCGCCATCGTGAAGCCGACCAGCCCGAGAACGAGCTTCATGTCGGTAGTCAGCGTCAGCGCGGTATCCATGGGGTGGCGCGGTTCCTTGTGGGATCAGGTGCGGTCGTACAACAGGTCCCACACCCCATGGCCAAGCTTCTGGCCACGGGTTTCGAAGTGGGTCTGCGGGCGCCATTCCGGCCGCTCGACCTGCCCACGCGGACCGGCGCGGTTGCTCAGCCCGGCGGTGGCGTCGAGCACGTCCCACATCTGCTCGGCATAGTCTTCCCAGTCCGTGGCGCAGTGCAGGCGGCCACCGACGCGCAGCTTGCGCACCAGCAGCTCGGCAAAGCCAGGCTGGATCAGGCGACGCTTGTTATGGCGCTTCTTGTGCCACGGATCCGGGAAGTAGATGCGCACTTCATCCAGCGCGCCATCGGCGATTTCCTTCTCCAGCACCTCCACGGCATCGTGGTGGTACAGGCGCACGTGGTCGGCGTTGTCGTCGGCCAGTGCATTGAGCAGGCGTCCCACGCCGGGCGCGTGCACTTCCAGGCCGATGTAATCGCGGCTCGGGTCCTGCTGCGCGGCGAAGCGCAGCGCGGCGCCATTGCCGAAGCCGATCTCCAGCACCTTGTGCGCATCGCGCCCGAAGGTGGCATCCAGATCGCGCGGCTCGCCGGTGAAATCCAGCCCGAAGCGCGGCCAGCGGTCGTCGAACGCACGCTGCTGGGCGGGAGTGAAACGCCCCTGGCGCAGCACGAAACTGCGGACCTCGCGGCGGCCTTCGGTGATGGTGAAGGGCTTGGGCGGTGCCTTGGCACCGGCGCTGTCGAAAGGATTGGTCATCAGCCGATCAACCCGTCGATCGGCGAGGACGCACTGGCGTAGCGCTTGCGCGGAATGCGCCCGGCCAGGAAGGCCTCGCGGCCCGCCTCCACGGCCTTGCGCATCGCGCTGGCCATCAGGATCGGGTTGCGCGCGCCGGCGATGGCGGTGTTCATCAGCACGCCATCGCAGCCCAGCTCCATCGCAATGGCTGCATCGGAGGCCGTGCCCACGCCGGCATCGACGATGATCGGTACCTTGGCGTCTTCGATGATCTGCAGCAGGTTGTACTTGTTCTGGATGCCCAGGCCCGAGCCGATCGGCGCGGCCAGCGGCATCACCGCAGCGCAGCCGATGTCTTCCAGGCGCTTGGCCAGGATCGGGTCATCGGAGGTATAGACCATCACCTCGAAGCCATCCTTGACCAGCTGCTCGGCCGCTTTGAGGGTCTGCACCACATCCGGGTACAGGCTCTTCTGGTCGCCCAGCACTTCCAGCTTGGTCAGGTTGTGGCCGTCCAGCAGCTCGCGGGCCAGCCGGCAGGTGCGCACGGCGTCTTCGGCGGTGTAGCAGCCGGCGGTGTTGGGCAGGATGGTGTAACGGTCCGGCGGCAGCACGTCGAGCAGGTTCGGCTCGCCCGGGTTCTGCCCGATGTTGGTGCGGCGGATCGCCACGGTGACGATCCGGGCGCCAGCGGCCTCGGTGGCCAGGCGGGTTTCTTCCAGATCCTTGAACTTGCCGGTG
The DNA here is from genome assembly GCF_039674045.1 of Stenotrophomonas sp. TWI602. Lineage (NCBI taxonomy): Bacteria > Pseudomonadati > Pseudomonadota > Gammaproteobacteria > Lysobacterales > Lysobacteraceae > Stenotrophomonas > Stenotrophomonas sp. TWI602. The sequence goes on from NZ_JBDJMT010000024.1 coordinate 3,502, forward strand.
CCGGTGAGCAGGCGGGAAGCATAGGTCTTGCCGGCGATCACCAGCGAATCAGTGGGGGCAGGTGCATTCATGGCCCGAATTATCGCCTATCGCGCGTCACGATGCTGCCTCAGCCGCCGCCCAGTGCATGCACGATCTCGACCACGTCGCCCTCGCGCAGGGGGTGGCTGGCGTGCTGGCTGCGGGTGACGATCTCGCCATTGACTTCGACCGCGACGCGGCGCTCGAGCAGGTCCTCGCTGCGCAGCAGGTCGTGGACAGTGGCGGTGTGCGGAAGCTGGCGGTTCTCGCCGTTGAGCTGGATGTTCATGACGGTATTGTCCCGTAATCACATCCCAGTGCGTACCCTGTGCGCCCCGCGGCAGAGGTGCCGCGAGCGCCAGGCCAACGATGGCCGGGCGGCGGGCTGCGGCGTTCATGCCGCAGCGCAGCGTGATGCCGGCCAGGTGCAGTGGAACCATGGCACCGTGCGCCGGCGTACGTCCGCCGTCTTCCCCACCCTCAAGGAGTTTCCATGTTGCTCAGCAAACGCCCGATCCGTTCCCTCATGGCCGTGGCCATCGCCCTGGCGGCGATGCCGGCCATGGCCCAGTCGCCGTACACCAAGACCGTCTTCATCGGCGACAGCCTGACCGATTCCGGCTACTACCGCCCGCTGCTTCCGGCCGCTGTCCGCCCGGTGACCGGCCAGGCCACCACCAACCCGGGTTGGCAATGGGCGCAGCACGTGGCGAACTACTACGGCACCGATGCCAGCCCGAACGGTAACGGCCAGAACGGCGACAACTACGCCGTTGGCGGGGCCCGCGTGGGCGTGGACCTGACCCAGCCCGCGCTGGGCGGTGTGCCGATTCCTTCGCTGAAGACCCAGACGGCCAACTATCTGGCGGCCAACGGTGGCAAGGCCGACCCGAACGCGCTGTACACCGTGTGGGGCGGTGCCAATGATCTGTTCGCGATCCAGACCGGTGCGCCGCTGGTCCCGACCCTGACCGGTGCCGTCACCGACCAGGTCGGCATCGTCGGCACGCTGAAGGCAGCGGGCGCTGAATACATCGTGGTGCCGACCATCCCGGACATCGGCCTGACCCCGGGCGCCCGCGCCGGCGGCCCGGCTGGCATGGCCGCCGGCACCGCGCTGGCCAAGGCCTACAACGACGCCCTGTTCGGTGGCCTGAAGGCCGCCGGCCTGCAGGTGATCCCGGTCGACACCTTCCACATCCTGCAGGAAATCGTCGCCAACCCGTCGACCTACGGCTTCAGCAACGTCAGTGGCACCGCCTGCACGGTGCCTTCGTCGCTGACCTGCAACCCGACCAGTCTGGTCACCCCGGACGCATGGCGCACCTATGTCTTCGCCGACGGCGTGCACCCGTCCTCGGCCACGCATGAAATGCTGGGCCAGTACACCCTGTCGATCCTGGAAGCGCCGCGCAACCAGCAGATCCTGACCCACTCGGCACAGACCATCGGCCGCTCGCGCGCTGACCAGGTCAGCTGGCACGTGGATGGCCGTCCGGCCGACGGCCTGAGCTGGTGGGGCAACCTGCGCGGCGACATGCAGCGTTACGCCCACGCCGATCTGTACGACGGCATGGCCCCGGCCGGCCTGTTCGGTGTGGATTGGGCGCGTGATGGCATGGTGGTCGGCGGCTTCGCCGGCTATGGCCGCATGGACGCCGATTTCGGCAACAACAAGGGCGACTTCACCCAGTCCGATACCACCCTGGGCCTGTTCGCCGGCTGGTACGGCGAGCGCGCCTGGGTCAACGGCCAGCTCAGCTACAGCTGGCTGGACTACGACGTGACCCGCAAGCTGCAGCTCGGCCCGGCAACGCGCATCCACAAGGGCTCGCCGGAAGGCAGCAACCTGACCGCCGCGTTGAACGCCGGTTACGAGTTCGGCACCGAAGGCGGCTTCCGTCACGGTCCGGTCGCCGCGGTGATCTGGCAGAAGGTGAAGCTGGATGGCTACACCGAGTCCAACCTGAGCGCCTCGGCGCTGGGCTATGGCGACCAGGATACGGATTCGACCGTCGGCCGCGTCGGCTGGCAGGCCCGCTTCGATGGCGGCAACGTCAAGCCGTACGTGCAGGTCACCTATGACCACGAGTTCGAGGACAGCAAGCAGGCCAGCGCCTGGCTGCAGACCATGCCGGACGTGGGCATGTACAAGGTGCCGGGCCTGGAGTTCGACAAGAACTACGCCACCGCCGTGCTGGGTGCGCGCCTGAACCTGTGGGGCCTGAGCAGCAACATCGGCATGAGCACCACCACGATGCAGAAGCGTGCACGTGACGTGTCGCTGTTCGCCAGCTTCGGCGGCAGCTTCTGATCCCACGTGCGCAGCGCCCGCCCGCGGGCGCCGTGCACGGCGGTGGAAAAGCGTGAAACAACGGGCGGCCCAGTGCCGCCCGTTGCGTTTGAGGGCCCCGCCCGAATAGACTTACGCCGCGCCTTGCGGGTGTAGCTCAATGGTAGAGCTGTAGCTTCCCAAGCTACTGACGAGGGTTCGATTCCCTTCACCCGCTCCACGCTTCACCCTCCCATGCCGCCCGTCACCGCACGCGCGATGCCTCGAAGGTGAAGGGGTCGCTCTGATCCGGAAAGCGCAGCAGATAACGCGCAACGCGTGTCGTGCCATCCGATAGCAGATAGTCCACCTGCAGGCCGCTTGGATTCGTTTCCATCCCCGGGCCCAGATAGGTCGTGCTCGGATAACTGAATCCATCGCCCGCCGCCTTCTGTATGGCCACGCAACTGCCAAAGAGCGGGGGCAGGGTGTACAGATGCTCACCGTGCAACAGCATCACCAGCGTGTAGCGACCGCCTTTGCCACTGCTCACATAGTGCATGTCCAGGCACACCGACGTGCCCTGCTGCCAGGCGGTGACGTTCGCCAGATTCTCCGGGTCGATGGGGGTGCGGCTGGGCCAGTCCGGTGGTGCAAGAGCGACAGCGCTGCGCAATGGCCATCGCTGCGTACCGACCATCAGCGTCTGGCCGTCAAAGGCAATGTCGGGTGCGCCATCGGCCGGGTTCATCTGCAAGGTGCCCGGAACGATCCAGTCGGTCGCCTCGTAGCGCCGCAGGGCCTGCGTCATCGAGGTGGTCCACAGGCACGCGCGCGGTGCGTCCGTGCAGGGCTTGTCGAGTGCGGTCCCCTTTCCCTCGAACAGGGGATCGCCCAACGACCTGTAGAAGTCGTTGTAGCTGGTGAAATGGGCCGGCGCGGCCTGCGTGCCCGCTGAGAGCAGAACCGCGAGCAGGGCCGCGAAACAATGACGGGTGGGAGGCGTGGTCATCCGTGTTGCCGGGGCATCTCTGTGGGCGCCCATTATTGTGGAACAACCGCTGGATGCGGGCCGCAGCATCGTCGGGGCGGTCCGTCATCGCGGCCTACGCACCGCACGCTATGCTTCGCGCTTTCCCGTCCCCTGCGCCGCGATGAAACTCGCCATCCTGTCCCGCAACAGCAAGCTGTACTCCACGCGTCGCCTGGTGGAGGCCGCGCGTGCGCGGGGCCATACCGTGCGCATCCTCGATCCGTTGCGCTGTTACATGCGCATCGCCGCGGATGGCTTCACCATGCATTACAAGGGGCGGCCGATCACCGGGGTGGACGCGGTGATCCCGCGCATCGGTGCCTCGGTCACCCGCTACGGGACGGCCGTGCTGCGCCAGTTCGAGATGATGGGCGCGCGCACGCCCAACCCCTCCGATGCCATCCTGCGCGCCCGCGACAAGCTGCGCGCCCACCAGATCCTGGCCTCCAAGGGCATCGACATGCCGGTCACGGTGTTCGGCGACAACCCCGATGACACGGTCGATCTGCTCTCGATGCTGGGGCCGCCGCCGCATGTGGTGAAGCTCAACGAGGGCACCCAGGGCCGCGGCGTGATCCTGACCGAGAAGGCCAGCGCCTCGCGCGGCATCGTGGAGGCACTGCGCGGGCTCTACGCCAACTTCCTGATGCAGGAGTTCATCGGTGAGGCGCAGGGCGCCGACCTGCGCTGCCTGGTGGTCGGCGACCAGGTGGTCGGGGCGATGCAACGGCAGGCGCCGGAGGGGGATTTCCGCTCCAATCTGCATGCCGGGGGCAGTGCCCGCGCCGCCAAGGCCAGCCGGGCCGAGCAGCTGGTGGCGGTGCGCTCGGCCAAGGCGCTGGGCCTGGGCGTGGCCGGTGTGGACCTGATCCGCTCCAGCCGCGGCCCGCTGGTGTTGGAGGTCAACTCCACGCCTGGGCTGGAAGGCATCGAGGCGATCTGCCAGGCCGATCTTGCCGGGCGCATCATCGATCATGTTGCTTCCTTGAAAAAACCTGCAAATACAAAGGGTTGATGCGGTTTTCCAAGGTGGGGCAGGGCCTTAACATCGGTTTAATCGGCCCCGGCGTAGGCTCTGTCGAACCGCAGCTCTGCCCTCCTCAGCAGGATCGGTAATCGGGAAACACCTTCAGGCCCGGCCAGCGTCAGTTGGTCGGGCCTTTTTCCGGCCGGCAGCGCTGCCAAGCCCCTGCCATCGGTAACTTGTCGGCCCGGTTCCATCCTCGTAGAGTTGGCATTCATTCATGTGGATAAGGAAGTCGCAGATGTCAAAGATGCATCGAATCATCGCTGTCGCGCTGCTCGGCTGTCTCTCGCTGGGTGCCCACGCCAAGCCGACTGCGAAAGCCGATGAGGCCGCGATGGCGCTTGCCGACGATGCGCCTGTTGCCGAACAGCTGGCCAAGGTCGAGCGCGCGCTGCACAGTGAGGACTACAGCGAGCTGAGCGTGGCCGACAAGAGCCGCGTTCAGGCCGCCTTGGACCGCATCCGCACCAAGATGGGCGATCGCGAGCGCTTCGATCAGCTCACCCCGCCGCAGAAAGTAGAGGTCTTCAATGACCAGGAAGTGGTCAATACCTTGATGACCAACGCCAAGGAAGACAGCCGCATGGTCTGCCGCAGCGAACGTCCGATCGGCAGCAACCGCCCTCAGCGCACCTGCATGACGGTGGCTCAGCGCCGCCAGGCGACGGACGACGCCAGGCAGATGAAGCGTGATCTTCGGATTTCCGAAGTGAGGGACGCAAAGTGACCGAAGGCCGCTGAGTTTTGACGCTGCGCCAGCATTCGACGGTGTCTAATGTTAAGAATCGAAGCTGTATGGTCAGCTTGAGGTCGCGCAGTCCTGTTCCCATTGCTGCCCTGCGGCTCCGTTCTTTCCGTTGAACCCCACGAATCAGAGGTCCCAGTGCGAATTCTCGTCATCGAAGACAACAGCGACATTGCCGCCAACCTGGGCGATTACCTCGAAGACCGCGGTCACACCGTGGACTTCGCAGCCGATGGCGTCACCGGCCTGCACCTGGCGGTCGTCCATGAGTTCGACGCGATCGTGCTGGACCTCAACCTGCCCGGCATGGATGGGATCGAGGTCTGTCGCAAGCTCCGCAACGAGGCGCGCAAGCAGACGCCGGTGCTGATGCTCACGGCGCGCGATTCCCTGGATAACAAACTGGCCGGCTTCGATTCCGGCGCCGATGATTACCTGATCAAGCCGTTCGCGCTGCAGGAAGTCGAGGTGCGTCTGAACGCCCTGTCGCGTCGCGGCAAGGGCGTGCAGACCCGCGTGCTGGAAACCGGCGATCTGGAATACAACCTGGACACGCTGGAAGTGCGCCGCCAGGGCAAGCTGCTGCAGCTCAACCCGACCGCGCTGAAGATCCTGCAGGCGCTGATGGAGGCCTCCCCGGCCGTCGTCACCCGCCAGGAGCTGGAAACCCGCGTCTGGGGCGAAGAGCTGCCCGATTCGGATTCTCTGCGCGTGCATATCCATGGCCTGCGCGCCGTGGTCGACAAGCCCTTCGAGGTTCCGATGATCCAGACCCGTCATGGCATCGGATACCGCATCGCCGCGCCGGAAGCCTGATCCGGTGACGGGCAGGGGGGGGCGTCGCCGCGCGCCATACCGGCGCCGGCTGCGCAGCCGCATCATCGTCTCGTTCGTGCTGTTGGGCTTCTGCCTGACCACGCTGTTTGCGTTCGCCACCAACTGGGCGCGTGCCCGTGTGGAGAACCAGCTCGTCGAAGACGTGATGAACCGCAACATCGATGAGTTCGCCAAGCGCTTCTATTCTGACCGTACCCGTAATCCGGATCTTCCCGTGCAGCAGATGCGGGCCTTCGCGTATCCGCGCGAAATGCTCGACCGTGTACGGGTAGAGCGGGCGGAATGGGCGGCGTTGCCAAACGGCAACCACAACGTGAGCGGCCTGGACGAAGAGGGCAGGCCTTACGCCTACAAATTGGCGGTCCGCAAAGCTGACGATGCCTGGTTCTTCCTGGCATACGACATGACCGAGGCCACGCGCGGGGAGGCCCAGCTCAAGCGCGCGCTGTGGATTTCGGTGCTGGTGTTCAGCGCCCTGTCCCTGGTGCTGGGCTGGTGGTCCGCCTCCAAGGTGATGAAGCCGGTGTCCGATCTGGCCGCCCGCCTGCGCGCCTACCGCGGTGGCACCAGCGAGCCCGAGCCGCTGGCACCGCGCTTCCCGGACGATGAGGTGGGCCAGCTGGCCCAGGCACTGGATGACTATTCCGCGCGGCTGACCGAAGTGGTGCAGCGCGACCGCGAGTTCAATGCGGACGTCAGTCACGAGCTGCGCACGCCCCTGGCCGTGATCCGTGGCGCCACCGAGCTGCTGCTGACCCGCCCGGATCTCGATCCGAAGGTGCTGCAGCGCCTGCAGCGCATCCAGCGGGCCGAGCAGCAATGCACCGATCTGATCGGCGCGCTGCTGCTGCTCTCGCGCAACGAGCGCGGGCAGGGCAGCAGCAATGTCGCCCGCGTCTCCGAGCAGCTGCTGGATTCGCACCGTGCCCAGCTCGGCGGCAAGCCGCTCGAACTGATCCTGGAAGGCAACCACGACCTGGTGATCGATGCGCCGGAATCGGCCCTCTCGGTCGCGTTGGGCAACTTGATCGGCAATGCCGTGAAGTACTCGAAGGAAGGCGCAGTGCGCGTGCGCGTGGGCAACAACGCGGTCGAAGTGATCGACAGCGGCCCCGGCCTGAGCGAAGAAGATGCCGCCAAGCTGTTCCAGCGCGGCTACCGCGGAACGCATGCGGGGCATTCGCAGGGCGGCGGTATCGGCCTGTCCATCGTCAGCCGCCTGTGTGATCTCTACGGCTGGCAGGTCAACGTGCGGCCAGGCGCCGGGCGTGGCGTCATCGCCACGCTGACGTTCTCCCCCGCCTGAAACGGTAGAGCCGACCGTTGGTCGGCTCCTCCACGACCGTTGGTCGGCTCCTCCACGACCGTGGGTCGGCGCCTCCAGATCTACCGCGCCGCCAACTCCCGATACGCCCGATCCAGCCGCGCCACATGCGCCTGCAGATGATCCGGGTGGCCGTCATTGACCACCACATCATCGGCCAATGCCAGGCGCGCCTCGCGGCTGGCCTGGGCGGCGATCATGCGGTCCGCCAGGGCGCTATCGATGCCATCGCGCTGCATCAGACGCGCGTGCTGCACGGCCACCGGCACGTCCACCACCAGGATCCGGTCCAGCCACGGGTACTGCTGGCGGCCACCGGCCTCGGTGAGCAGCGGAATCGCCGCGATCGCATACGGTCCCTCGGCCTGCTCGCAGGTCTCGCGCAGCAACTGACGAATAGCCGGATGGGTGATCGCCTCCAGCGCCTGGCGCTCCTGCGCCGACGCGAAGATGCGGGCCCGCAGGGCGGCACGGTCCAGCTGACCATCGGCCAGCAGGATCTCGGTGCCGAAGTGGGCGGCGATCCGCGCCAGCCCCTCGCTGCCCGGTGCCACCACCGCGCGTGCGGCCAGGTCGGCATCGGCAACGGTGATGCCCAGCGCCTCGAAGCGGCGGCTGACCTCGCTCTTGCCGGCGGCAATGCCGCCGGTCAGCCCGATCACGAAGCGGCTCATCGCGCGGCCCTCAACGCAGGCCGGCGTAGCTCAGGTAGCCGTCGATCAACGGCTCGCCCCACATGAACACGATCCAGCCGGCAATGGCCAGGTACGGCCCGAACGGGATCGGCGTGGCCCGGTCACGGCCGCGCGAGTACAGCCAGATTGAGCCGATGATCGCGCCCACCACGGACGACAGCAGGATGATCGGCAGGATGCCCTTGAGCCCGCACCAGGCGCCCAGGGCCGCCAGCAGCTTGAAATCGCCGTGGCCCATGCCTTCCTTGCCGGTGATCTGCTTGAACAGCCACCACACCGACCACAGCGACAGATAGCCCGCCAGCGCACCCAGCAGGGCAGGCTTGGCCGGCATATAGAGATTGTCGCTGGCCGCGATCAGGCCCAGCCACATCAAGGGCAGGGTCAATTGGTCCGGTAACAGCTGGGTACGCAGGTCGATCCCGGACAGCGCCACCAGGAAGCAGCTCAGCACGATCGCGCCGAAGCCCTGCCAGCCGAACCCGAACTGCCAGACGCTGGCCGCCACCAGCACGGCGGTCAGCAGCTCCACCAGCGGGTACTGGATCGAGATCGGGGCGTGGCAATGCCGGCACTTGCCGCGTAGGGCCAGCCAGCTGAACAGCGGGATGTTCTCGTACCAGGACAGCTTGTGCTTGCAATGCGGGCAGTGCGAGGGCTCGACCACGATGCCCGGTGGTGGCGGCTCGTAGATGTCCGGCTCTTCCAGCACCTCGCGCGCATCGCGCTTCCACTCCCACTCCAGCCGCTTGGGCAGGCGCAGGATCACCACGTTGAGGAAACTGCCGATCAGCAGTCCCAGTCCGACCGCGGCGGGGTAGCCGAGACCGGGATGCTGGTCGAGAAATGCCATTGATTAGTTATCCAACTACCGCGCCGAGTTTGAAGATGGGCAGGTACATGCCGATCACCATGCCGCCGACAAGAGTACCAATGAACACCATGATCATCGGCTCCATCAGGCTGCTCAGGGCGTCCACGGCATTGTTGACCTCCTGCTCATAATACTCGGCCACCTTGAACAGCATGGTATCCAGCGCGCCGGCCTCTTCGCCGATGGCGGTCATCTGCACCACCATGTGCGGGAAAAGGTTGACCTGCTTCATGGCCATGTTGACCGGGTAGCCGACCGACACATCGTCGCGCATGCGCAGGACCTTCTCCTCGTACACCTTGTTGCCGGTGGCGCCGGCCACGATGCCCAGCGCTTCCACCAGCGGCACACCGGCCTTGAAGGTCACGGCGGTGGTGCGGGCGAAGCGCGCGATCGCACTGTTGTTCATGATCTGGCCGATGACCGGGATCTTGAGGACAAGACGATCCATGTTGTGCTGCATCGTGGGCGAGCGTTTGTAGGCATATATGAAGCCAAACAGTGACCCGAGCACTACCGCAAGCAGCACCCACCAGTACGACACCATGAAGCGAGAGGCAGCCACGATCATCTGCGTGAAGGCCGGAAGTTCAGCGCCAAAGCTCTTGAATACTTCTTCAAACTGCGGCACGACGAACAGCAGAAGGATAGCGCTGACTACGATGGCCACGGCAATGATCATGGCCGGATAGAACAAGGCCTTTTTGATCTTGCCTTTCAGTGCCTCGATGTTCTCTTTGTACGTCGCAATCGTGTCTAACACCGTTTCAAGCACACCCGCGCCTTCACCTGCACGAACCAGGTTGCGGTAGAGTTCATCGAACTGCACGGGGTGGCGACTGATCGCCTCGTAGAGTGATGAACCGCCTTCGATGTCGGTGCGAATGGTCTCTACCAGCTTTCTCATTCGTGGATTCTTGTGGCCGCTGGCGATGATCTCCAATGAGCTGACGATCGGCACGCCGGATTTCATCATGATCGCCATCTGGCGACTGAAGAACGCAATGTCCTTGGCCCCTACAGCCGAGCCAGCCGCTCCGAACAGTGGCTTCGGCTTGGGCTTGACCACACCAGGCATGATGCCTTGGCGGCGAAGCTCGGCACGCAGCAAATTGGCATTCTTGGCGGGCTGCTCACCCTTCATCTTGATGCCGCGCTTGTCGGTCCCCTCCCAGACAAACGGTTGCAACTCCGTGGTGCTACGCGCCACGGGCTCTTTCTTGATCGCGCTACGGCTGACAGACATACAGGGCTCCCCAGCCACACCATCCCCAGGCGGGCTATCTCGGCGCATGGTAGCCGGTTCCGGGAGGTGTTGGCAGTCCTGCCGGGCGTGCGGCTTTGGGCAGCAAGCCCGGACCGGGGAGGTCAGAAGGTGACGCAACAGGTCACATTGCCGGATGCGTCGCAAATTGCTGTGAGGGGGGTTCCAATCCTGAAGATTGGTGCCATGATTGCGCCGGGGAATGCTGGGGAGCATTGCTGGCACTGTTGGCACGCAACCTGCTTCGATCCACCCGCACAGGGCGCACGCCTCGCTCAACCGGCCTTCCGGTCAGGTAACGGCCCAGTGCCCTATCTATATTTCTACCTCTAGGGGATGTACTCATGAAGAAGCAGCAGGGCTTTACCCTGATCGAACTGATGATCGTTGTGGCGATCATCGCTATCCTGGCCGCCATCGCACTGCCGGCATATCAGGACTACACCGTCCGTGCCAAGGTGTCGGAAGGCATCGTGCAGGCTGACGCTGCCAAGTTGGCTGTTGCTGAAACCGCGCAATCGCAGGGTATTAAGGCAACCGCGGTGACGAATAACGACGCTGCTGGTTTCGTCAGCAAGGCCACCAATAATGTTGCCAGTATCACCATTGCGAACGGCGTCATCACCGTCGTGACCAAGTCCACCGGCGCAAAGGTTCAGCCGCAGCTGGTTCTGACCCCGTCGCAGGTTGATGAAGACTCCCCGATTACTTGGGCTTGCACCTATACCGCTGGTGAAGCCAAGCACGTGCCGGCTAGCTGCCGTACGAAGGGCGACGCCCCGGCCGGTGGCGGTGGCGATGGCACGACCTAATCGAATTTAGGCTTGAGAGGCCCGCCAATGGCGGGCCTTTTTTTTGCTAGTCGTATGAATGAACGGGGCGCTATATACTTCGCTTGCGATGTGCATGCCTATAAAGACGGCGGAGACCTAGTCGGGAAAATCATCTTGGGGAGATGAGAATGGCTGCGGAAAAAGGGTTTACCCTCATTGAATTGATGGTCACCGTTGCCATCATTGTGGTTCTAGCCGCGCTTGCCCTTCCTGCTTATCAGGATTACTCGGTCCGAGCGCGTGTCAGCGAAGCAATTGTCAGTCTCGGTGCGCAGAAAAATGGCGTGATGGAGAATTTTGTCGCCGATTCCGAGTTGACAGAGCATGTCTGCGCCGATATCACGTCAATGCGCGGTGCGACCACTAATGTTGCTTCTCTTAGTTGTACGGGTCAGGGGGTTCTTGTTGTAAAAACCACCTCTGCTGCGGGCTCTGTAACACTTACCCTCAGCCCGGAGTTGAATCCAGACCGGCTGATTGAGTGGAAATGCGCCTTGTCTGAGGGGAAGCCGTCGCATGTGCCTGTTGACTGTCGGACTTGAGTTGGGTTGAGCCGAATCGCGGGCAATGGGAGTAGTCGGACGCTTCTTGTTATGATCTTCCATGGCAAGGACGCTTGGTGCTGTTGTCACCATTACGTACCTGCCCGAACTTTGGAATTCCCCGCATGAATGCTGCACTGAACACTACCGCTAATCTTGTTGGCATTACCGGTATCGCCCGGCGCCTTGTACAGGACGGCGCGCTGGAAGAGGCCGCTGCGCGGGAAGCGATGGCCCAGGCAGCTGCGGCGCGTCAGCCGTTGCCCCAGTGGTTCGCGCAAAAGAAGCTGGTGACAAACGCACAGCTTGCAGCCGCCAATGCTGTCGAGTTCGGGATGCCATTGCTGGATGTATCGGCGTTCGACAACAACCAGAACGCCATGGGCCTGGTCAGCGAAGAACTGCTGCGCAAGCACCACGTCCTGCCGCTGTTCAAGCGCGGCGGCAAACTGTTCATCGGCACCAGCAATCCCACGCATTCGCTGGACGAAATCAAGTTCCACACCAATCTGGTGGTGGAGCCGATCCTGGTCGATGAAGACCAGATCCGACGCACCCTCGAGCAGTGGCAGTCCAAGCAGGACACGCTGGGATCAGCGCTTGGCACCGACGACGAGATGGGCGACCTGGACGTCTCCGCAGGAGACGAAGAGGGTGGCTCCATCGACTCCGGCGTCGACGCCAAAGGCGACGACACCCCGGTCGTAAAGTTCGTCAACAAAGTCCTCGTCGACGCCATCCGCAAAGGCGCCTCGGACATCCATTTCGAACCCTACGAAGACGACTATCGCGTGCGCCTACGCATCGATGGTCTGCTCAAGAACGTGGCCAAGGCCCCGGTCAAGCTCAACCAGCGCATCGCCGCGCGCCTGAAGGTGATGGCGCAGCTGGATATCGCCGAGAAGCGCGTGCCGCAGGATGGGCGCATCAAGCTCAACCTCTCCAAGACCCGCCAGATCGACTTCCGCGTCAGCACGCTGCCGACCCTGTTTGGCGAGAAGGTGGTGCTGCGTATCCTCGATGGCAGCGCCGCCAAGCTGGGCATCGACAAGCTCGGTTACGAGCCGGCCCAGCAGAAGCTGTTCCTGGATGCGATCCACAAGCCGTACGGCATGGTGCTGGTCACCGGTCCGACCGGCTCGGGTAAGACGGTCTCGCTGTATACCGCGCTGGGCATCCTCAACGATGAAACGCGCAACATCTCCACCGCCGAAGACCCGGTGGAAATCCGCCTGCCCGGCGTCAATCAGGTGCAGCAGAACGTCAAGCGCGGCATGACCTTCGCCGCGGCGCTGCGCTCGTTCCTGCGCCAGGATCCGGACATCATCATGGTCGGCGAAATCCGCGATCTGGAAACGGCGGAGATCGCGATCAAGGCGGCGCAGACGGGCCACATGGTGCTCTCCACGCTGCATACCAACGATGCGCCGCAGACCATCGCGCGCCTGATGAACATGGGCATTGCCCCGTACAACATCACCAGCTCGGTAACGTTGGTGATCGCCCAGCGCCTGGCGCGCCGGCTGTGCAACAACTGCAAGCGCCCGGTGGAACTGCCGGCCAATGCGCTGCTGGCCGAGGGTTTCACCCAGGCGCAGCTGGATGCGGGGATCAAGCTGTTCGAGCCGGTCGGCTGCGATGAGTGCACCGAGGGTTACAAGGGCCGTACCGGTCTGTACCAGGTGATGCCGATGACCGATGAAATTTCGACCATTGTGCTGGCCGGTGGCAATGCGCTGCAGATCGCCGAGGCCGCGCAGCTGGCGGGAGTGAATGATCTGCGCCAGTCGGCGCTGATCAAGGCCGCGGCGGGGGTGACCGGTCTGGCGGAGATCAATCGTGTGACCAAGGATTGAGCGGCGTCCGCAGATGAGAAAAGGCCCGCGCAAGCGGGCCTTTTGGTTTCTGGGGCGGTGGATCCAAAGCAGCCACCCATGGGGTGGCGCTACTCCATGCCGAGCTTTTTCAGCTTGTACCGCAACGCGCGGAAGGTGATGCCCAGCTGCGCCGCAGTACGCGTCTTGTTCCAGCGGTTTTCTTCCAGCGCCTTCTGGATCGCGGTGCGCTCCATCTGCTCGATGTAGGAGGGCAGGGCGCCATTGCCGGCCGGCAGATCGACCACCGCTTCCTCCTGGGTGGGCGGCGCATTGCCGGCACCGAAGCGTGGCGCGTGCTGGGGCAGGCGCAGGTCGCTGGCCCCGATGCGGTCTTCTTCGGCCAGGGCGAGGGCGCGCTCGAGGATGTTCTCCAGTTCGCGCACGTTGCCGGGGAAGTGGTACTGGGCCAGGGCTTCCAGCGCCGAGGGCGCCAGCAGCGGGGTCGGGCGGCCGTGGGTGCGGGCCAGCCGGGCCAGGATCGAGGCGGCCAGCGCGGGCAGGTCGCTGCGGCGTTCGCGCAGCGGTGGCACGCGCAGTTCGATCACGTTGATGCGGTAGTACAGATCGTGGCGGAAGCGGCCGTCTTCAACCAGTTCGCCCAGGTCCTTGTGCGTGGCCGAAAGGATGCGCACGTCCACCGGCACTTCGGTGGCGGCGCCGACCGGACGGATCGATTTTTCCTGGATCGCGCGCAGCAGTTTGACCTGCATCTGCAGGGGCAGCTCGGCCACTTCATCCAGGAACAGGGTGCCGCCGTGCGCGGCCTGGAACAGGCCGGGCTTGTCCGCATGGGCGCCGCTGAAGCTGCCCTTCTTGTGCCCGAAGAACTCGCTTTCCATCAGTTCGGACGGAATCGCGCCGCAGTTGACCGGCACGAAGGCGCCGGGGGCGCGCGCGCTCTGCGCGTGGATGGTGCGGGCGACCAGTTCCTTGCCGACGCCGGATTCGCCAAGGATGTAGACCGGCGCCTGGCTGCGCGCGACCTTGCCGATGGTGGCGCGCAGCACATCCATCGAGGGCGAATCGCCGAGCAGGCGTGCGGCCTGTTCCGGGGCGAGCGGCGCGGGCGCGGCGCGCTCGGTGTTGTTGAGTTCCAGTGCGTGCTTGACCAGGCCGCGCAGCACCGAGATGTCCACCGGCTTGCTGACGAAATCGAAGGCGCCGGCCTTCAACGCTTCCACCGCCAGGTCCATGCTGCCGAACGCGGTGATCATCGCCACCGGTGTGCGCGGGTAGTGCTGTGCGATCTCGGTGACCAGCTCGATGCCGTTGCCATCGGGCAGGCGCATGTCGGTGATGCACAGGTCGTACGGATTGCTGGCCAGCAGCTCACGGGCTTCGGCGAGGTTGGCTGCGGTGCTGATGCGCAGGCCCATGCGGCCCAGGGTCAGTACCAGCAGTTCGCGGATGTCACGCTCGTCATCGACGACGAGGGCGCTGCGGGTGTCATTCATAAGGAAGGAAGATAGCCGAGGGCGGTCGTTGGCGACAAATGTTTGACGGTGGCGTCCGGGTGTGCGCGGCTCATCCGGCCATCATCGTGTGGGGACCGGCCAGCACCAGCCGGAAACACGCACCGCCGGCAGGCACTGAGACGTACTCCAGCCGTGCCTGGTTGGCGCGGCACAGTTCGCGGGCGATATACAGGCCCAGCCCGGTGCCGTGCTCGGAGGTGGTGAAGAACGGGCGGAACAACTGGGTGGCAACCGTCTCGGGAATGCCCGGGCCGCGGTCCATCACATCGATGATGGCGGTGCGGTCCTGGCGCGCCACGCGCAGCCGCACGCGCGCCGGCTCTTCGGCCACGCGGCCGTACTTGAGCGCGTTGTGCACCAGCACGGTGAGGATCTGATGCAGGTGGCGCGGATCGACCAGGGCGTGCACCGAGGTCTCGCTGATGATCGGCTCCACGCTGTCGGTTTCCAGCGACAGGACCTGTTTGTACTCCAGCACGAAGCGGCGCACGAACGAGGCCAGATCCACGTTCTCCGGATTGGCACGCTCGCGCCGGGCCAGCCCGAGCACGCTTTCGACGATGCCGTTGGTGCGCTGGCACTGCTGGTTGATGATCTGCAGCAGGCGGCGGTCGGTGTCGCCGATATCGGTGGATTCTTCCAGCAGCTGGGCGGCGTAGTTGATTGCCGCCAGCGGGTTGCGGATCTCATGGGCCAGGCTGGCCGAGAAGCGCCCCATCGCCGAGAGCGTCAAGGACTCGGCACGCCGCGAGACCACGGTGGAGTCATCCAGGAACACCAGGGTGAGGTCGCTGCCGGCCAGCAGGCGGGCAAAGCGTGGCTGCACTTCGGGCTGGTCCGGCGAGAGCTGCAGGGGCATTTCTTCGTTGGTCCAGCCGTTGCGCCAGCGCAGCAGCCGGCGGCTCAGCTCGGGCGAGGCACTGCCCAGTTCCAGCTTGCCGCTGCCACTGTTGCCGTCGGCATCGCCGAGCAGGGTGGAGGCGGCTTCGTTGGCCAGGGTGATGCGGTTGGCGCCGTCCACCACGATCACGCCGGTGCGCATGCGGCGGATGATCAGCTCGTTGATCTGGAACAGGTTGGCCACTTCATCGCCGCGCTGGTTGGCCAGCTGCTGGTTCATGCGGGCGCGGTTGCCGACCTGGTAGCTGATGAAGGCGACGGCCAGATAGCTGGTGACGAACATGGCCAGCTCGGCCAGGGTGCGGGTCGGGTCGCCGCCTTCGAGCTGCTTCCAGAGGTACTCGCCGGCGGTGGCGGTGCTGGCGGCAGCGGCCAGGCCCAGCCCCATGCTCAGCGGCAGCAGGGTCGCGGCGGCGGCGATGTTGAACAGCAGCGACATCGAGATGCCCGCGCTGGCGCCCGGCAGGGCGTGGGCGAGCAGGGTGGCGGCGATGATGTCGGCGGCCACGCTCCACCCCACGATGGTGCGCAGCCAGCGCTCGTTGCGCCCGAACAGCAGCACCAGCACGGCCACCACCAGGTAGCCGCTGGCCACGATGGTCGCCAGCGTCGGGTGGTCCGCGGTGCCGACCAGGCCGCTCAGCGGGCTGAACAGCAGCGCGCCGATGACGGTGGCCATCAGCAGGCGGTACAGCGCGAAGAAATACAGCTCGCGCCGCGGTATCGATTCGATGCGGTCGATCAATGAAGCACTGGGTGACACGCCGGAACTCCCCTTCTGGCATGGGGGCAGTGTAGGGGGTCCGGCCGGGTTTGGGGGCAGGCGGCGGGGGCGGGGCGTGTGAAGGCCGGGCGGTGTGCGGGCGCCGGCCAGCTGCGCGGCCGTGCCACAGGGGCCCGGGTGGCCGTTCCCGGCCGCTGCCGCAACTGTCTGAAATTGCGTCGGAAACGCCTCCCCGCGCGTGTCTTGGGACTGACTTCTTTGCGCCCGCGCGCCGGGTCGTCCACAATAGTGGGCCCGCCGCGGTCCTTACCGGCGCCCCCGTGAGGGAGCCTTGGAGATGCGTGCGGTCGTTCCTATTCCCACGGTGACGCATGAATTTCCACGAATACCAGTCAAAACAGCTGCTTGCCGAGTACGGCATTCCCGTTCCGGCCGGCAAGGTCGCGGCTACCCCGGACGAAGCGGTTGACGCTGCCAACGCCCTGGGCCAGGGCCCCTGGATGGTCAAGGCGCAGATCCACGCTGGCGGCCGCGGCAAGGCTGGCGGCGTCAAGTTCTGCAAGACCACCGACGACGTGAAGGCCGCTGCGGCCAAGATGCTCGGCACCAAGATGGCCACCTACCAGACCGCAGGCGTTGAACTGCCGGTCAACCTGGTGCTGGTGACCACCGCCGGTGAGATCGTCAAGGAACTGTACCTGTCGGTGCTGGTTGACCGTGGCACCAAGACCATCACCTACATCGCTTCTTCGGAAGGCGGCGTGGAGATCGAGCAGGTCGCCGCTGAAACCCCCGAGCTGATCCACTCGCTCAACGTTGATTTCGTTGAAGGCGTGCAGGGTTACCACGGCCGTGATTTCGGCTTCAAGCTGGGCCTGACCGCCAAGCAGGCCGGCCAGTTCGCCAGCATCATGGTGAACCTGTACCGCCTGTTCAACGAAAAGGACCTGGCCCTGGTTGAAATCAACCCGCTGGCCATCCTGGACGACGGCAACCTGTACGCGCTGGACGGCAAGTTCGACAGCGACGACAACGCCGCGTTCCGTCAGAAGGCGCTCGTTGCCATGCGCGACAAGACCCAGGAAGACGAAACCGAAGTGACCGCTTCGGAGCTGGACATCAACTACGTCACCATGGACGGCAACATCGGCTGCATGGTCAACGGCGCCGGCCTGGCCATGGCCACCATGGACGTCATCAAGCTCAACGGCGGCGAGCCGGCGAACTTCCTGGACGTGGGCGGCGGTGCGAACAAGCAGCGCGTCATCGAAGCGTTCAAGCTGATCCTGTCCTCGGACAAGGTCGAAGGCATCTTCGTCAACATCTTCGGCGGCATCGTCCGCTGCGACATGATTGCCGAAGGCATCATCGCCGCGGTCAAGGAAGTGGGCGTCAAGGTTCCGGTCGTGGTGCGCCTGGAAGGCACCAACGTGGAAGAAGGCAAGCAGCTGCTGCGTGACAGCGGCATGGCCATCATCCCGGCCGACAACATCAACGACGGTGCCAAGAAGGTCGTCGCTGCTGTCAAAGCCGCCGCCTGATCCGACACCGAAGGAAATCCAATGTCAGTTTTGATCAATAAGAACACCAAGGTGATCGTGCAGGGCTTCACCGGCCAGCAGGGTACCTTCCACGCCACTCAGATGATCGAGTACGGCACCCAGGTTGTTGGCGGCGTGACCCCCGGCAAGGGCGGCACCACCCACATCGATCTGCCGGTCTTCAACACCGTTGCCGACGCCGTGCAGAGCACCGGCGCCAACGCCTCGGTCATCTACGTGCCGCCGCCGTACGCGGCTGACGCGATCCTGGAAGCGGCCGCTGCCGGCATCCAGGTCATCGTGTGCATCACCGAAGGCATTCCGGTGCTGGACATGCTGCGCGTCAAGAACGTGCTGACCCGTGCCCATCCGGACACCGTGCTGGTCGGCCCGAACTGCCCCGGCGTGATCACCCCGGGCGAGTGCAAGATCGGCATCATGCCGGGCCACATCCACATGCCGGGCAAGATCGGCATCGTGTCGCGCTCGGGCACCCTGACCTACGAAGCGGTCAAGCAGACCACCGAAGTCGGCCTGGGCCAGTCCACCTGCATCGGCATCGGTGGTGACCCGATCAACGGCCTGAACTTCGTCGACTGCCTCAAGCTGTTCAACGAAGATCCGCAGACCCTGGGCATCATCATGGTCGGCGAAATCGGCGGCGACGCTGAAGAAGCCGGTGCCGAGTACATCAAGAACCACGTGAAGAAGCCGGTCGTCGGTTTCATCGCGGGCGCCTCGGCTCCGGCCGGCAAGCGCATGGGCCACGCCGGTGCGATCGCATCGGGCGGCAAGGGCACTGCCGAAGGCAAGTTCGCCGCCATGGAAGCAGCCGGTGTTGTCACCGTCCGCTCGCCGGGCGACCTGGGCGCTGCCATCGCCAAGCTGGTCAAATAAGCCGCCGGCCGCACCCGCGGCCGACGCGCGGGTAGAGCTGACCGTTGGTCAGCTGCCCGTAGAGCCGACCGTTGGTCGGCTGCCGGTAGAGCCGACCGCTGGTCAGCTGCCGGTAGAGCCGACCGTTGGTCAGCTGCCGGTAGAGCCGACCGTTGGTCAGCTGCCCGTAGAGCCGACCGTTGGTCGGCTGCATCAAACAGAAAGGCCGCCTCCGGGCGGCCTTTCTGCGTTTCAGGCGATCCCCACCTTGGTGGGTACCAGCCGCTGACCGGTACGCACGCCACGTAGTGCCGGCCGTTGGCCGGCTCCTCATCGTGCTGCCGCCGAATGCGTGGTTGCCGGCCAGCGGCCGGCACTACAATGAGCGCAGTACACCTACAGGCTGGACCCCCATGACGTCGCTCCGCATTGCCCTGGCGCAGTTCGATTTTCCGGTTGGCGCAGTGGCGCAGAACACCGACACCATCATCGCCATGATCGCCGAGGCGCGCGATGAGTACGGTGCCGAGCTGGTGGTGTTCCCCGAGCTGGCGATCAGCGGCTATCCGCCGGAGGATCTGCTGCTGCGGCCGGGCTTCCTGTACGACTGCCAGCAGGCGCTGGAGCGCATCGCCGCAGCCACCACCGGCATCGCGGCCGTGGTCGGTTGGCCCCAGGCCGCCGGTGCGGTGGTCTACAACGCGGCCAGCGTGCTGCGCGATGGCCAGGTCGAACACACCTACCGCAAGCGCGAGCTGCCCAATTACGCGGTGTTCGATGAGCGCCGTTATTTCGATGTCGATCCGGACGGTGGCAGCTGCGTGTTCGAGCTGAAGGGCGTGCCGGTGGGCGTGCTGGTCTGCGAAGACCTGTGGTTCGCCGAACCGCTGGCCGATACCGTCCGTGCGGGCGCGCAGCTGGTGGTGGTGCCCAATGCTTCTCCCTACGAGCGTGGCAAGCATGCCCAGCGCGATGCGCTGCTGGCCGAGCGTACCCGCGAGAGCGGGGCGGCGATCGCCTACCTCAACGTGGTGGGTGGGCAGGACGCGCTGGTGTTCGATGGCGCCTCGGTCGTCGCTGACGGCGACGGCACGGTGCATCCGGCGGCTGCGGCCTTCACCGACCAGTGGCTGGTGGTGGATTACGACGCCGGCACCCGCCGCTTCCTGCCGCGCGAGTGGATCGACGACGGCGACGAGAGCATGGATGCACTGGCCTGGCGCGCGGTGACCCGCGGGATCCAGGATTACTGCCGCAAGAACGGCTTCAAGAAGGTCTGGCTGGGCCTGTCCGGCGGCATCGATTCGGCCCTGGTGCTGGCGATGGCGGTGGACGCGCTGGGCGCGGCCAATGTCACCGCGGTGCGGCTGCCGTCGCGTTACACGGCGGATATGTCCAACGACCTGGCGGCCGAGCAGTGCCGCGCGCTGGGCGTGAAACTGGAAGCGGTCTCGATCGAGCCGGTGTTCGAAGGGCTGATGGCCGCGCTCGGCCCGATGTTCGAGGGGCAGGCGGCGGATGTGACGGAAGAGAACCTGCAGTCGCGCAGCCGTGGTGTGATCCTGATGGCGCTCTCCAACAAGTTCGGCGGGCTGCTGCTGACCACCGGCAACAAGAGCGAGTACGCAGTGGGCTACGCGACCATCTACGGGGACATGTGCGGTGGCTACGCCCCGCTCAAGGACCTGTACAAGACGGAGGTGTTCGGGCTCTCCAAGTGGCGCAATACCGTGGGCGGCGCTCCGGTGATCCCGCCGGCGGTGATTTCCCGCCCCCCCTCGGCCGAGCTACGCGCCAACCAGACCGACCAGGACTCGCTGCCGGCCTACGATGTGCTCGATGGCATCCTGTACCGCTATGTGGACCAGGAGCAGTCGCGCGAGGAGATCGTGGCCGCAGGCTATGCCGCCGAGGTGGTGGACCGTGTGCTGCGCCTGGTGCGCACCAGCGAGTGGAAGCGCCACCAGGCCGCCCCGGGGCCGAAGGTCTCGCGCCGGGCGTTCGGGCGTGAGCGGCGGTACCCGATCAGCAATGGGTACAAGGGCTGAGACGCCAGCCGGTAGGCGCCGACCGTTGGTCGGCGCAGGGTTGGGGGCGAAGGGCGGCCGGGTGACCGGGGTGACCGCGGAGAGCAGCCGACCAACGGTCGGCTCTACCGGCGTCGCCGCCGGGGAATAAAAAAGGCCCCTTTCGGGGCCTTTTCTATTATTTGCGGTTCATCGTGGCGTTGCGTTCGCCGGTACTGGCGGACTTCTCGCCGGCAAACGGGTTCAGCTTGCGGACCATCCACGGGTACTTCGGCCACTTGCCCTGCAGCCAGGGGTGGTCGGGCTGGTTCAGCTCGAGCACGCGGCGGGCATCGTCGGCCAGGGTCTTGTTGCCCAGGTGGGTGTAGGCCTCGCCCAGGGCGGCCACGGCGTCATACTGGAACGCGCTCTGCGGGTAGTTCTCCAGCAGGAAGTTGGCGCGGCCAGCGGCCGAGACGTACGCCTCGCGGCGCAGGTAGTACAGGGCGTTGTCCAGCTCGTACTGGGCGAACACGTCGCGCAGGGCGATCATCCGCTGGCGCGCATCGGCGGCGTAGCGGCTGTTCGGGTAGCGCTCGGTGACGATGGTGAAATCGGCATAGGCCTGGCGCGGGCTCGACAGGTCACGGCGGCTCGGGTCCAGCGACCAGACGCGGCGCAGGAAGACCGTGTCGCGGTTGCCGTTGGCCAGGCCGCGCAGGTAGTACATGTAGGCGATGTTGCGGTGGGTCGGGTAGGTACGGATGAAGCGGTCCACGCTGGACACCGCGTCATCGTGCTTGCCGGCCTTGTACTGCGCGTAGGCGCTTTCGATCATGGCCTGTTCGGTATACGGGCCATACGGGTACTGGGCCACCAGGCGGCGGAAGCTGGCTTCGGCACCGCTCCAGTTCCCCCCTTCCATGAGCTTGTGGCTCTTCTCATAGAGCGTTTCGACCGGCAGGCCTTCATCCGGATTCTTGCCCTTGGTACCGCGGTGACAGCCGGTGGCGACGAAGAGCAGCACCAGCATCAGGGCGGCGAGGCGGACGGGCGCGGACAGCATAACGGAGCGTCGGATCATGGGGTCAGGGCGGGACGCGGCTGGAATACGAAGGGTCGATGATAGCCTAGTGGCCTGTCCCGCGACTGAAACTGGTCGCCCGGACCCCAAAATTGTCCCTATTGCGGTGTACCCCCATGTCCGATACCCCTGCTGATTCCGATTCCCCCCGCCAGGCCATCGTGCCCGATACCGCTGCCGGCCGGCGTTTCGACGCCGTCCTGGCCGAGCTGTTCCCCGAATTCTCCCGGTCCAAGCTGACCGAGTGGATCAAGTCCGGCGACGTCCTGCTGGACGGCGACACCGTGCGCGGGCGCGACCCGGTGCGCGGCGGCGAGGTGGCCAGCCTGCATGTCGTTCTCGACACCCAGACCCATGCCGAGCCGGAGGACATCCCGCTGGAGGTCCTGTACGAGGACGAGCATGTCTTCGTCATCAACAAGCCGGTCGGCCTGGTGGTCCACCCCGGCGCGGGCAACCCGACCGGCACCCTGGTCAATGCGCTGCTGTTCCGCGATCCGTCGCTGTCGGTGCTGCCGCGTGCGGGCATCGTGCACCGCCTGGACAAGGACACCAGCGGCGTGATGGTCATCGCCCGCACGATCCAGGCGCAGACCGCGCTGGTCGAGCAGCTCTCGGCGCGTGAAGTGCATCGCCAGTACCTGGCCGTGGTGGTGGGTGCGCTGGTCTCCGGCGGCACCGCCACCGCCGGTATCGACCGCCACCCGCGCGATCGCATCCGCATGGCCGTGCGCGAAGACGGCAAGGAAGCGATCACCCATTACCGCCTGCGCGAGCGTTTCCGTGCGCACACCGCGCTGGAGTGCCGCCTGGAAACCGGCCGTACCCACCAGATCCGCGTGCACATGGCGCACCTGCGTCACCCGATCATCGGCGATCAGCTGTATGGCGGCGCGCTGAAACTGCCCAAGGGCGCCAGCGAGGAGCTGGTCGCCGAACTGCGCGGCTTCAAGCGCCAGGCGCTGCACGCCGAAACGCTGGAGTTCGTGCACCCGATCACCGGCGAGAAGATCACCAACAGTGCGCCGCCGCCGGCCGACATGCAGGCGCTGCTGCACGCCCTGCGCGAAGACAGCAAGCGCTTCGCCGAGCAGGAACGCAACCGTCGCTGATGGAGCCCACCGTGCCCGTGCTGCGCGCCGACTGGCAGGCCCCGACCGGGGTCCATGCGCTGACCACCCTGCGCTACGGCGCGGGCGGTTCGGTGGCGCCGTTCGACCAGTTCAACATGGGCAACCGCTACGCCACCGAGGGCGATGACCCGGCGCAGGTGCAGCGCAACCGCGACCTGCTCGTGCCCGGGTTGGGCCTGCCCTCGGCGCCGCATTGGCTGCGCCAGGTGCATGGCACCGGCGTGCGGCGCTTCACCGCGCCGCCGACGGCCATCGGCGTGGAGGCTGAACCCACCGCCGATGCCGCCGTGACGTCGGTTGCGGGCGTGGTATTGGCGATCCTCACCGCCGACTGCCTCCCGGTGGTCTTCGCCGCACGCGAGGGCGGTGAGATCGGGGCCGCCCATGCGGGGTGGCGTGGGCTGGCCGACGGCATGCTGGAGGCCACCGTAGCCGCCATGCAGACCCCGGCCGCCCAGCTGCAGGCCTGGCTGGGCCCCGCGGCCGGGCCCGCGCTGTATGAGATCGGCGAGGACGTGTTCGAGGCGTTCGTGGAACGTGATGAAGGCGCTGCCACGGCCTTCGTGGCAACCCGGCCGGGGCACTGGAAGGTGGACCTGTATGCGTTGGCCCGCCGGCGGCTGCAATCGGCAGGGTTGGACCCGGTA
This sequence comes from Stenotrophomonas sp. TWI602, assembly GCF_039674045.1. Classification (NCBI taxonomy): domain Bacteria; kingdom Pseudomonadati; phylum Pseudomonadota; class Gammaproteobacteria; order Lysobacterales; family Lysobacteraceae; genus Stenotrophomonas; species Stenotrophomonas sp. TWI602. The sequence continues at coordinate 27,232 of NZ_JBDJMT010000024.1, forward strand.
CACATCAGCGGCGGGCAGTACTGCACCCTGGCCGATCCGCAGCGGTTCTATTCGCATCGGCGCGACCGCCGCACCGGCCGCATGGCGACCCTGGCGTGGATCGCACCCTGACCGTTGGACAGACAGTGAGTGGCGCGGCCGACGCGGTCATCGTCTTCGACGGCGTCTGCGCCCTGTGCAACCGCTGGGTGCGGTTCCTGCTGCGCTTTGATACGCGTGGCCGCTATCGCTTCGCTGCGATGCAGGGCGTGCACGGACGCGCCCTGCTGCAGGCGCACGGGCTGGATCCGGAGGATCCGTCGTCGTTCCTGCTGCTTGAACAGGGGCGCGCATGGACGGACACCGATGCGATCCTCCGCGTGCTGACCGGCCTGGGCGGTGCATGGCGTCTGATGCAGGTGCTGCGCTGGCTACCCCGCAGGCTGCGCGACCGCGCCTATCGCGCGCTGGCGCGCAACCGGTATCGGTGGTTCGGTCGTTACGACACGTGTTTCCTGCCGACACCAGAGCAGGCGGCGCGGTTCCTGGACTGACGGGTGGGCGCGTTGCCGGCCAGCGGCCGGCACTACCGTAAACGTTCGCGCCATCCCCCGTCGTGCCGGCCGCTGGCGGGCATCACCCTTCCAGTGCCTGCAGATACGTCCGCCGCCAATGGTTGATGTCGTAGGTGCGCAGGTGCTCCATCATCGCCTGCCAGCGCTCCACGCGCTTTTTCAGCGGCATCGTCGCCGCCGTGGCGATCGCATCGGCGACGCCATCCAGGTCATGCGGATTGACCAGCAGCGCCTGCTTCAATTCATCGGCGGCACCGGCCAGCAGTGACAGCACCAGCACGCCCGGGTTCTCGGGGTCCTGCGAGGCGACGTACTCCTTGGCGACCAGGTTCATGCCGTCGCGCAGCGGCGTGACCAGGCCCACCGCGGCTGCCCGGTAGAAGCCGGTCAGCGTGGCATGGGTGAAGTTCTGGTTGACGTAGCGCAGCGGGGTCCAGTCCGGTGCGGCATGCCCGCCGTTGATGTGCCCGGCGATCTGTTCGAGCTGGCTGCGCAGCTGGCGGTACTCGGTGACATCCCCGCGCGAGACCGGGGCGATCTGCAGGTAGGTCAACGAGCCGTGCTGGTCCGGATGACGCTCCAGATACCGCTCGAACCCCTGGAAGCGTTCGGGCAGGCCCTTGGAGTAGTCCAGCCGGTCCACGCCGATCGCCAGCTGACGATTGCGCAGGCTGCCGCGCAGGTCCTTGACGGCGGGTTTGTTCGCCCCCGCTTTGGCCTGGCGGGCGATGAATTCGGTATCGATACCGATCGGGAAGGCCGCAGCGCGGAAACGCCGGCCGCCGGGTGCTTCCAGCTCACCGTCAGGCAGCACGCGGCCACCACCGAACAGGCGCACGTAGGACTGGAAGCGGTCCGCATCGCGCTGGGTCTGGAAGCCGACCAGATCGTAGGCGTACAGGCTGGAGAACAAACGCAGGTGATCCGGCAGCGCCTGCAGCAGATCGGCCGAGGGCATCGGCACGTGCAGGAAGAAGCCGATCCGGCAGCCGATGCCGCGCTCGCGCAGCAGCGAGGCCAGCGGGATCAGGTGATAGTCGTGGATCCAGACAATGTCGTCCTCGCGCAGCAGCGGCGCGAGTTTCTCGGCGAACAGCGCGTTGACCCGGCGGTACGTTTCGCGCGTGGCGCGATCGTAGTCGACCAGGTCCAGCCGGAAGTGCAGCAGCGGCCACAGCGTGCGGTTGGCGAAGCCGTTGTAGTAGCCATCCACGTCGCGCTTGTTGAGGTCCATGGTGACGTAGCGGATGTCACCGTCCACCTGCTCGTGCAGCGTGCCGCTGTTGTCGCGGGTGGATTTCCCGCTCCAGCCGAACCACAGGCCGCCACGCTCCTTGAGCGCGGCCAGCAGGCCGACTGCCAGGCCGCCGGCGCGGGATTCACCGGGAACGGCGACCCGGTTGGACACGACGACCAGGCGGCTCATGATGCCTCCTGCCAGCTGCGCGACAGGCGCATGGCGGCGGTGATCAGGCCCACGTGCGAATAGGTCTGCGGGAAATTGCCCCAGGCCTCGCCGCTGTCGAACGCAAGATCCTCGGACAGCAGGCCCAGGTGATTGCGGCGTTCCAGCAGCATCTCGAACATCTCGCGTGCTTCCTCCAGACGACCGATCGCGGCGAGCGCATCGATGTACCAGAACGTGCAGATGGTGAAGCTGGTTTCCGGCTCGCCGAAATCATCCGGCGCGACGTAGCGATACAGCGCGTTGCCGTGCTTGAGATCGCGGCCGATCGCCTCGACCGTGGCAACGAAGCGCGCATCGGTGGCGTCGATGAAGCCGATATCGGCCAGCAGCAGCAACGAGGCATCCAGGCGATGGCCGCCGAAGGTATCGGTGAAGTGGCCGAGTGCTTCGCTCCACGAGTCGCGCATGATGCGCGCATGGATGATGTCGGCGCGCTCGCGCCAATAGGTGGCGCGGTCATCCAGTTTCAAGCGCACGGCGATCTTGCACAGGCGGTCACACGCGGCCCAGCACATCGCACTGGTGTAGGTGTGCACTTCGGTGCGGCCGCGGAATTCCCACAGGCCGGCATCGGGCACATCGTGCAGGGTGAAGGCCTGCTCGCCGAGCGGCTCCAGCCGCGCGAAGGTGTGCGCATCGCCCGGGTCCTGCAGGCGGCGATCGAAGAACAGCTGGGTGGAGGCGAGCACCACGCTGCCGTAGACATCGTGCTGGCGCTGCACCCAGGCCAGGTTGCCGCGCCGCACCGGGCCCATGCCGCGATAGCCGGAGAGCGACGCGACTTCGGTTTCCTCCAGCTTGGCCTCGAAGCTGATGCCATACAGCGGTTGCAGGCTGCCATCGGCCGTGGCCAGGTTGAAGATGTAGCCGAGGAACTGCTCCATCGTGCGGGTCGCACCGAGACGGTTGAGCGTACGCACCACGAAGGCGGCATCGCGCAGCCAGCAGTAGCGGTAATCCCAGTTGCGGATGCTGCCGGGTGCTTCCGGAATGGAGGTGGTCATCGCGGCGATGATGGCGCCGCTGTCCTCGTACTGGCACAGCTTCAGCGTGATCGCGCTGCGGATCACCGCGTCCTGCCACTCCAGCGGGATCGACAGATAGCGCACCCATTCGCGCCAATAGTCACGCGTGCGCTGGAAGGATTCCTGCACGTAGCCACTGAGCGAACGGTTGAGCGATTCGTCCACCCCGAGCACCAGATGCACCGGGTGGTTCAGCACGAACGGCAGGCCATCGCGGACGAAACGCAGCGGCACATCGGTGGTCAGGCGCAGCACGTGGTCGGGAAGCACCCAGCGGATGTGGTTGCTGCCCCACGTGGCATCCGGGACGCGGGCGCCCCAGTCGGCCAGTGGACGCGCGCGCACGATGATGCGCGGGTTGCCGGACAGCGGCCGCACCTGGCGGATCAGGCTGACCGGTCGGTAGAAGCGGTCGTTCTGACGCCAGCGCGGCGCGAAATCGATGATTTCCAACGCACCACCGTGCTTGTCGCGCAGCACGGTGCGCAGGATGGCGGTGTTGGTCAGGTAGCTCTGTTCGCTGTCGACCATGTCCTCCAGCTCGATGCCGAAGTCACCGCCGTCCTGTTGATTGGGGCCGAGCAGGGCGCAGAAGGTCGGGTCGCCGTCGAAGGTCGGCAGGCAGCTCCAGACGACGCGCGCGTGCTTGTCGATCAGCGCGCCGAAGCTGCCATTGCCGACCACGCCCAGATTCAGATCGGGTTCGCTCATGATGCAGGAAGTCTCGTGTCATGCCGCGGCGGCACACCGGTGGGGGAGACCTGCGCGCGGCGTCAGGGGGCCTTGGGGTCAAGGCATCAGTAGGCATTCTCGCGAAGCCAGGCGTGCACGCTGCGTATCGTCGGCAGCGCGAACACCGCATCGCTGGGCTCGCGCGCACCGACCAGCACGCTCCAGCCATGCAGGTCGTTGGCCGCGCCGAAGCCGAATTCATCGGTGAGGTCATCGCCGACGAACACCGGCATGCGATCGCGGAACGGCGGCTGCAGCATCAGCTGCCGCATCGCACGGCCCTTGTCGCTGCCTTCGGGCAGAAACTCGATGACATGGTCACCGGGCTGCAGCCGGTAGCCGCCATGGCCACGGATATGCCGTTCGGCGAAGGCGCGCACGTCGTTGGCGGCGTGCGGGGCACCGCGCCAGTGCAGGGCCAGGCTGCGGCCTTTGTCCTCCACCAGTACGCCGGGATAGCCATGCGCGAAACGCATCGCCTGCTGGTGCAGGGCATGCAGCCACTCGCTGGTATCGGCAGAAGGATCGCTGCTCTGCGCGCGCTGCTCATGGTTGCGCAGCTCGTGGCCGTGCAGGCCGGCCGCAGGCAGGCTCAAGGGGGCGAAAAGTTTGTCCAGTTGCGCCAAAGGGCGCCCGCTGATCAGCGCGACCGCGCCATCCAGCCGGTCGCTGATGCGCCCGATCGCTTCACGCACATCGGGCAGCAGCGCGACCGACTCGGGGTCGTCCGCGAATTCGATAAGGGTGCCATCCACGTCCAGGAACAGCGCACAGGCATCGTCCAGCAGCGGCGGCGGCGGACGTTGGGGGAAGTCGTTGGCCATGTTGACCAACATGCCAGCGTGGATGTGATCGCCAGGTCATGGCATCACGCACGCGTCCTCCCCATTCACCACCGGTAGAGCCGACCGTCGGTCGGCTGCACCCATCAGGTAGAGCCGACCGTCGTCGGCTGCACCCCTCCGGTAGAGCCGACCGTTGGTCGGCTGCACCCCTCCGGTAGAGCCGACCGTTGGTCGGCTGCCCCATCAGAACGTATACCGCACGCGCCCGTAGTAATACGCGCCATTGCTGCCGATCGGTGACAGCACGTCGTACGGCAGGTTACCGAAGTAGTAGATGTCGTCGTTGGACAGATCCGAGTAATTGTCGGTCAGGTTCTGCCCACCCACCGCCACGCTCCACTGCGGGGTGATCTTGTACTCCACTTCGGCATCCAGCTGCCACTCGGCGCCGTAGGTCTGGCGCGGGATGTAGCCATCGCCGAAGTTGAACACACGGGTCACGCTGCCATAGCGGCTCAGACGGCTGGTCAACGACCAATGATCGTCGGCCCAGCTGGCGGCCAGGGCAGCGCGGGTGCGCGGGGTGGCATCGGTCAGCGTATTGGTTTCTTCCACGCCGAACAGCACGTAATCCGGATCCAGCGCGAGCAGGCCCGGCGGCGTGGCGAGCACGTTCTTCAGCGTGGTCTTGGTATAGGCATAGGTGCCAGTCAGCACCAGTTCGCCGCCACCCAGCGACTGCCGCCAGTTGCTCACCAGTTCCGCACCGCGGGTGCGGGTATCGGCGGCGTTGACGAAGAAGCTGGCGCTCTGCAGGCCGGCCACGCCGAACTGCTGCTGCACGTAGTCGGTCAACGCATCACCGGTGATGCTCTCCGACAGCGCGATGCGGTCATCGATGTCGATCTGGAAGAAGTCCAGCGAGACATCGAAGTGGTCGCCGATGCGGCTGGTGAAGCCCAGGCTGGTGTTGAGCGACTTCTCCGGCTTCAGATCGGTGGCACCCAGGCCACGCGCGATCGGATTGTTGACCGACAGCACGCGGCCCTGCACCAGCTGGCCGGCGGCGTTGTAACCGGTGGAGGTGGATTCGTAGCCGATCTGCGCCAGCGACGGGGCACGGAAGTTGTTGGAGATCGCACCGCGCAGCGCGAAGGCCGGGGTGAATTCATAGCGCAGACCGAGCTTGCCGGTGAGCTCACCGCCGAAGTCATCGCTGTGCTCGTAGCGCGCCGCCAGATCGCTGGAGAAATGCTCGCCGAACTGGCTGGAGAGGCTGGCGTAGGCGCTGGCGACATCGCGCGACAGCGAGGTCGCATCCTGCGGGGTCAGGCCGCCACCGGCCTGCGAGCCGGTCGGGCGATCCGTGAACGGGCCGGCAGCATAGCTGCTCGGGTCACCGGGGCGGGTTTGGTAATGGTCGCGGCGCGCTTCCAGGCCCAGGCCCAGGCTGTGGGTGATGCTGTCGCCCTGCGAGAACACGCGGCCGAGGTCGAAGTTCGCCACCGTCAGCTCGTTGCGGTAATCACCGGTCTTGAAGCGGGTCGGGCTGGTCGGGCCCAGCGAGGCGTTGAGCGAGTTGCGCAGGCGGTAGGTAAACGTGTTGACGCCGTAATCCAGGCTCGCGTCGTAGTTCCACTCGCCCCACTGGCCCTTCGCGCCGGCCACGGCCTGCACGTCGCGGTTCTCGCCTTCGGAGATCGGGCGGTAGCCGTTGGGGTAGATCTGCGCCCAGTTGGCGTCGCTGTCCGGGTAGCGGAAGTAGTTCGCGCCTTCGCTGTCGCGCTGGTTGAAGGTGGCGAAGCTGTAGAAGGTGGAGGTCTCACCGAACGGCAGCTGCGCGTTGTACCAGGCGTTCAGATCCTTGGTCTTGCCATCGCCGAGCACGTAGTTGCGCTTGCCCTGCAGGGCCAGGTTGGTCGGGGTCTGGTCCCACGGCGGAATCTGGTCGAAGCCGGCGCGGTTGGTGCCCTCGTGATTCTTCAGCTCCAGGCCGACCCGCAGGAAGCCGCCGTTGTCACCCAGCGCGGTGCCGACCTTGGCGCTGGCGTAGCTGGTCTGGCCATCGGTGAGGGTGCGGTCGATCGGCTTGAGATCGGTGTGGTTGGCGCCGAAGCTGGCTTCGAACGCGCCACCTTCCGGAGCGTCATCCAGGATCACGTTGATCACGCCGGCCACCGCATCCGAGCCATACAGCGCGCCGGCGCCATCGCGCAGCACCTCGATGCGCTTGATCGCGCTGACCGGGATCGCGTTGAAGTCGACCGGGGTGGTGCCCTTGCCGATCTTGCTGTCGGTGTTGACCAGCGCGCTGCTGTGGCGGCGCTTGCCGTTGACCAGCACCAGCACCTGGTCTGGCGAGAGCCCGCGCAGCTGGGCGGCACGGATGTGGTCGGCACCGCCGGAGTTGGACTGGCGCGGGAAGTTGAACGAGGGCAGCAGCGCCTGCAGCGCGCTGCCCAGTTCGCCATTGACCACACCGGCCTTGCGGATGTCCTCGGCGGTGAGCACGTCCACCGGCGAGGTGGATTCCAGCACGGTCCGGTCCACGGCGCGGGTGCCGGTGACGATCACGGTGTCCAGCGTTTTGGCGGTGTTCGGCGCGTCCTGCGCAAGTACGTCCTGGGCCAGCAGGGGGGAGGAGAGGACGAGCGCGATGGCAAGGCCAAGGCGCGACGCGGACGGACGGGACATGCGGACTCCAGCAGAACGACGAGGGGGAGGAACGGGGGAGGGGGGGACCGGCGTTGCCGCCTAATGGCCGGCGCTACCAATCCATCCGGATGAAGCGATATATTATCTTCGCGTGATGTCCCTGTGTGATGCAAGTCCCATCGGGGTGGTTATCAGCAGATAGCCGTTGGCGATCTGCGCCGGACCCGGATGTCCGGCACGCTCCTTCCCCTGCCTGTCCCTGTGTTTCCGGAGAGTTGTCCATGTCGTTCCGCGCCATTCTGTTTGCCCTGGTCCTGGCCACCAGCGGCTGTGCCACTGCCGCCCCGGCCGCCAAGCCGACCCCGCCCGCCACCGCCACGGCCACCCTGCAGGGCGACGCCGCGCGCCCGGATACCGCCGCCGGCTGGGTCCGCAGCGAGCTGTACTTCGGCGTGGGCGAAGAAACCGGCGTGGCTGACCGCCCGCAGACCGAGGGCATCAGTGACGCGCAGTGGCGCGCCTTCCTCGACAAGGACGTCACGCCGCGCTTCCCGGACGGCCTGACCGTGTTCGACGCCTACGGCCAGTGGCTGTTCCGCGGTGCGCCCGAGCCGAATCGCCTGCGCACCAAGGTGCTGGTGGTCCTGCACGAGAACACCCCGCAGCGCCGCGCCGATATCGAAGCGATCCGGCTGGCGTGGAAGCAGGCCACCGGGCACCAGTCCGTGCTGTGGGCACAGCAGGCGGTTGAAGTATCGTTCTGAGCCAGGGCGCCGCGGTGGCGCTGCACGGAGCGATGATGAAACACAGGGATGCGATGCTGGCCGCGGTGGTGATGGGCCTGGCGGCAACGTGCGCGCACGCGCAGGATGCCGACCAAGCCCGGCTTCAGCTGGAGGTGGCCGCCGGCGTGCAGGCGCAGGCGACGCTGCAGGACGGCGGCGGCATCGCTGTCGTGCTGGCACCGTCGGGCAAGCGTCAGGTGCTGCCGGGCGTGGCCGATGCGGATGGCAACGTGCGCCTGTCGGCGGAGGACGTCGATTTCGATGGCCACCCGGAGCTGGTGGCGCGTGCCTCGGTCGGCATGGTCAACGAAGCGGTGGCGGTGTATCGCTTTGATCCGGCGCGACAGCAGCTGGTCGCATTGGAGCCGATCTCCACAGAAGGCGCGCAATGCGGTGGCCTGATGGGCCTGACCGTGGATGCAACGACGCGCACCCTGAGCAGCAGCTGCCGCGGTGGCCCGATGTGGTACGTGGACCAGTACCGCTACGACGGTGCGCGCCTGTATCTGTACCGCGCCGAGCGCCTGCTGATGCTCGACGATGTGCTCGAGCCTTACGTGTTCATCAAGCAGACCGCCGACAGCGGTCCGCTGGCGGTCTGGAGCACCTTTGATCCTGACGGCAACGTGCTGGAGACCGCCATCGGCGATGGTCTGGAGACGCCGCGTGCCGGGTCGCCGCTGCGGCGCATTTCCGGTCATGTGATGGTGGCGCGGCTGCCCCTGTACAGCCAGCCCGGTGATGCCACGACCCAGCGGTATCTGGTACGCGATGACCGCGTGGAACTGCTTGATGAGCGCGATGGCTGGGTGCAGGTGCGTTATGACAATCCCACGCGGGGCGCGGTGCTGGGCTGGGTGAACACGCAGCCGTGATCGGGCGCTGCCACGGGTAAACCTACATGAGTGTCACTTGCCCGGGACTAGGCTGACCCTTCCCCCTCGTCGTGGAAGCATGTCATGAGCAAGCGCGTTGCCGAGATCGTGGTTGAAACCCTGCAGGCCGCTGGTGTCCGTCACTGTTACGGCATCGTCGGCGATACCCTCAACTACGTCACCGATGCCATCCACCACAGCGAGATCGAGTGGGTGCACATGCGGCATGAGGAAGTGGCCGCATTTGCCGCCGGTGCCGAGTCGTTGATCAGCGGGCAGCTCACCGCCTGCGCCGGTTCGTGCGGCCCCGGTGGCCTGCATTTCATCAACGGCGTGTTCGAGACCAACCGCAACCGCGCACCGATGGTGTTGATCGCCAGCCAGATAGTCACCGCCGAACTGGGTATGGAGTTCCCGCAGGAAGTCGATTTCAAGGCGGTGTATGGCAGCTGCAGTGTGTTCTGCGAACAGGTACAGAGCGCCGAGCAGGCGCGCCGCGTAGTGACCCTTGCCTGCCAGGCGGCGATCAGCCGCCGCGGTGTGGCCGTCGTCATCCTGCCCGCCGACATCAGCGAAGCCGAGGTCAAGCACGATGTGCCGTTCTCGGTGCACTACACCCAGCCGGTGTTGCGCCCCTCGGACGACGAACTGCAGCGCATCGCCGCGCTGATCGGCGAGGGCAAGCGGATCGGCATCTACGCCGGCGCTGGCTGCGAGCATGCGCACGATGCGCTGGTCGCCCTCGGCGCCCGGCTCAAGGCGCCGATCGCGCATACCTCGCGCGCGAAGGATTTCGTGGAGTACGACAACCCGTACAACATGGGCATGACCGGCATCTTCGGCATCGAATCCGGGTATCACACGCTGATGGCCTGCGACACGCTGCTGCTGCTCGGTGCGGACTTCGCGTGGGGCCAGTACTACCCGGACAAGGCCACGCTGATCCAGGTGGATCGCGATGGCAGCCATCTTGGCCGCCGTCACCCGGTGAACCTGGGCGTGGTGGGCGATATCGGCCCGACCCTGGAGGCGCTGCTGCCGTTGCTGCCCGAGCGCGAGGACCGCAGCTTCCTGGACGAATGCCAGGAGCATCGCGTAAAGGCGCTGGCCACGCGGGCCAAGGAAGAGCAGCCGGGCGAGGGTGAGCTGATCCACCCGCAGCACCTGACGGCACTGATCGACCGGCATGCCGCCGACGATGCCTTGTTCACCGCTGACGGCGGCTCGCCGATGGTCTGGATCCTGCGCCATATCCGCGTCAATGGTCGCCGCCGCACGCTGACCAGCCTGCTGCACGGCACGATGGCCAACGCGATGCCGCAGGCGCTGGGCCTGCAGAAGGCCTACCCGGGCCGGCAGGTGATCTCGCTGTCCGGTGATGGTGGCCTGGCGATGCTGCTCGGCGACCTGCTCACCGCCGTGCAGGAAAACCTGCCGATCAAGGTGGTGGTCTACAACAACAGCTCGCTGAACTTCGTGGAGCTGGAGCAGAAGGTCGAAGGCCTGCTGGACAACTACACCGACCTGAAGAACCCCGATTTCGGCCGGCTGGCCGAGGTGATCGGCTTCTACGGGCGCACGGTCACGCGCTCGGAAGACCTGGAGCAGGCCGTGCAGGACATCCTGGCCCATCCCGGCCCGGCGCTGCTGGACGTGCACACCAGCCCGACCGAACTGGTGATGCCGCCGCAGGTGGAAGCCAAGCAGGTGGCCGGTACTGCCCTGTACGCCGCCAAGGCGCTGCTGAGCGGGCGGGTCGGGGATGTGCGGGACCTGCTGGCCAACAACTTCCTCAACAAGCCCTGATCCTCACGCCAGCGGCCGGCACTACCGCACGGTGACGCGTTCCATCGGCGGACGTTTCCCGGCGTTCCATTCATGCGCCTGTTACTGGGGGCGGGGAGGCCCTACCATCGGCTACCCCTCCCCACGGCCGCCCTGCGCATGTCCGCCACTGCTCCCGTCCCCACCGGACGCCCCCGCTGGTTCGTTGCCGGCGATCTCAACGGCTTCTTCGGCCTGGTGGTCGACAATCTGTCGATCCTCGGCTTCATCGCGATGGCGCTGGTCGGCATCTTCCAGTTCCCGGCCGATGTGGTGTTCGGCCGCATGTTCCCGGGCACCGCCTTCGGCGTGCTGGTCGGCAACGTGCTCTACACCTGGATGGCCCGGCGCCTGGCGGCGCGCACCGGCCGTGACGATGTCACCGCGATGCCGCTCGGCCTGGATGCGCCGACCAGCATCGGCATGGCGCTGCTGGTGCTCGGCCCGGCCTTCCTCGCCTTCAAAGGGCAGGGCTTGGCACCGCACGATGCCGCCATCGCCACCTGGCAGCTGGGCATGGCCTCGCTGGTGATCATGGGCGTGCTGAAGGTGATCCTGTCGTTCTTCGGCGAAGCGGTCACCCGCGCACTGCCGCGTGCCTCGCTGCTCGGCTCCATCGCCGGTATCGCGATCGTGCTGATGGGCTTTCTGCCGCTGCTGGAAACGCTGCGCTCGCCGATCGTCGGCTTCGTCACGCTGGGCCTGCTGCTGTACGTGCTGATCGCCAAGCGCACGCTGCCGATCCGCGCCCCCGGCGTGCTGGTCGCGTTCGTGTTCGGCACGATCCTGTATTACGGCCTCGGGCTTGCCGGGCTGGGCGCACCGGGCTTCAAGGTGCCCGAGTGGGTGCCGCCGCAGGTGGTGCTGCCGTGGCCGACGCTGGGCTTCATCGACGGCCTGCCGACCGCGATCACCTACCTGCCGCTGCTGCTGCCGTTCGGCCTGCTGATGGTGGTGGGCGGCATCAACGTCTCGGAGAGTGCGCGCGCGGCCGGTGACGATTACCGCACCCGCGACATCCTGCTGGTGGAAGCCATCGCCACGCTGGTGGCCGGCTTCTGCGGCGGTGTGGCGCAGACCACGCCGTACATCGGCCAGCCGGCCTACAAGCACATGGGCGCCCGCAGCGGCTACACGCTGCTGACGGGCCTGTTCGTCGGCATCGGCGGCATGCTGGGCGTGATCTCCGGGCTGGTGCAGTGGCTGCCGCTGGCCGTGCTGGCCCCGATCATCGTGTACGTGGCGATCGACATCACCACCCAGGCCTTCCAGGCCACGCCGCGCGAGCACGCCGGCGCGATGGTGCTGGGCTTCCTGCCCTCGGTGGCGTACCTGCTGGCGATCAAGGCCCCGGGCTGGATCGCACCGGAACAGCTGGCGGCGATGACCTCCACCCTGGACGGGCATGGCCTGCCGGAGCTGGCGGTGATCTTCACCCTGGGCAATGGCTTCATCATCACCTCGATGCTGTGGATCGCGGCGGTGGTGGCGATGATCGACGGGAAGCTGCTGCGCGCCTCCGGATTTCTGCTGGTGGCTGCGGCGCTGACGCTGTTCGGCCTGATCCACTCGGTGGACCCGCGCGGTGGCATCTACCTGCCGTGGCAGTTGGAAGGACTGCCGAAGATCATCAGCTGGCAGTTCACCGGCGCCTATGTGGCGCTGGCCGGGTTGCTGGCGCTGTTGTCGCTGCAGAAGCAGCCTGCGGAGCGGACGTAACGCCCCGGTAGTGCCGGCCGCTGGCCGGCTGCTTTTCCTTGCGCTCACGACCCACGGTCGTGAGCTACCGAATGGGCCGGTCCGCTGCGGAGCCGGCCAGCGGCCGGCACTACCGGCTCACGACCAAACCTGCGCTCACGACCAACGGTCGTGAGCTACCGGGTGGCAACGGTCGTGAGCTACCGGGTGGCAACGGTCGTGAGCTACCGGTGGAGGCGGGCCGGCGAGGGATCACGCTTCGCCATCCAGCTCGGGGTAGTGCCGGAAGATGCCGTTGGTGTTGAACGCCAGGCGCCGTTCGGAGGCGAGATAGGCGGCGATGTTGGGCCGGGTTTCCACCCGGTCCTTCAATGCACGCAGGTGTGGCAGCGTCGGCCACAGCGCCTGCATGCGGCGCGGGAACATGTACTCCAGCCCGCTCAGCAGCTGGAACAGGGAGAGATCCACGTAGGAATGCTCCCGCAGCGGGTGCCGCCCGCCGTTGTGCTTGAGCACGTTCTCGAAATAGCCCAGGAACTTGGGCATGCGCTCGCCGCGCATCGACGCGGCGCGCGCGTTGGCTTCGTGCTTCTGATCCTCGTAGTACGCCGACATCGCGATCGGATGGTGGGTGTCGTGGACCTCGGCGACCAGATCGGCGATGGTCAATTGCAGCTGGAGTGCCTGCTGCCGCCGTGAGCTGGCATCCGGGACGAGGCCGAGTTCCGGGCCCAGGTGGTCCAGGATCGCGCCGACCTGGGCGATCACCTGCCGACCGGTACGCAGAAACGGGGGAGCGAATGGCTGCAGGCCTTCAACCTTGCCCTGCAGGTACGGCTGCATTACCGCATCGCCATGGACGCGCGCCATATCGGTGTAGCCCGCGCCGGCATCCTCCAGCGCCAGCCGCACGAACTCGCCGCGGCCCTGGATGCCGGTCCAGTAATACAGTTCGTAATGCATGCCGCCACTCCGTATGGAACCGGCCTCCAGCATGGCCCGTGCTGCCGAAAGCAGGCGTGAGCGCAGCGTGGTTCCCGTGCTAGGGTCGAGCGGGGATGTTGATGGGAGTACGCGATGCGGAAGTGGGTCCTGGGCATGTGCGTGGCAGTGTTGCCCGCCACGGTGGCGGCCGATCCGGTGGCACTGCACGATGGGTTCGGCTACAGCGATGCGGTGCTGCGTGCGGAACTGACCACGTTGCGTGCGATGAGCGGCGCATCCGGCCCGCGCCGGCACCTCGGTGCAGCGGGCTACCATCGTGTCCGTGGCGAGCTGGCCGCCTCCAACCGTGCCGCACGCCAGTGCCTGGATGAAACCCGCGATGCACCGCCCGCGCTGCAGGGGCTGGCGTTCCTGTGCGAATCCACCCTCGCGGGCAATGCGCTGATCGAGGGTGATATCGCCGGATGGGCGCGCCTGATGCTGCGCGTGCGCGAGGACTACCAGCGCACCATCGTGCCGATGCTCCGGACCGGCGATGAAGTACCCGATGTCACCCGGCCGGTGTTTGCGTCCTTCACCACATGGCCGCGCAGCGCGCTGCCCGCAGCCGAGCGGGCGCAGGACGTGGCGGTGCCGATCCAGTTCAGCAATGAGCTGCCCTCGGTGACCCTCACGCTGCACGGCACGCGCGAGGGCAGGCCGGTCGCCCACGAGGCCGCTTTCATCGTCGATACCGGGGCCCCGCGCTCGCACATCAGCCGCGCGCTGGCCGAGTCGCTCGGCCTGGCGGTCACCGAGGGCTTCGTGGTGTCGCGCATCGTCGAGGGCGATATCCAGCAGGCTGGCCTGGTGGCACCGATCGATATCGAGGTGGGTGGGCAGCGGGTGCGTGATGTGTCGTTCAACAGCGAGGCGGCGCGCGAGCTCAACCTGATCGGCCTGGACGTGCTGCGCGCGCTGGGACGGATCACCCTCTCGCGTGAAACGCTGACGCTGCTGGGCGCACGGACACCGGCAGCGTGCACGCGGCGGACGGTCTTCACCTCATCGCTGTGGGGGCCCTTCCAGCAGGTCCGCTTTCCGATCCGGGGCCGCGAGAACAACCTGATGCTGGTCGATACGGGCTTCCATGGGGCCTTCCAGATGCGTGGTGCGCCGCGCTCGTCGGTGCCGGCCGCCGCGATCCAGCGCAGGAACGTGATCACCACGCGCGGTGCGGAGGACATCGAGTACGCGCCCGCCAGCACGCCACTGCAGGTCACCGATACGTTGAGCGACATTGCCGTGGATATCGCGTTCCAGCCACCGGATCTGTTCCCGTCGTCGTGGCGGATCGGCTACGGCGTCACCGGGGGCTACACCGTGGTACTGGACCTGCCCGCCGCGCTCGGCTGCCTGGTCCCGCAGCCGGCCGAACCATCGCTTCTGGCCCGTCCACCGACGGCCTGACGAACCCTGAATCGGCATCTCATCCACCCTTGAAACACGCCCCCGTAACCGCATTTCAGGGACAGTGCTGGCACGGCCAGCCCCGTTTACATCGAGGACAAGAACATGCGGATGGACAAGCTTACCTCGCGTTTCCAGCAGGCGCTGGCCGACGCGCAGTCGTTGGCCGTGGGCCGCGACCACAACATCATCGAACCGGTGCACGTGTTCAGCGCGCTGCTGGACCAGCAGGGCGGCAGCACGCGCCCGCTGCTGGCCCAGGCCGGCGTCAACGTGCCGGTATTGCGCGAACGCTTGAATGAAACCCTGGAGGCCCTGCCCAAGGTCTCCGGGCAGGAAGGCAACCTGTCGATCGGCAACGATCTGAACCGGCTGCTCAACAACACCGACAAGCTGGCCCAGCAGCACGGCGATGCCTTCATCGCCAGCGAGTGGTTCGTGCTGGCTGCGGTGGACGATGGCGGCACCCTGGGCATGGCGCTGCGCGCCGCCGGTGCCGACAAGAAGAAGATCGAGACCGCGATCGACAAGGTCCGCGGCGGCGAGACCGTGCAGTCGGAAAACGCCGAAGACCAGCGCCAGGCGCTGGAGAAGTACACCATCGACCTGACCGCGCGGGCCGAGAGCGGCAAGCTGGATCCGGTGATCGGCCGCGATGAGGAAATCCGTCGCACCATCCAGGTCCTGCAGCGCCGCACCAAGAACAACCCGGTGCTGATCGGCGAACCCGGCGTGGGCAAGACCGCCATCGTGGAAGGCCTGGCCCAGCGCATCATCAACGACGAAGTGCCCGAAGGCCTGCGTGGCAAGCGCGTGCTCTCGCTGGACATGGGCGCGCTGATCGCCGGCGCCAAGTTCCGCGGTGAGTTCGAAGAGCGCCTCAAGGGCGTGCTCAACGACCTGGCCAAGAGCGAAGGGCAGGTGATCCTGTTCATCGACGAGCTGCACACCATGGTCGGTGCGGGCAAGGCCGATGGCGCGATGGACGCCGGCAACATGCTCAAGCCGGCGCTCGCGCGCGGTGAACTGCACTGCGTCGGTGCGACCACCCTGGACGAATACCGCAAGTACATCGAAAAGGATGCTGCGCTGGAACGCCGCTTCCAGAAGGTGCTGGTCGGCGAGCCGAGCGTGGAAGACACCATCGCGATCCTGCGCGGGCTGAAGGAAAAGTACGCCGTGCACCATGGCGTGGAAATCACCGACCCGGCGATCGTCGCGGCGGCCACGCTCTCGCACCGTTACATCGCCGACCGCCAGCTGCCCGACAAGGCCATCGACCTGATGGACGAGGCCGCCTCGCGCATCCGCATGGAGATCGACTCCAAGCCGGAAGAGTTGGACCGCCTGGAACGGCGCCTGATCCAGCTCAAGATCCAGCGTGAAATGCTCAAGAAGGAAAAGGACGATGCCTCCCGGCAGCGCCTGGCCGATCTTGAAAACGACATCGATACGCTGGAGCGCGAGTTCTCCGACCTCAACGAAATCTGGAAGTCGGAGAAGGCAACGCTGCAGGGCGCGACGCGGATCAAGGAACAGATCGAACAGGCCAAGCTGGAGCTGGAATCGGCGCAGCGCCGCCAGGATTTCGGCCGCATGAGCGAGATCCAGTACGGGCAGCTGCCGCAGCTGGAGAAGCAGCTCGCGGCCGCGCAGGAAGTGGAAACCAGCGAGTTCAAGCTGGTGCAGGATCGGGTCACCGCCGAAGAAATCGCCGAAGTGGTCTCGCGTTGGACCGGCATCCCGGTCAATCGCATGCTGGAAGGCGAGCGCGACAAGCTGCTGCGCATGGAAGACATGCTGCACAACCGCGTGGTTGGCCAGGAAGAGGCGATCAAGGTGGTCTCCGATGCGGTGCGGCGCTCGCGTGCGGGCCTGTCCGATCCGGATCGCCCGAGCGGCTCGTTCCTGTTCCTGGGGCCGACCGGCGTGGGCAAGACTGAACTGTGCAAGGCGCTGGCCGAATTCCTGTTCGACAGCAGCGACGCGATGATCCGCATCGACATGAGCGAGTTCATGGAGAAGCACAGCGTCGCGCGCCTGATCGGTGCGCCCCCGGGGTATGTGGGCTACGAAGAAGGCGGCTACCTCACCGAGGCGGTGCGCCGTCGCCCGTACTCGCTGATCCTGCTGGACGAAGTGGAGAAGGCGCATCCGGATGTGTTCAACATCCTGCTGCAGGTGCTCGACGACGGTCGCCTGACCGATGGCCAGGGCCGCACGGTGGACTTCCGCAACACCGTCATCGTGATGACCTCCAACCTGGGCTCGCACCAGATCCAGGACATGAGCAGCGATGACAGCCCGGAGGCCTACACGCAGATGAAGGCGGCGGTGATGGGGGTGGTGCAGGCGCACTTCCGCCCGGAATTCATCAACCGCCTGGACGACATCGTCGTGTTCCATCCGCTGGACAAGGTGCAGATCAAGCAGATCGCCCGCATCCAGATGCAGGGCCTGGAAAAGCGCCTGGCCGAGCGTGGCCTGCGTATCGAGGTCAGCGACGGGGCCTTCCAGCTGCTGGGCAACGTCGGTTTCGATCCGGTCTACGGCGCCCGCCCGCTCAAGCGTGCGATCCAGTCGCAGCTGGAGAACCCGCTGGCGCAGAAGATCCTCTCCGGCGAGTTCCTCAACGGCGATGTGATCCGGGTCGATGCGGCCGAAGGCAAGCTGGTGTTCGTGAAGGGCTGAGCCCCGCGCGCACCGGCGGCCTGATAACCGTTGGGCCTCACACCATGCATGTTTGGCATGAACCCCCGCTTCGGCGGGGGTTTTTTGTTCGGTATCGTCGGCATTCACCTGGAGACGATGCGCTATGTCCGAACACGGCAGTCCCGAATCACAGTGGCGCGCGGAGACCATCGCGGTGCATGGCGGTTACCGGCCTGACCCCACCACCCGCGCGGTGGCGGTGCCGATCTACCAGACCGTCGCCTACGCCTTCGATGACACCCAGCATGGCGCGGACCTGTTCGATCTGAAGGTGCCGGGCAACATCTACACCCGCATCATGAACCCGACCACCGATGTGCTGGAGCAGCGCATCGCGGCGCTCGAAGGTGGCATCGGTGCGCTCGCACTGGCCTCGGGCCAGGCCGCGATCACCTACGCGATCCAGACCATCGCCGAGGCCGGCGACAACATTGTCTCGGCCAGTGCCCTGTACGGTGGCACCTACAACCTGTTCGCGCACACGCTGCCGCAGTTCGGGATCGACACGCGCTTTGCCGACTACCGCGATCCGCAGGCGTTCGGCGCGCTGATCGATGACCGCACCAAGGCCGTGTTCGTCGAATCCATCGGCAACCCGCGTGGCAACATCACCGACATCGAAGCGGTGGCGAAGATCGCACATGCGCATGGCGTGCCGCTGATCGTGGACAACACGGTGGCGACACCGTACCTGCAGCGCTCGTTCGATTTCGGCGCGGATATCGTGGTGCATTCGCTGACCAAGTACCTCGGGGGCCATGGCACCAGCCTGGGCGGGGCGATCGTGGATTCCGGGCGCTTCCCCTGGGCGGAGCACAAGCAGCGCTTCCGCCGCTTGAACGAGCCGGACGTGAGCTACCACGGCGTGGTCTACACCGACGCACTCGGGCCCGCCGCCTACATCGGCCGCGCGCGGGTGGTTCCGCTGCGCAATACCGGCGCGGCGATCTCACCGTTCAATTCCTTCCTGATCCTGCAGGGCATCGAGACGCTGGCACTGCGGCTGGACCGTATCAACGCCAACACCCTGGCGGTTGCCAGGCACCTGCAGGGCCATGCCAAGGTGGCGTGGGTCAACTACGCCGCGCTGCCCGACCACCCCGAACACGCGCTGGTGCAGAAGTACCTGCGCGGCCACGGCTCCGGCGTGCTGACCTTTGGCCTGCCCGGTGGGCGCGCTGCCGGCGCGCGCTTCCTGGATGCACTGCAGCTGTTCACCCGCCTGGTGAACCTCGGGGATGCCAAATCCCTGGCCACGCATCCTGCCTCGACCACGCACCGGCAGCTGGATGCGGCCGAACTGGAGAAGGCGGGGGTCAGCGAAGACACCGTGCGTTTGTCGGTGGGCATCGAGCACATCGACGACCTGCTGGCGGATCTGGAGCAGGCGTTGGCCAAGGCGTAGTGGCAGGCCCCACGGCGGCCGGCGCGGGCCGGCTGCCGTGGGGGTCTTGCCATGGCGCCATGGAATTCTCCGGCATGGGGGTAGAGCCCCCCCCACCGGGGGGGGGCGGGGCCCGCAAAAAACCCCCCCCC
>NZ_JBDJMT010000025.1:0-42827 GCF_039674045.1 Stenotrophomonas sp. TWI602
GGGGTGTTGGGGCGCCCCTTGGCGCGCCTTTCCGGGGCCCTCTGTCCCCTCCCGGGCCGTCGTTGGGGGGGCCCCCCCCAACCCCCCCGTGCCCGCCCAAACCAGCACAAGCGCAGCCCAACGCGCCGTTGCCGTTGCCGTTGCCGTGGCTGTTGCTATTGATGTGGCCCAACGCACGAACGCAAGACAAAAAAAGGGCGAGGCACCCGGCCCCGCCCTCTCAATACCACCGGAAACCCACTCAGCCGCGTCGCGCGCAAAACATCGACTGCGCCGGCAACACCAACTCACCACCGACCACCTCGCCGACATCCGGACCCGGCACATGCATCGCCTGCCAATCACCCACCGGCAGCGCAACCCGAGCCGTCCCGGCCGACAGATTGAACGCCAACAGCAACGTCTCCTCCCCGTGCACCCGCTCGAACATCAACACCGGCTCGGCGCACTCGAGGAAACGAATATCCCCCACCAACAGCATCGGCATCGTCCGCCGCCATGCCAGGAACTGACGGAACGCGTTCAACACCGAATGCGGATCCTGTTCCTGCGTCGCCACCGACGCGGCCTGATGCGCCGCCGGAATCGGCAGCCACGGCTCGCCCGTCGTGAAGCCCGCCTTCGGCGCATCCAGCCACGGCATCGGCGTACGGCAACCGTCGCGGCCCTTGAAGTTCGGCCAGAACGTAATGCCGTACGGGTCCTGCAGCGCCTCGAACGGCACGTCCGCCTCGCCCAACCCCAGTTCCTCGCCCTGGTACAGGCAGATCGAACCGCGCAGCGAGCACAGCATGGCCACCAGCATCCGCGCCAGGCGCGGTTGGGCCGGATGGCCACCCCAGCGCGTCACCGCACGCTCCACATCGTGGTTGGAGATCGCCCAGCACGGCCAGCCTTCGGTCATGGTGGCTTCCAGCCGTGACACGGTGTCGCGGATGTAACCGGCGCTGAAATCCTTCACCAGCAGCTCGAAGCTGTAGCCCATGTGCAGGCGGCCCGGGGCGGTGTACTCGGCCGTGGTCGCCAGCGAATCTTCCGCGGAGATCTCGCCCAGGCTGACCGAGCCCGGGTACGCGTCCAGCAGCACGCGCAGCCGCTCGATGAAGCCGATGTTCTCCGGCTGGGTGTTGTTGTAGTAGTGGTACTGATAGGCGTACGGATTGTCCGCGCTGAAGCCACGGCCGAGGCGCTTTTCCAGCGGCTTGGCCGGGTTGTCACGCAGTTGTGCGTCGTGGAAACAGAAGTTGATCGAATCCAGGCGGAAGCCATCCACGCCACGGTCGAGCCAGAACCGCACGTAATCCAACGTGGCCTGCTGCACCGCCGGATTGTGGAAGTTCAGGTCGGGCTGGTCGGCCAGGAAGTTGTGCAGGAAATACTGCTCGCGGCGCGGCTCCCACTGCCAGGCCACGCCGCCGAAGATCGACATCCAGTTGTTGGGCGGGGTGCCGTCCTCGCGTGGATCGGCCCACACGTACCAGTCCGCCTTGGGATTGGTGCGGTCCTGCCGGCTCTCCTGGAACCAGGCATGGTCGATCGAGGTATGGCTGAACACCTGGTCGATCATCACCTTCAGGCCCAGCGCGTGCGCTTTGGCGAGCAACTGGTCAAAATCGGCGAGCGTGCCGAACAACGGATCGACGTCGCGGTGGTCGGCGATGTCATAGCCGAAGTCGGCCATCGGCGATTTGAAGAACGGCGACACCCAGATCGCGTCGACGCCGAGCGCGGCGACATAGTCCAGGCGCTCGATGATGCCGGGCAGGTCGCCCACGCCATCGCCGTTGGCATCCAGGAAACTGCGCGGGTAGATCTGATAGATGACGGCACCGCGCCACCATGGAGACTGCGACATTGGGGCCCCCCTTCGGGCTTCCACGGCACCCGCGAGGGGGCCAGAAACGAACCCGACAAGCTTAGCGGGGTGCCTCCAGCGGTGGGGTCGCATGCATACGTATTCACGCCGGATCGCGGTGCGCGGGGCGTTCCGGGCCTCCGGTCAGGCGGCGGCTCGCCCGGCATATGGCCGGGGGCCGGCGGCCAAGGTCGGCACGATCCGGCGCCCTGCCCCGCGCCTTGATCGGGCCGCCGGCGCGTCTTCGCAGGCGGAATACGAGCGCACCGCCTATAATTCCGCCCAAGCCTGAAAGTCAGACCGCATGACCATCACCGAAGACACCCGCCCCGCGCTGGGCCTGCCCCAGATCCAGACGCTCGCCGCGCCCGACATGGACGCCGTCGATGCGCTGATTCGTCGCCGACTGTCCTCGGATGTCGTGCTGATCAACCAGATCGCCGACCACATCATCTCGGCCGGCGGCAAGCGCCTGCGCCCGATGCTGGTGATGCTGGCTGGCCACGCGGTCGGCCAGGCCGGCCCGGAACACCACCAGCTGGCGGCCATCATCGAGTTCATCCACACCTCGACCCTGCTGCATGACGACGTGGTGGACGAATCCAGCCTGCGGCGTGGCCGCAGCACCGCCAATGCGCTGTGGGGCAATGCCCCGAGCGTGCTGGTAGGCGATTTCCTGTACTCGCGCAGCTTCCAGCTGATGGTCGAACTGGACCGCATGCCGGTCATGCGCATCCTGGCCGACACCACCAACCGGATCGCCGAGGGTGAGGTACTGCAGCTGCTGCATGTCCACAACCCGGATACGGACGAAGCCGCTTACCTGCGCGTGATCGAGCGCAAGACCGCGGTGCTGTTCGCTGCCGGCACCCGTCTGGGCGCGCTGGCCAGCGGCGTGGACGAAGCCACCCAGCAGGCGCTGTACGACTACGGCATGAACCTGGGCTACGCCTTCCAGATCGCCGATGACGTGCTGGACTACTCGGCCAATGCCGATGAGCTGGGCAAGAACCTGGGCGACGATCTTGCCGAGGGCAAGGCCACCCTGCCGCTGATCCACGCGATGGCGCATTCCGATGCGACCACCCGTGACCGCCTGCGCGAGATCGTGCAGAACGGTGACGCCGAGGCGATGACGGAGGTGCTGGCGGCCATCCATGCCACCGGCGGGCTGGAGTACAGCCGCGCCCGTGCCGAGGAATACGCCGATGCCGCCGAGCGTGCGCTCGACGGCCTGGCCGACAACGATGCCGTGGCCGCGCTTCGCGGGCTGGCCCGTTACGCGGTGCAGCGCTCGCATTGATCGGAAAGCGTGCCGACCAACGGTCGGCACCTACCGGCGTGTCGTCTCGAACCGCTCCTCGAAGAACTCATCCAGCGCCTTCCACGCGCGCTTGGCCGCGCGCTCGTTGTACTGGCACCCCGGCGGACTGTTCGCATCCGACTCGGCAAAGCAGTGCACCGCCCCGCTGTAGTTGGTGAACGCCCAGTCGACCTGGGCGGCGTTCATTTCCTGCTCGAAGCTGGCGATGTCGTCCTTGCTCACGCTCTTGTCGTCGGCGCCATTGAGCACCAGCACGGAGGGATGGGTGCCACCGGCCTTGGCCGGCAGCGGCGAGCCCAGCCCACCGTGCAGGCTGACCACACCGGCCAGCGGTGCGCCAGCGCGCGCCATCTCCAGCACCGTGGTGCCGCCGAAGCAGAACCCGACCGCGCCGATCCGGCTGGCATCCAGCGGTGCCTTGCCGGACTGCGCCTTCAACACCTCGATCGCCTTGAGCGCACGCGCCCGCAGCACCGGACGGTCATTGCGCAGCTTGGTCGCCACCGGACCGGCCTCGGCATCGGTCTTCGGACGCACACCCTTGCCGTACACATCGGCCACCAGCACCACATAGTCATCGCCGGCCAGCTGCTTGGCCTTGGCGATGGCCGAATCGTTGACCCCCTTCCAGTTGGG
This sequence comes from Stenotrophomonas sp. TWI602, assembly GCF_039674045.1. Lineage (NCBI taxonomy): Bacteria > Pseudomonadati > Pseudomonadota > Gammaproteobacteria > Lysobacterales > Lysobacteraceae > Stenotrophomonas > Stenotrophomonas sp. TWI602. The sequence goes on from NZ_JBDJMT010000025.1 coordinate 3,816, forward strand.
CACCATCACCAGGCCCGGGCGTTTGTCGTTGTCGCTGTCGTCGTAGACCAGCACCCCGCTGAAGGTGGTGCCGTCCTGGGTCCACTCCACCGGCTTGGCCTGCATCGCCGCCAGCGCGGGCAGCGCCGTCATGCCCAACAGCACCGCCGCACCCCACCGCCATTGCCTGTTCATGCGTCTGCTCCCGACAGAAAGAGCCCCGAGTGTATGACGGCCGGTTGACGAGACCGTGTAGAAGCGCCGGCGCGACGTGCAACCCCGTGAATTGACTACCTGCGTCCCTGTTATGGCAGGCTGGCCGCCCCCTTTGCATGGAACCCCGCATGAGCCTTGTCGATCGTTTCCTTTCCGGCCTGGTGCCGCGCCTGCCCGACGACGATGCGCGGATGTGGGCCTGGGTCGAGGGCGCCAGCACGGCCGATCTGCAGCGCCTGCGCGAGCGCTGGCCGCAGGTGCCCGAGAGCCTGGTGGCGCTGCTGGGGCGGGTCGATGGCACGCATTTCCGCCCCTACCCGGGTGGCGAGGCGGTGGTGCTGATGCTGGGCTCGGATGTCGAGGAGGGGCATTACCCCTACTACCTGCGTTCGGTGGACCAGATATTCGAGGACAGCGCGCAGTGGGATGACAGCATCCGCTCGATCTACGAGGAATGGCTGGAGGAAGACCCCGAGATCCTCGGCGAGGGCATCGATGCGGATCTGCCGATGGGCAAGCGCCTGTGCTTCTCGCACTGCATGAACAACGGCGGCACGTCGATGCTGTACCTGGATTTCGACCCCGCGCCGGGCGGCACGGTCGGCCAGGTGGTGCGCTACCTGCACGACCCGGACAGCTATGCCGTGATCGCACCGGGTTTCGATGCGTACCTGCAGCAGCTCATCGACGGGGATTACGCGTTCATCGATGAGGAAGAAGCCTGATTGCAGGATCCCACGCAGCCGACCAACGGTCGGCTCTACCGTGGCACGTTATGCGATCCCGATCCCCGGGATCGCCGTGATCGCATCGGGATCAAACCCCGCCAGTTCGGCGAAGTGCCGGCCACGCGCGACGTAGTCGCGGTACACGCCGTAGCTCGGCGCACCCGGCGACAGCAGCACCACCCCGCCCTGCCCGCCGAGCGCGGCCTGCGCCAGCCGCATGGCGTCGGGCAGATCGGTAGCGGCATGCAGACCGAAACGGCCGGCATCGGCCAGCGGCTGCAGCAGCGCGTGGATACGCGGGCCGTTGGCGCCCATGGTGACGATCTCCACCGGCGGCACGTCGTGGGCCATGTGCGCGACGAAGTCGTGCCAGTCCAGGCCACGATCATGGCCGCCCACCAGCAGCGCGATGCGGCGACCGGCGAAGCATTCCAGCGCCGCCAGGCTTGCGTGCGGCGTGGTGCTGATCGAATCGTTGACGAAGGTGATCCCCTCGCGCGCACCGATGGTCTGCAGGCGGTTGGGCAGCGGGCGGAAGGCCTGCACCGCCGGGGCCAGGGCCACCGCGTCCAGGCCCAGCGCCTCGATCGCCGCCAGCACCGCGCACAGGTTGCCGCGGTTGTGTCGGCCGGGCAGCGGCGTGTGTGAGGTGTCGAACACGGCCTGCTCGCCGCGATGCACGACATCGCCGCGCATATGCCAGCCCAGCGGCTGGTTGAACCAGATGACCTCGCTCTCCGGCAGCGACAACGCTGCCAGGTGCGGGTCGGCCGCATTGAGCACCGCGATCCGCGGCGCGGCCCCGGTGACCAGCTGCAGCTTGTCGTCGATGTAGCGTGCTTCGCTGCCGTGCCAATCCAGGTGCTCGGGGAACAGGTTCAGCACGATGGCGACCAGCGGGTGCGCGCCACTGCGCGCAACCTCGCCGGTCTGGTAGCTGGAGAGCTCCACCGCCCAGTACTGCGGCACCGGCTGCGGGTCGAGCACTTCCAGCAGCGGCAGGCCGATGTTGCCGATCAGCCCGGTGCGCGCGCCCGAGGCGCGCAGCAGATGCGCCAGCAGCGCGGTGGTGGTGCTCTTGCCCTTGGTGCCGGTCACGCACACGGTATCGTGCACGATGCCGTCGGCGGCGGCCTGTTCGGCGAACCACAGCGAGGTACCGCCGATGAACTGCGTGCCCTGCGCCGTGGCGTGCAACGCAGCGTCGCCATACGGGCTGATGCCCGGCGACTTGATCACCACCTCGAACGCGGCCAGCGCCTCGCCGGTGACATCCGAACGGACCGTCAGCGCGCCGTGGGTTTCCTCGCGCGCACCGGTGGCCTCGGCCTCCGGGCAGAACAGGGTCAGCGGCAGCGACGGCAGCCGCTGCTGCAGGACGCGAAACGCGGCGCGTCCCTCACGTCCCCATCCCCACAATGCAACGCGTTTGCCATCAAGCTGCGAAATTCGCACGCAGACGCTCCCAGATCGCCGGCGGAATGCGGTGCTCGCCTTCCAGTGCCAGCAGCGGTTCGATCTGCAGTTCAGTAGCGTCCAGCTGCGGGCGGATCTCGTGGACGAAGCGCTTCACCAATGCGTCTTCATTCCACTCCGGGCGCGCGGCCAGGGTCGCCATCGCGGCGCGCGATTCGCGGCCTTCGCCCACGCACTCGAACGGCTTGTGGTCCTGGAATTCCAGCAGCGCATCGAAGCCCGGGGCCTGCTCGATATCGTCGAGCAGGTTGCGGCCGAAGATGCCGACCAGGCGCATCTTGGGCATGAACGGGGCCAGCGCCAGGAACACGAAGTGGCACTTCGGGCAGACGCCGCACCAGCGGTTCACCGGGCGCTCGCCCAGGATGTGGAAATTGCGGTTGCAGCTGGAGAAATGCGCGTCGTAGACATCGCGCTTGGCGAACTGACGCGCCACCGCCAGCTCCGAGAGCGGGCGCAGCAGCGAGTAGTAATGCAGGTCCGCGGCGACATGCTGCTCCAGGTGCTCACCGAAGGCCTGCTCGAACGCCCAGCCCTTCGACCACTGGTGATTGACCTCGCCGGTGCCCGGAATCTGGCTGCCATAGCTGGCCGAGCGCTCGTTGGAGAACACCACCTGGTCCACGCCCTGCAGCAGCGCGGCCAGCACCAGGATCGCCGAGTTCACCGCGGTGACCGGGATATGGCCGTTCCAGGCACCCTGGCGGTTGAGCTCGAACAGCTCCGGGGCCAGCGTGCGGCCGATGTTGAGGATCGGCAGGCCGGTGCGCTCGGCGCAGGCACGGATCAGCTGCGAGCCGCCGATCCACGTGACCGTTTCGGCGATGCCCAGGCTGCGCAGCGCTTCGATGCTGACCAGCGAATCCTTGCCGCCGCCGATGGCGACCAGCGCGTGTTCGCGCAGCCCCAGCACCGGTGCGGTGAAGGCCTCGCCCTCCACCGGCAGGCGGAAGCGGCCACGCAGGTTCAGGCCATTGCGGTAGGCGAATTCGCCCAAGCCGTTGAGGTACACCGTTTCAACCAACGCTGCGGTGGCCGCATCAATGGTGTAGCTGTCGATGCGCACCTGCTCGGGCACGCCGGCCTTGTAGTAGCTCACGCCGGCCATCAGGTGCAGCAGGCGCAGGGCGCGCTGCACTGCCTCGGCGCGGTCACCCTCAAGCACGAACGGCGCGCCCGGAATGGTCACCGTCTCGATCAGCTCCGGGCCGTCATCGAAGGCGTAGACCAGCTGCGCCACCCCGGTGTCCGCGGCGAAGTCGCAGCGGACGAAGCGGAAAACGGCAACCTGGTGTTTATCAAAAGCAGTCATGGTGTATCCGGTTTGGAAGGCGGCAGGCAGCGGTCAAGGGCCATCATCGATGACGTCCTCGCGCGGCAGCTCGCGCTGGTTGTAAGTGTTGGCCATGACGTAGCCATACGCGCCGGCGTCGGCGATCAGCATCACATCGTCCGGCGCGGTCGAGGCCGGCAGGCGGCGGCGCTTGCCGAACACATCGCTGGATTCGCAGATCGGGCCGACCACATCGAACATCGCTTCGGAGTAGCCGCTCAGGCGGCTGAGGTTCTCGATGTCATGCCAGGCGTCGTACAGCGCCGGACGCATCAGCGTGTTCATGCCTGCATCCAGGCCGACGCGGCGGATGCCATCCTTCTCCACCACCTGGGTGGCCCGCGCCAGCAGCACGCCGGACTCGGCCACCAGGTAGCGACCCGGTTCGATCGCCAGGCGGAACGCCGGGTGCACGGCCTTCACTTCGGCCAGGCCGATCGCCCAGGCCTCCAGATCGAACGGCTCGTCGTCGGCGCTGTACGGGATCGGCAGGCCACCGCCGATATCGATGGTCTCGATGCTGCCGATGCGGCGGGCGAACCCAGCCAGTTCATCGCACATCAGCCGCCAGTGCTGCGCGGTTTCCACGCCGCTGCCCAGGTGCGCATGCAGGCCGACCACGCGGGTGCCCAGCTCGCCGGCAATGCGCACGAACTCATCCACGCGGGCGATCGGCAGGCCGAACTTGGAGTCCTTGCCGCCGGTGCGGACCTTGGCATGGTGGCCTTCGCCACGGCCCAGGTCCACGCGCAGCCACAGCTCGCGGTTGCTGAACAGTTCCGGCCAGCGCTGCAGGGCTTCCACGTTGTCCAGGGTAACGGTCACGCCCAGCGCGAACGCGGCATCGTACTCGGCATGCGGCGCGAAGCTGGGGGTGAACAGCACGCGCTTGGGCGACAGCGTCGGCAGCGTGTTGAACACGTGCTTGAGCTCGCCGTGCGACACGCACTCCAGGCCGAAGCCTTCCTGCTCCAGCACCTCCAGGATGGCCGGGTGCGAGTTGGCCTTGATCGCGTAGTAGCGCTGGTCGATCGCCTTGATCACGTTCAGCGCGCGCGCACGCGCCCGTACCGTCGGCAGGTTGTAGACGTAGCGCGGCGTACCGGCCTGGGCAAGCGTCAGCAGGTGCTCGCGCTGGCCCCGCCACCAGGCGGTTTCGCGCGGGCGGATGGTGCCGGCGATTTCGCGCCAGCGCGGGCCGAACACTTCGCCCTCTTCCACCGGCATCGCGCCGCTGTCGATCAGCTCGGCGTGCAGGATCGGCAGCAGGCCGTCCGCGTCCGCTTCGTCGATGACGAAGGTCAGGTTCAAGTCGTTGGAAGACTGCGAAATCATGTGCACACGTTCACGGCCGAAGGTGGCCCACACGTCCGAGAGCTTGTGCAGCATCGAGCGCATGCCGCGGCCGACCAGGGTGATCGCCGCGCACGGCACGATGATCTTGACCTTGCAGATCTGCGACAGATCGGCCGACAGCGCGGCCAGCACATCGGTGCTGACCAGGTTTTCGGACGGGTCCAGCGAGACGGTCACGTTGGTTTCGGCCGAACCGATCAGGTCCACGGAGAGGCCATGCTTCTTGAACAGCCCGAACACGTCGGCCAGGAAGCCGACCTGCTGCCACATGCCGATGCCTTCCATCGAGACCAGCACGATGCCGTTGCGGCGGCTGATCGCCTTTACGCCCGGCACCGCCGCGGCATTGCCGTCGATGCTGGTGCCCGGCAGCTCGGGGCGCTCGGTATCCAGGATGGCCATCGGCACGCCGGCATCGCGGCACGGCTTGATCGAACGCGGGTGCAGCACCTTGGCGCCGGTCGTCGCGATTTCCTGTGCTTCGTAATAGTCCAATCGGGTCAGCAGGCGCGCGTCAGGCACGTCCTTCGGGTTGGCGCTGAACATGCCCGGCACATCCGTCCAGATCTCCACGCGGCTGGCACCGAGCAGCGCACCGAAGTACGCCGCCGAGGTATCCGAACCGCCGCGACCGAGGATGGCGGTGCCGCCATCGGCGTGGCGGGAGATGAAGCCCTGGGTGATCAGCATGCGGGTCGGCTGGGCGCGGAAACGCGTGGCCCAATCGGCCTCGGCACGCCACTGACAGTTCACCGACAGGCGCTGCGACCACTCGCTCTGGCTGGGCTGCGGCGGCAGCGCATCGAGCCACTCGCGCGCGTCCATCCAGCCGAAATCCAGGCCACTGGCGCGCAGGTAGGCCGCACCGACGGTGGAGGACAGCAGTTCGCCCTGGCCCAGCACCTCGGCCTGCCACTCCAGCGGCCGACCGGCGGCACGCGGATCGTCCAGCAGCCCGGCCAGCGCGTCCAGACGCACGTCCAGCGCGGTGGCGTCCAGCTCCAGCTCGGTCAGGAATTCGCGGTGGCGCGCGACCAGCGCGGCGATACGGTCGCGGCTGTCGGCGGCGCCATCGGCGATCGCGGTGAGTTCATTGGTCACCCCGGACAGCGCCGATACCACCACCAGCACGCGCGAGCCCGTTTCTTCCGCCCGTTTTTTCGCCAGTTTGCCGATGGTGTCCCAGCGGTGACGACGCGACACGGAGGTGCCGCCGAACTTCAGTACGATCCAGCGATCGACAAGGGGGGAAGCTGACATGGAGGTGGAGGTTTGGGTAGTGAGGGGATCGCCCGGCACGCCGGGCCGAACCCCCGATTCTATGCCAAGCCTGCCCGTTGCAGGGCCAGGGCGGCCCAGGTCGGGTGGATTTGTCCCCGGACCGGTGCGCAGGCCGCCACACAGGGCCCGGAACACGGCCCCGGTTGGTAAGCTGCCCGCCCGTTTTTCGTTGAGCGCCCCGCCATGACCTCCCGTCGTTTCCTGCAGCTGGACGTGTTCTCGCCCTACCCCGGCGCCGGCAACCCGCTGGCCGTCGTGCTCGATGCACAGGGCCTGGACGAGACGGCGATGCAGGCCATCGCCCGCTGGACCCGGCTGCCGGAGACCACCTTCGTGTTCCCGCCTGCTGCCCCGGGCGCGAGCTACGGCATCCGCATGTTCAGCCCGCAGAAGGAAGTCCCGTTCGCCGGCCACCCCAGCGTGGGCACCGCGCATGCCGTGCTGGAGCTGGGCGTGGCCGCACCGGTCGAGGGCGTGCTGGTCCAGGACGGCATCGCCGGGGCCTTGCCGCTACGCGTGGACGGCAGCGGTGAGGCCCGCACCATCGCGATCCGTACCCCGCGCGCCGCGGTGGCCGAAGTGACCACGGCCGCCGACCCGCGCCTGCAGGCCGCGCTGGCGGGCTGGCCGCTGGGCCATCTGCCGCCGGCGCGCATGGCCGGTGGCCGCAGCTGGTGGGTGGTCGAACTCGCTGACGAGGCCGCCCTGCGCGCGCTCACCCCGGATTGGCATGCCGTGGCGACCTTGGCCGAGGCCACCGACAGCATGGGGGTCTTCGCCTATGCACGCAGCCAGGGCCAGGCGTGGGATCTTGCGGTGCGTGCGTTCGTCGGCAACGGTCGCCGCTTTGAAGATGCCGCCTCCGGTGCGGCCAATGCGGTGCTGGCTGCCTGGCTGGACAGCCGCGACGCGCTGCCTGGCACCGCGCACGGCTATGTGGTCAGCCAGGGTCGCGAAGTGGGCCACGATGCGCGCCTGACCCTGCGCATCGATGACCATGGCGATGTCTGGTCCGGTGGCCAGGTGCAGACCGTCATCCGCGGCACGCTGGACTGGTGATCCCGGCGGCGGCGCGTCAACGCGCCGCGTCGTACACCGGTGCGCCATCGACCCAGGTCGAGCGCACCTGCAGGTCCGCCAGTTCGGTAGGCGCGATGCTGAGCGGATCGCGATCGAGCACGACGAAATCCGCGCGCAGGCCGGGCTGCAACCGGCCGACCTGGGCCTCGTCATGGCCTGCCCACGCGGCGTCGGCAGTGAACCCCCGCAGCGCTTCGGCCGCGGTCAGGCGCTGATCGGGCTGCCAGCCCGCCGGCGGTTGGCCGGCACGGTCCTGGCGGGTGACCGCGGCATACAGGCCCAGGCGGGGATCCACCTGTTCCACCGGGAAATCCGAACCAAGCGCAAGACGGGCACCGGAGCCCAGCATCCGCCGCCACGCATAGGCCCCGAGGATGCGCTCGGGACCGACCCGATCCTGCGCCCAGCCCATGTCCGAGGTGGCGTGGGCAGGTTGCATCGAGGCGATCACGCCGAGGTGGGCAAAGCGCGGAATGTCCTCCAGCGCCACCACCTGCGCATGCTCGATCCGCCAGCGATGGTCGCTGCCACGGCGCTCGCCCAGCACCCTGGCATAGGTATCCAGTGCGATCCGGTTGCCACGATCCCCGATCGCATGGGTGGCGACCTGGACATGACAGCTATCGGCTTTGCGCACCGCCGTTTCGAAATCGGCCGGCGAGGTCACCAGCAGCCCACGGTTGTGCGGATCGTCGCTGTAATCGGCCAGCAGCGCGGCACCGCGGCTGCCCAGCGCGCCGTCCATGAAGAGCTTGACCCCGCGCATTTCCAGGCGGCCACCGGCATGCTGGTACGCGCCCTGCGCACACAGATCCGCGAGGGCATCGCCATTGCCATCGGCATACGCATCGATGCGCAGCGGCAGCGCGCCGGCATCGGCGAAGCGGCGCATCAGGGCCAGATCGGCGCGCGATACGCCCATGTCGTGCACACCGGTCAGGCCTTGGCTGACCGCTTTATCCAGTGCGCGGGTCAGCATCTGCTCGCGGGCGGCGTCGCTGGGCGTTGGGATCGCCGCCTGCACCAGGCTCATCGCTTCATCGATGAACACCCCGCTCGGCTGCCCCTTGGCATCGCGCACGATGCGCCCACCGGCCGGCTGCCAGTTGCCCTTCAACGCGCGTTGGCCCGGCTGCCGTGCGACCGCGCGCAGTGCCGCACTGTTGCCCCAGCCCGCGTGACCATCGATGCGACCCAGCCAGACCGGCCGGTCCGGGAACGCCGCGTCGAGATCGGCCACCGTCGGGAACCGTTTGTCCGGCCACCGGTTCTGGTCCCAGCCGCTGCCCAGCAGCCAGCCCTCGGGATTGTCGGCCGCAAAGCGCTGCAGGCGCGCCACGATTTCCTGGGTGCCGGCCGCGCCGGTCAGGTCGGCCTGCATCAGGGTGCCGCCCAGGAACATCAGGTGTGCATGCGCATCGATCAGCCCCGGGATCACGGTGGCGTGGCCGACGTCGGTCAGCGCTGCCAGCGGATACAGCGTCAACAGTGCCTGGCGATCACCGACGGCGAGCACGCGCCCGGTGCCGGTATCCCACGCCAGCGCTGTGGCGGCGGGCGCGTCGGGATCCCCGGTATGGATGGTCGCGGCGGTCAGCAGGCGCACATCGGCCTGCGCGGTGCCGGCCAGCAGGCAGGCCATCAGGGCGGCAAGAGCGGTCGGACGCATGCAGATACCCCACAACAGGAAAGCGGCGACTATGCGGCCGCCGCTTTCCCATCACAATCTGCTGTGCACCAATGGCGGGCGCGGATCAGCCGGCCAACTCGGCCTCAAGGCTGATCGGTACCGCACTCAGCGCCTTGGACACCGGACAGTTCTGCTTGGCGTCATCGGCGATGGCACGGAACTGGGTGGCCTCGATGTTCGGCACTACGGCCTTCACCTTCAACGTGATCTGCGACAGCTGGGGGCCCCCCTCCATCGAGAGGTCCACCTTGGCTTCGGTATCCAGCGAGGTCGGCACGAAACCGGCCTCGGTGAGCTTGGCCGACAGCGCCATCGTGAAGCAGCCGGCGTGTGCGGCGGCGATCAGTTCTTCCGGGTTGGTGCCCTTCTCATCACCGAAGCGGCTGCTGAAGGCATAGCGGGTTTTGTCCATCAAGCCGCTCTGGGGCGTGCTCAATTGTCCCTTGCCTGTCTTGAGGTCACCTTCCCAATGCGCGGTGGCATGACGCGAAATACCCATCGTTGATCTCCTGCGGGATGAATGGCCAAGCCAGCCTAGACCGCCCCGCGTTAGCACCGTGTCTGGCCGCCGTCAGCGCCACGGCAGGTGGCGCTCCCAGCTGAATCGGCCATCAAGATCGATGCTGTTTTCAAGTGGTTTTCGTGCGACAGTCGGGGTGCGACGGTCCATGACCGATGGCCTCCGCCGCGAGGGCGGACCCTGTTTTTTGGCTATGACCTGATGCACTGCGGTAACGAAGGGCGTGGAAATCACCAATTTTTATGCGTTTGCCTATTGGCGGCGCCCCATAGTTGCCCTACATTTCGCTTGCCGACGGGGTTCGGCGCGACCAAACAACCAACCGTTCACGGAACAGGAAACCATGGCAAAGACCGCTAAGAAGGCTGCCCCGAAGAAGGCAGTAAAGAAAGTCGCTACGAAGGCAGCCGCGAAGCCGGCCGCTCCCAAGCCGATCAAGGAAGTGCTGAGCAAGTCTGGTCTGGTTGCACACATCGTTGAAGCGTCCGGCGTTGTCGCCAAGGACGTGCGCGCCGTGCTCGCCTCGCTGGAAGGCGCCGTCGCCGCTTCGGTGCACAAGAAGGGCGCGGGCAGCTTCACCCTGCCGGGCCTGCTGAAGATCTCCACCGTCAGCGTGCCGGCCAAGCCGAAGCGCAAGGGCATCAACCCGTTCACCAAGGAAGAGCAGTGGTTCGCCGCCAAGCCGGCGTCCACCAAGCTGAAGGTGCGTCCGCTCAAGAAGCTCAAGGATGCCGCGCTCTAATCTGCGCGCTTCCTGCAGCACCCGGACGGGACGGCATATGCCGTCCCGTTTTTTTTGGTGACGCGCGCGCAGCGAAACACAGCGTTGCCAGAGACGTGTGAGGCGCCCACGTGGCGCGAAGATGCCTGTCCTGCCGCGATCCACGGCATCGCAGAACCGAGCGGAACGCACAGGGTGGAACACTGCGTGCGACCGCGCCTGTCGCCGCCGCACACATCGCAGCCTATGGTGGCCTTGTCCCCCACCGCGCAGGCAGCCATGGCCAGCTCTTCTTCCCAGCGTTACCGCATCACCGTCACCCCGATCGAAAAGGACGGCCTGCAGTGCAGCGGGCGCTGCACCATCGAGCTGGAGCATCGTGCGCAGCAGGATTGGATGCGCCTGCTGGAAATCGCGCGGCGCAACACCGGGCTCAGCGGTGACGAACGTGCCGCGGCCATCGTGGCCACCCAGCTGCTGCGCGATCTCGCCCAGCGCCACGCCGAGGAACCCAGCCACCCGCTCACCGTGCTGCAGCCGCAGCTGGATGAGGTGCTCGCCGCGCTGGAGTCGATCCAGGGCGCGCCCTGAGCCAAGCGCCGGGCGTGGCGCTACACTCGGCGCTCTCCGGGGAGAGTCCTGCATGCGCCGCGCCGTCCTGTTGCTTCCGTTGCTGTTCCTGCACGGCTGCTCCTGCCAGCAGCAGCCGCCCCTGACCGAGTCAGCTGCGGCACGCGAAGGCGCAGCGCACGCCGATGACGTGCCACCTCAGCACAGTGCACCGACGCCCCCACCCACCGCCGCGCCACCGACCGCACTCAGTGCAGTGGCCGCGGACGCACTGGATGAGCCCTCGCTGGTGCATCGCTATCTGAGTGCATTGGCGCAGGGCGACGTCGCCACCGCCGACGCACAGTGGACCGGCGGCGGCCCGGGCGGCCACCCGGACGATGCCGCCCTTCGCGCATTGCCCGACTTCCGCGGGCTGCGCATCAAGACCAGCGCCCCGATCGCACGGGACACCGCCGAGCCCTCCCGGCTGCGCGAAGTGCCGGTCCAGATCCGGGTCAGCACCGGGACCAGCACGCTCCGTTTCGAGGGCTGGTATCGGCTGCAGCCCCGCGCGGATGGGAGCGGGTGGGAGATCCATGGCGCCTCGATCCAGCCGGTACTGAACTGACTGCATCGGCAGGGCGCACCGGCGCATCCTGACCGCGTACGTCAAAGCTGGATTCAGCCGCGCGCGCTATTGTTGGCATCTCATTCCCCACGGCCTGCCGCCATGAACGTTCGCCCGCTGTTGTCCCGCCTCGCCGCCTGCACCGTGCTGCTGGCTGCCGCCATCGGCGCGCAGGCCGCGCCCAGCGTCTCCGGCCGCCAGTTGTCGGTCGGCGCCGCCGATGTGCAGCAGTACCTCGATGGCAGCTTCCCGCGCACGCAGAATGCGCTGGGGGGCCTGATCGCAATGACGATGAGCCATCCGCAGCTGACCCTTCCGCAGGGCAGCCGGCTGGACCTGGGCTTCGATGTCGCCATGGCGACCGCCGGCGGCAACCCGGCGCCGCTGGGCAAAGTGAAGCTGAGCAGCGGCCTGCGCTATGACGCGCAGACCCAGGGCTTCCACCTGCAGGAGCCGACGGTCGACGATTTCACCCCGGCCAACAACGGCGGCAAGCTGGATTCGCGTACGCGCGGCCTGCTCAATGCCTGGCTCACCGATTACGCCCAGCGCGAGCCGATCTACAAGATCGACCCGAGCGTGGCCGCGGTGCTCGGCACGCTGCAGGTGCAGTCGGCGCAGGTGGAGAACGGCAAGCTGGTGGTCACCTTCAACCAGGATCTCGGCGCGCTGGTGCCGGCCGGGCTGCTCAGCAACTAACGCGATGGTGGGCACCGACCTGGGTCGGTGCCCACACGATCAACCGGCCAACGCCTTGGCCACCGCATCGGCGAAGGCGGGAATATCACCCGGCTTGCGGCTGGTGATCAGGCCACCATCCACCACCACTTCGGCATCGGTCCACTCCGCACCGGCATTGCCCAGATCGGTTTTCAGCGACGGCCACGAGGTCACCTTGCGGCCCTTGGCCAGGCCAGACTCGACCAGCAGCCACGGGCCGTGGCAGATCGCGGCCACCGGCTTGCCCGCCCCACCGAAGGCCTTGATCAGCGCGACCGCATCGGTGTCGATGCGCAGTTTGTCGGGATTGATCACGCCGCCGGGCAGAACCAGCGCGTCGTAATCGTCGGCCTTGGCGCCTTTCAGCGGTCCATCGACCGTGACCTCCTCGCCCCAGTCCTTGTCTTTCCAGCCGCGGATCGTGCGGGCGTCACCCGGGGCGATCACCTTGACCGAAGCGCCCCAGGATTCCAGCAGGCGCTTGGGTTCCTGCAGCTCGGACTGCTCGAAGCCATCGGTGGCGAGGATCGCGATGTGCTTGCCGTTGAGTACGTGTGCCATGGAGCGGCTCCAGTAAGTAGGAGCGCTCAGTGTGGCCACGGCCGCATTGGGCGGCGGTGACCACGATGTGCACATCGTGTCGGGACAGCCACCGGCCCACGGCCGGTGGCGACCGGAGGGATCAGCGCTTGGGCTGCAGCATCGTGCCGGTGCACTTCTTCGACCCGCAGCGGCATTCCCAGATCTTCTTCAGGCGCGCGGTGTGACGCTCGGCCAGGGTGATGCCGTAGTTGTAGGTCAATTCATCGCCCGGCTTGATGTCCTTGATCGCCTCGATGAACACCTTGTCCTCGCGGCGGTTGTCACCCTCGGCTTCCTCGATCACCGCTTCGCAGTTCGGATCGCAGCTGTGGTTGAGCCAGCGCGCGTCGTTGCCCTTGTAGTTCGCATCGATGACGTAGTCGTCGTTGAGGGTGAACAGGAAGGTATGACCGCTCTCCACATCCCCGGTGTCGTCGGCATCCACGTCGGCGTGGCTGCGCAGCAGACCCTTGTACTGGATGACCCGCTCGCCCTTCTTGATCGGCGCCAGCGCGAACACGCCATTGCCATGGATGGTGGACTTGCGGGCCTGGATCTTCTTGGGCATCTGGCTGACCGTTGCGGTGGGAAGCCCCGATTCTCGCTTAATCTTTGTGATTGCCAAAGCGATGCGGTTCAATACGCGTCCCAGGCCGCCCTGCGGGCGCCTGAACGGGCGGGTTGGATGCCGCCGGAGAAAAGCGTACAATTTCAGTCCGCTTTATGGTTCTGCACCCCACATGCTCCGCGTCACCAAGCTCACCGATTACGCCACCGTCGTGCTGACCGTGCTCGCTGCCCGCCCGGGCGAGGTGCTCAGTGCCACTGAACTGGCCGAGTTCGCCCGTCTGGAACCGCCCACCGTCAGCAAGCTGCTCAAGCCGCTGGCCCAGGCCGGCTTGGTCGAAGGCCTGCGCGGCGTCCGTGGCGGCTACCGGCTGACCCGCGCGGCAGACCAGATCACGCTGTTCGAGATCGTGGAAGCCATGGAAGGGCCGCTGGGCCTGACCGAGTGCGCCCACGACCACAGCCAGTGCGGCCGCGAGCTGCAGTGTGGCGCGCGCAGCAGCTGGCGGATGATCAACGACGTGGTGTCCGAAGCGCTGCGCGCGGTCACCCTGGCGCAGATCCTGCCCCCTCTTCCCCTTGTTGACGCCCACCGCCGCGCGATCGCGGCGGATGTCGTCTCCTGATCAGGCAGCCCCCATGGCCACCGATACCCTCGATACCGTCGCCACCGGCGATACCCCCAACCGCGAGATCCATGAGCAGCTCGGCCGCAAGTATTCGGCGGGCTTCATCACGGACATCGAATCGGACTCGTTGCCGCCCGGCCTGGACGAGGACACCATCCGTGCCCTGTCGGCCAAGAAGGACGAGCCGGAGTGGATGACGCAGTGGCGGCTGGACGCCTACCGCCACTTCCTGACCATGCCGATGCCGGACTGGGCCAAGCTGCAGATCGCGCAGATCGACCTGCAGGCGCTGAGCTATTACTCCGCGCCGAAGGGCCCGAAGTACGCCTCGCTGGACGATGTGCCCAAGGAACTGCTGGACACCTACGACAAGCTCGGCGTGCCGCTGCATGAGCGCGCCAAGCTGGCCGGCGTCGCCGTTGATGCGGTGTTCGATTCGGTTTCGGTCGGCACCACGTTCCGCAAGGAACTGGCCGAGAAGGGCGTGATCTTCTGCTCGATGTCTGAAGCGATCAAGGAACACCCGGAACTGGTCAAGCAGTACCTGGGGACCGTGGTGCCGGTCGGCGACAACTACTTCGCCGCGCTCAACTCGGCGGTGTTCTCCGACGGCAGCTTCGTGTTCATCCCCAAGGGCGTGCGTTGCCCGATGGAACTGAGCACCTACTTCCGCATCAACGCCGGCCACACCGGCCAGTTCGAGCGCACGCTGATCATCTGCGAAGACAAGGCGTACGTGTCCTACCTGGAAGGCTGCACCGCGCCGATGCGCGATGAGAACCAGCTGCATGCCGCGGTGGTCGAGCTGGTCGCGCTGGAAGACGCCGAGATCAAGTACTCCACGGTGCAGAACTGGTACCCGGGCGATGAGAACGGCGTGGGCGGCATCTACAACTTCGTCACCAAGCGTGCCGAGTGCCGTGGTGCGCGCAGCAAGGTCACCTGGACCCAGGTCGAGACCGGCTCGGCGATCACCTGGAAGTATCCGTCGTGCGTGCTGCTTGGCGATGATTCGGTCGGCGAGTTCCACTCGGTCGCGCTGACCCACCATCGTCAGCAGGCCGACACCGGTACCAAGATGATCCACATCGGCAAGCGCACCAAGAGCAAGATCGTCAGCAAGGGCATCAGCGCCGGCCATGGCCAGAACACCTACCGTGGCCTGGTGAAGATCGATCGCGGCGCCGAAGGCGCGCGCAATTACACCCAGTGCGATTCGCTGCTGATCGGCAAGAAGTCCGGCGCGCATACCTTCCCCTACATCGAGGTGAAGAACCCCAGCGCGACGGTCGAACACGAAGCGACCACCTCCAAGATCTCCGACGACCAGCTGTTCTATTGCCGCGCCCGTGGCATCGACCAGGAAAACGCGGTCTCGATGATCGTCGACGGCTTCTGCAAGCAGGTCTTCCGCGAGCTGCCGATGGAGTTCGCCGTGGAAGCCAAGAAGCTGCTGGAAGTCAGCCTGGAAGGCTCGGTCGGATGAAGCGCCTGCTCCCCCTGGCCCTGCTGCTCTGCGCGGCCGCGCCGGCGTTCGCCGAATCGGCCTGCGACGATCTGAGCACGCAGATGCAGATGAACGAGTGCGCCAACGAAGGGTTCGAAACAGCCGATGCCGCGTTGAACGCGGTGTACCGCCAGGTGGTGGGCGAGCTGGCCGATGCCCCGGTGGCGCTGGCCAAGCTGAAGGCCGCCCAGCGCCTGTGGGTGCAGTTGCGCGATGCCGACCTGGAAGCGCAGTACCCGGTCGGCAAGGATGAAGACCCGCGCATGCTGTACGGCTCGATGTACCCGATGCTCTACATCGGCGCCAAGGCCGCATTGACCGAAACCCGCACCGCCTACCTGCGCAACGAATTCCTCGAGCGCAGCGAATACGACCTCTGAGTCGCGCTGCCTCCAGTTCCCCCTATCTGACAAGACGATTATCGACATGTTGAAGATCGACAACCTCCACGCACGCATTGGCGAAAAAGAGATTCTCAAGGGCCTCTCGCTCGACGTGAAGCCCGGCCAGGTGCACGCCATCATGGGCCCCAACGGCGCCGGCAAGTCCACCCTGGGCAACGTCCTGGCCGGCCGCGACGGCTATGACGTGAGCGAAGGCAGCGTGCAGTTCGAAGGCCGTGACCTGCTCGAGCTGGCGCCGGAAGAACGCGCCGCCGCCGGCCTGTTCCTGGCCTTCCAGTATCCGGTGGAAATCCCCGGCGTGAACAACACCTACTTCCTGCGCGCGGCGCTCAACGCCCAGCGCAAGGCGCGCGGCGAGGAAGAGCTGGATTCGATGCAGTTCCTCAAGCTGGTCCGCCAGAAGCTGGCCGTGCTGCACCTGAAGGACGAGCTGCTGCACCGCGGCGTCAACGAAGGCTTCTCCGGTGGCGAGAAGAAGCGCAACGAGATCTTCCAGCTGGCCGTGCTCGAGCCGAAGCTTGCGATCCTGGATGAAACCGACTCCGGCCTGGATATCGACGCGCTCAAGAGCGTGGCCGACGGCGTCAACGCGCTGCGTTCGCCGGACCGCTCCTTCATCGTGATCACCCATTACCAGCGCCTGCTCGATTACATCAAGCCGGACGTGGTGCACGTGCTGGCCGACGGCAAGATCGTGCAGAGCGGCGGCCCGGAACTGGCCCTGGAACTGGAAGCCCATGGCTACCACTTCCTGAAGGACCGCGTGGTGCCGGAGGCAGCGGTCTGATGAGCGCCCTGCTCGATTCCCTCGCCAGCGGCTTCTGCGGCAGCGATGCACGTCGCGCCGAGCTGGATGCCGCCCTGCAGGCCGGCCTGCCCGGCCCGCGCACCGAAGCCTGGAAATACACCTCCCTGCGCCAGCTGGAGCGTCGCAGCTTCCAGCCCGCCCCGCTCGCCCCGGCCGTGGTCGATGCCGCCCTGCTGGCCGACATTCCGTCGCCGCGGCTGGTGTTCGTCAATGGTCGCCCGTCCGGCGCGCTGAGCGATGTCGCCGCGGTGCCGGCCGGTGTGCAGCTGGCGACCCTGTCCTCGGCGCTGGCCGCGGGCGATGAAGCCGCTCGCTTCCTCGGCCGCCGCTTCGAGCGCAGCGAGGAAGTGTTCGCCCGCCTCAACGCCGCGCTCGCCGATGAAGGCGTGCTGCTGCGCGTGGAAGCCGGCGTGCAGGTCGAGACGCCGCTGCAGCTGGTCTTCATCAGCGTGGCTGGCGAGACCGATCTGTCCTGGCACCACCGCCACCTGATCGAACTTCGCGCTGGCGCTGCGCTGGGCGTGGTCGAGCACCACCTGCATGTGGGTGATGCCGCGCACCTGGACAACACCCTCGTGCACGTCCACCTGGCGCAGGATGCCGTGCTCTCGCACGCCCGTGTGCAGGCCGACGCCACCCGCGCCACCTCGCTGCTGCGCACCGACGCCGTGCTGGCCCGCAACGCGCAGTACCGTCGTGTCGATCTGGAACTGGGCGCCGCGCTGAGCCGCCATGAGCTCAACGTCCGCCTGGAAGGCGACAACGCCCAGCTGACCGCCAACGGCGTGCTGCTCGGCAACGGCCGCCGCCATGTCGATACCCGCCTGGGCATCGAGCACATCGCACGCGATACCGCCTCGGAAATGGTCTGGCGTGGTGTGGCGGCCAACCGCAGCCGCGTGGTCTTCCACGGTGGCATCCACATCCGCGAAGGCGCCGATGGCACCGACGCCAACCTGTCCAACAAGAACCTGCTGCTGTCGGCCGATGCCGAGATCGATACCCAGCCCACGCTGGTGATCGACGCCGACGAAGTGAAGGCCGCCCATGGTGCTACGGTCGGCCAGCTCGATGCGAATGCGCTGTTCTACCTGCGCTCGCGCGGCCTGCCGGCCGATCGCGCGCAGCAGCTGCTGAGCGCGGCGTTCTGCCATGAACCGCTGAACGCGCTCGACGCACGCCTGACCGAGCAGCTCACCGCCCAGCTCACCCGTGCACTGGCCCTGGCGGGCGTGGCATGAACCTGTCCACGCCGCGCCCGGTCGCCGATACCGGCGCCGCGCCCGATTGGGACCGCGTGCGACTGGACTTCCCGCTGTTGATGCGCGAAGTGCACGGCAAGCCGCTGGTGTACTTCGACAACGCCAACACCGGCCAGAAGCCGGTGCAGGTGATCGGCGCGCTGGACGAGTTCTACCGCCGCTACAACGCCAACGTCAGCCGTGCAGTGCATGCGCTCGGCACCGAGGCGACCGATGCCTACGAAGGCGCGCGCAACAAGCTGGCGCGCTTCCTCAACGTGCGTGCCAGCGAACTGGTGCTGTGCAGCGGCACCACCTTCGCGATCAACCTGGTCGCCTATTCGTGGGCACTGCCGCGGCTGAAGGCCGGCGATGTCATCCTGGTCTCGCGCATGGAACACCACGCCAACATCGTGCCCTGGCAGCTGGTCGCCCAGCGCACCGGCGCGACGATCCGCGTGGCCGAGATCACCCCGGAGGGTGCCCTGGACCTGGACGCACTGCGCAAGGCCATGACCCCCGAGGTCAAGCTGCTCGCCGTTGCCCATGTGTCCAATGTGCTGGGCACGGTCAATCCGGTCCGCGAGATCTGCCGCGAGGCCCGCAAGCGCGGCATCATCACCGTGGTGGACGGCTCGCAGGCCGCACCGCACCGCAAGGTCGACATCCCCGCGATCGGCTGCGACTTCTATGCCATCACCGGGCACAAGATGTGCGGCCCGACCGGCACCGGCGCGCTGTGGGCCAGGCGCGAACACCTGGACGCCATGCCGCCGTTCATTGGTGGCGGCGAGATGATCAAGGAAGTGAGCTTCGAGGGCACCGTGTTCAACGATGCCCCGCACAAGTTCGAAGCCGGCACCCCGAACATCGCCGGTTTCATCGGCCTGGGCGTGGCGGTGGACTACCTCGAATCGCTCGGCCTGGACCACGTGGAAGCACGCGAAACCGAGCTGCTGGCGCACTTCAACGAAGAACTGGGCAAGATCGACGGCCTGCGCATCTTCGGCACCACGCCGGACAAGGCGGCGGTGGTCTCCTTCCTGGTGGAGGGCGCGCATTCGCACGACCTGGCCACCCTGCTGGATCTGGAAGGTGTTGCCGTGCGCTCGGGCCAGCACTGCGCGCACCCGCTGCTGCAGTATTACGGCGTCGCCGCGACCTGCCGCGCCTCGCTGGCGTTCTACAACACGCATGACGAGATCGAGCGCTTCATCGTGGCGCTGAACAAGGTGCGCAAGCTGCTGGGCTGAGCCCGCCTCGTCTGTGTCCCCCTTGGAACGCCGTGGCCTGCCACGGCGTTTTTCGTTGCCCGCCCCGGTCGTTTCCGTCCGGGCCCCGGCCAGCCTAAAATGGCGGCATGAGCACCCTGACCTACCGCGCCGCCACGCTGGCCGACATCCCCGCCCTCGTCACCCTTGTCACCTCCGCCTACCGGGGCGATGCCAGCCGCGCCGGCTGGACCACCGAGGCCGACATCCTCGATGGCGCCCGCATCGACCCGCAGGGTCTTCAGGCCGACATCGAGCGCCCGCGCAGCACCATCCTGCTCGCCGAGCGCGAGGGCCAGCTGCTGGCCTGCGCACATATCGCCGATGACCAGGGCAAGGGCTACTTCGGCATGTTCTCGGTGGACCCGACCCAGCAGGGCGGCGGCGTCGGCAAGCAGGTGATGCTGGCCGCCGAAGCCCACGCCGCGCGCGAGTGGGGCGTGCCGGTCATGCAGATGACGGTGATCGACATCCGCGACGAACTGATCGCCTTCTACGAGCGCCGCGGCTACCAGCGCACCGGCATCAAGAAGCCCTTCCCGTATGGCGATGAACGCTTCGGCATCCCCAAGCGCGACGACCTGCGCTTCGAGATCCTGGAAAAGCCGCTGGCGGTGCCGGCGTGAGCGACACCTGGACCTTCGTCTGCGCCAGCGCCGAGCTGCTGCCGGGCGAGATGAAGAGCACCTTTGATGAAGTGACCGGCACGCCGATCGTGGTGTTCAACCTGGACGGCGAGCTGTACGCGCTGGAAGACCAGTGCACCCACGACGAGTTCGAGCTGTCCTCGGGCACCTTTGATACCGGCGAGGCCAGCATCGAGTGCGTCCTGCACGGGGCCCGCTTCGATATCCGCGACGGCGCCGCGCTGTGCGCCCCGGCCTACTCGCCGGTCGCGAAGTTCCCGGTCAAGCGGGAACACGACGCGGTCTGGGCCCGCGACGACCGCGACTGAGCCGGGCTGAACGTCGGCGTTTTGAAAACGCGAATTGTTCCTATTACGATAGGCATTGCGGCCAGCCGGTCGCGCCTGTCCGGTAGCCCGTGTCCGCCCACCGCTCTCTTCTTGGCGCTCTTGCCCTGTGGGCCACGCTCTGCGTGGTGCTGCTGGCGTGCCGCGGGCTGAGCGGACCCCAGCGCGGCGCTGAGCCAGGCAAGGCGCCGGCACGGACCTCGCTGGCCTGGGACATCTCGCCGACGGCGACCGCCCCGGCCATGCCCGTGCCCGAGCTCCCGGCGGCAGAGCCCCCGTCGGCCGCCGAGTCCGGCCCCGATCCCGAACTCGGTCATGTCGGCGTGCCCCTGCGTCAGCGGCGCACCGCCTGGACGACCCTGGTCCCGCTGTGGCCGTCCGATGCGCTGCGGCGGCAGCGGCTGGAACCTTCGCTGCGGCTCAATCCCGGCCACGCGCCTCCCCACGCCTGATCCCTGCCCCACGCACCGCGTGGGGCGTGCCGTGCCTGCGCCTGTGCGCAGTGCGAACGGCTTCGCGTGCCCGCGTCTCCATTGCCGGCCGCTGTTCCCCGCGCGCGCCGCGCCGCCCGTCTTTACCTTCCCGGATCGTCCACACCATGATCAAGAGCCGCAAGCATTCTTCCTTTCCGCGCACCGTTGCCGGTCGCGCCACTGCCGGCCTGGTCACCGGGCTGAGCCTGGCTGTCCTGCCGGTCATCGCGCACGCCCAGTCCAGTGGCAACACGCCGCAGACCCTGGATCAGATCGATGTGCGCGGCGTGCGCGGCTTCAAGGCCGACAAGGTCGCTTCCCCGAAGTTCACCCAGTCGCTGCAGGACACCCCACAGACGATCCAGGTGATCACCAGCGACCTGTTCAATCAGCAGGGTGCGACCACGCTGACCGATGCGCTGCGCAACAGCCCGGGGGTGGGTACGTTCTACGTGGGTGAGAACGGCAACACCAACACCGGCGACAGCATCTTCATGCGCGGCTTCGACACCTCCAGCAGCATCTTCGTCGATGGCGTGCGCGACCTCGGCTCGATCTCGCGGGATGTGTTCAATACCGAGCAGGTGGAGGTGGCCAAGGGCCCGGCCGGCACCGACAACGGACGCTCGGCACCCACGGGTGCGATCAACATGGTCAGCAAACAGGCCAACCTGCACAACGCCGTGTCGGGCACGGTCTCGGCCGGTACCGACAGCCAGCAGCGCGGCACCGCCGATTGGAACCAGGCGCTCGGCGCAACCAGTGCGCTGCGCGTGAATGCGATGTGGCAGGACAGCGACCAACCCGGCCGCGACCACGTCAACAACCGCCGCTGGGGCATCGCACCGTCGTTGGCGTTCGGCCTGGGCACCAGCACGCGTTATTTCCTCAACCTGCTCTACGTGGACCAGGACAACGTGCCCGACGGCGGCGTGCCGACCCTGGGCCTGCCGGGCTGGACGCCGCAGCCCAGCCTGGAGCAGCTGGCCGGCCAGCCGGTCGATCCGGAGAATTTCTACGGCACCCGCGCCGACCACGACGATGTCACCGCGAAGATGGCGACGTTCCGCATCGAGCACGACATCAACGACGCGGTGCGCGTGACCAACACCGCCCGCTGGGGCCGCACCGACCAGGATTACCTGCTGACCGCGTTCATGGGTACCGGCACGCGCGGTGCCAATGGCGCACCGACCGGCAACATCCGCTTCACCAACCCGGCCGATCCAGCCACCTACACCATCGCGCGCAGCCTGCCGACCTTCAAGGACCAGCAGAACACGATCCTGACCGACCAGCTCAACCTGCGGGCGGATATCACCACCGGGGCGATCGTGCACAACCTGAGCGCCGGCCTGGAATTCACCCGCGAGGAGCTCAAGAGCTTCGGCCAGGCCGCCACCGGTGGCACCACCTGGTCGCCGGCCAACCTGTATGCCCCGGACTGGAACGCGACCGGACTGACCTGGGCACACAACGGCGCCGACAGCCACGGCAAGACCACCACCTCCTCGATCTATCTCTTCGACACCCTCAACCTCGGCGAAAGCCTGCTGGTCACCGCAGGTCTGCGCGCGGACCACTACTCGACCGAGTACCAGAGTGCGTCGGTGTGCGGCGGCCGTGGTCCGGCCTGTGGCGCCAACCCGGTTGGCACCGTGATCGCCAATCCCTCGCTTGAACATTCGGACACCCTGCTCAACTGGAAGCTCGGCGCGGTCTACAAGGTCGATGACATCGTCAGCCTGTACGCCAACTACGCCCTCTCCCAGCAGCCGCCGGGCGGCAGCAACTTCCAGCTGAGCGCCTCTACCAGCAGCGCTGACAATCCGAGCCTGGAGCCGCAGAAAGCCAGGACCGTCGAAGTGGGGACAAAGTGGGCCTTCCTCGATGACGCACTCGCTTTCAACGTGGCGCTGTTCAAGACCGAGGTCAGCAACGAGATCAACACGCAGGTCCTGGACGATGCGGGCAACCCGACCCAGACCGGCAAGAAGTCGGTGCAGGGCATCGAAGTCTCCACCGTGGGCCGCATCACCGACAACTGGTCGGTTTCGGCGGGTTACAGCCATCTGGATACCGAGGTGGAAGAAGGCGCCAACGTCGCCGCCGACGGCACCCGCAACCTGACCTACACCCCGGGCGACACCTTCACCAGTTGGACCAGCTATGCCTTCCCGTCCGGCCTGACGATCGGCGGCGGCGTGCGCTACGCCGGCCAGATGCATCGCGGCACCGACGGTGCGGTCGGTACCCCGGCCTTCACCAAGTCCTACACGGTTTACGATGCGGTGGCTTCGTATGCCATCAACGAGCACCTGGTGCTGCGCTTGAACGCCTACAACCTGTTCGACAAGCAGTACGTGGCTGCGATCAACAAGAGCGGCTACCGTTACACCCCGGGTGCCCCGCGCACCGTCCTGTTCAGTGCGGACTTCCGCTTCTGACCACCGGCCGACGCAGGGGAGCCCTCCCCTGCGTCGTACAAGGACCCTGTCATGTTGCTGCATGTTCCCGACGTACTGAGCGCGGATGAACTGGCCCACCTCCAGCGCGCGCTGGCCGAGGCGGCATGGGCCGATGGGCGCGAGACCGTCGGCGCGCAGGGCGCGCAGGTCAAGCGCAATGAACAATTGCCCGACGCCTCGCCCCTGAAGGCCGAGCTGGGCCGGATCGTGCTGGGCGCCCTGGACCGGCATCCGCTGTTCTTCGCGGCGGCATTGCCACTGCGGATTCTGCCGCCCCGTTTCAACCGCTACCAGGGCGGCGGCGAGTACGGCTTCCACGTGGATGGGGCGGTGATGATTACCCAGCTGGACGGACAGCGCAGTCATCTGCGCTCGGACGTATCGTGCACGCTGTTCCTCACCGCGCCGGACGACTATGACGGCGGCGAGCTGGTGATCAGCGATACCTACGGCGAGCACGAGGTGAAGCTCCCCGCCGGCGATCTGGTGCTGTATCCCTCGAGCAGCCTGCACCGCGTCAATCCGGTCACCCGTGGGTCGCGGCTGGCCTCATTCTTCTGGGTGCAGAGCATGGTGCGCGATGACAGCGCGCGGCGCACGCTGCTGGAGATGGACAGTGCGATCGAAACGCTGCGCACCACCGGTGCCGACAGCGCGGCCGTGCTGCAGTTGACCGGTGTGTATCACAATCTCCTGCGACGCTGGAGCGAGATCTGAGCCTGGCGCCATAGGCCCCCGCAATCGCAAATCGTTCCCATTTGCGCTTGGGAACATTTCTCACTACAATCTCGGCGCGTTGCGAACCGGAGGTCCGGTCCGCCCTTTCGGGATCTTCCCTTGCGCCACCCTCACCGCCATCGCAGCTTTGCCACCGCCATGCGCGGGCAGCGCCCGGCGCTGCCTGTGGTGCTGGCGTGGTTGGCGGTGCTGGCGATGCTGTTTACCGGCCTGCCGGTACTCGAGCGCGTTGCCCCGGGCAGCACCGTGATGGTCCTGCAGATGCCAATGGACGAGCGTCCTGTCGGCGGCGGTGAGACCGCGGTGCAGGAAGACACCCCGGCCAAGCCGCGCCGGGTCGCCAGCGCGCGCCCTGCTTCCACGCCACCGCCGCAGCCGTCGCTGCCACCGGTCGTGGAATCGCTGGATGCGCTGATGGCCACGCTGGTAGCACAGCCGCCACGGGTCGTACCCGCCATTGATTCGGCACCGGCCACGCCGCTGCCTGCTGCACCCGGCCTGCGCGTCCAGCGCGGCCAGGCCCCTCCGCAGGGCTGATCCCGACTGCCGGCGGCGCCATCGCGCCCCGCGCGGTCACGCACGCTCTGCCCGTTCCGGGCCTTCCTGATTCCTGCGCGTGTTGCCGCCCTGCGGCCTGCCGCGTTGCGTCCGCGTTCTTCTTTCCGAGGTTACCCCCATGGCCCAGCGCCATCGTCGTCGCACGTCCCTGTCCCGCTGCACCCTGTCCATCGCCCTGCTCGGTGCGCTGAGCGCCCCGGCCTTCGCCAACGGCGAGGCCGCCGCCCCGACCACGCTGGACAAGGTGGTCGTGACCGCCGCCGGCTTCGAGCAGAAGATCGCCGATGCCCCGGCCAGCATCAGCGTGATCAGCCGCGAGGAGCTGAGCAAGCGCCCGTACACCAGCCTGGTGGATGCGCTGCGCGACGTGGAAGGCATCGACGTGGGCATGGAGCCGACCGACAAGAACGGCCGCGCCACCATTTCCATGCGTGGCATGCCCTCGGACTACACCCTGGTGCTGATCGACGGTCGCCGCCAGAGCAACGCCGGCAACCTGTACCCGAACAACTTCGGTGGCGGCCAGTTCTCGTACATGCCACCGCTGGATGCGATCGAACGCATCGAAGTGGTCCGCGGCCCGATGTCGACCCTGTACGGCTCCGATGCGATGGGCGGGGTGATCAACATCATCACCCGCCGCAACCAGACCGAGTGGCATGGCGCGGTCACCCAGGGCTTCACCCTGCAGCAGGACGACCAGTTCGGTGATGCCCGCAGCACCGATGTCTACCTGAGTGGCCCGCTGGTCAAGGACCGCCTGGGCCTGTCGGTGCGCGGCAGCTATTACGACGCCAAAGCCTCCAACCCGGAATGGGATGACCTGCCGCTGCCGGACGGCACGCTGTGGTCGCGCAGCATCGGCTTCGGTGGCGGCGGCAAGGCGGTGGCCAACACCAACTGGAACACCGGCCTGCGCCTGAACTTCATCGTCAATGACGACCACGAGCTGTGGCTGGACTACGACGTGTCGCGCCAGAAGTACGACAACAGCGAAGGCCAGACTGGCACCCTGGACAGCCTGGCCAGCCTGTGGCGCGTTGGCAATGCGACGATCCGCAACCCAAACGGTCCGGGCAACATCACCCGCCGCGTGGTGCAGCCGCGCGTGGGTTACACCGCCTACCAGCGCTATGAGCGCGACCAGCTGGCACTGACCCATCAGGGCCGCTATGAGTTCGGCACCTGGCAGACCACGCTGACCCACATCACCAGCAACAACCTCGGCCGCTCGCTGCCGCTGACCCTGGACGAACGCGCTGATCTGCAGGGCCTGTGGAACGACGTCTGCCGCCGCACCGGTGCCGCCGCCAACTGCGCGGCCGGCGCACGCAACGGACTGGGCGCGCTCAACGCCGCCGAGCTGGCGCGCCTGCAGGCCTTCCTGCCGCGCCCGCTGCGCACGATGGAGCTGAAGGGCAACGTGCTGGACACCATGCTCGACCTGACCTTCGGCGCGCACAAGCTCACCGTGGGCGGCCAGTACAACGACACCGACATGGTCGATGGCGTGTTCGGCATGGACGGCAACGGCTACAAGACCAACGTCAAGCAGCAGCACCGCATGTGGGCGCTGTTCGCCGAGGACAACTGGTCGCTGACCGACACCCTGACCGCCACGGTCGGCGTGCGCTATGACGACCACAACATCTTCGGCAGTCACGTCAGCCCGCGCGCCTACCTGGTGTGGAATGCCAACGATGCCTGGACCGTCAAGGGCGGCGTCAGCACGGGCTACAAGACCCCGCGTCCGGACCAGCTGTTCCCCGGCATCGTCGGCTTCGGCGGCCAGGGCGTGACCCCGCTGGTCGGCTCGCCCAACCTGAAGCCGGAAACCAGCACCAACTACGAAATCGCCACTTACTACGAAGGCGATCGCTGGGGCTTCAACCTCACCGGCTTCCTCAACAAGTTCGATGACAAGATCGCCAGCGGCGGCACCTTCGCCAACTGCGAAGTCGCCCCGAACGATGGCAGCTACTGCGTGGACATCGGTCCGGGCTGGGCCGAGCTGGGCTACAGCACCTTCGGCCAGAGCGTGAACATCGACAAGGCCGAAACCCGCGGCGTCGAAGCCGCCGCCCAGGTCGATCTGCTGGACACCCTGCAGCTGCGCGGCAACTACACCTGGACCAAGAGCGAGCAGACCAGCGGCACCGGCAAGGGCCTGCCGATCACCGGCAACCCGGCCAAGCACATGGCCAATGCGAGCCTGAACTGGCAGATCAGCGAGGCGGTGAGCCTGTCGCTGATCGGCGAAGGCCGCTACGACCGCTACCGCGACACGCTGGTCAGCAACGTCGGCGGCGTGAGCAGCTCGCAGACCCGCTATTACGAGGACTACACGATCTTCCACCTCGGCGGCAGCTGGGATATCAATAAGTGGCTGACCGTCAACGCGCGGGTCAACAACCTGTTCGACAAGGACTTCGTCTCGCAGTCCTGCGTGCTGATCAGCGACAGCGAGTTCAGCTGCGTGGACGATTACGCCACCAAGGATCAGCGTCGCAGCTACTGGATCTCATTGAACGCCAAGTTCTGAGGCACACCGCGGCGGCGTCCTGAGTGACGTCGCCGCTGGCCTTGACCTCGGGCAGCGCGCCGGCGACGGAACGCTGCCTTCTTTTTTCACAAATTGCGAATCATTCTCATCAATGGTGTAATTCGCCCCTCAGTACTCTCTCTCCCGACCGTGGCCACCAGCGCTCCTTCTTCCAGCGTGCAACAACAACGCCGCGGCTTCTGGCTGCGCACGCTGCACCAGTGGCACTGGATCAGCTCGGCGGTGTGCCTGATCGGCATGCTGCTGTTCGCCGCGACCGGCATCACCTTGAACCACGCGGCCAGGATCGAAGCCACGCCGCAGGTGGTCAGCCGCCAGCTCGAGCTGCCTGCTGACCTGCTCGGCAAGTTGGGCGACCGCGCCGATGGCCACGCGCCCATTCCCCGGGTGGCCAGCCGCTGGCTGGATGCGCAGCTCGGCATCTCGATCGGGCGCCGCCCGGCCGAATGGTCCGATGGCGAAATCTATCTCTCCATGCCCAGCCCGGGGGCCGATGCCTGGCTGAGCATCGACCGCGAAACGGGCGACGTGGAATACGAATCCACCGCACGCGGCTGGGTGTCCTATTTCAACGATCTGCACAAAGGGCGCAATGCCGGGCCCGCCTGGGGCTGGTTCCTGGATATCTTCGCCGTGGCCTGCCTGGTGTTCTGCATCACCGGCCTGTTCCTGCTGCACCTGCATGCCCGCCAGCGCCGCATGACCTGGCCGCTGGTCGGCCTGGGCCTGCTGATCCCGCTGCTGATCGCCCTGATCCTCATCCACTGACCGTCCCTTCCGGAGCCGCACCATGCGCGTCACCCTGACCATCGCCCTGAGCGGCCTGCTGGCCACCTCGCCGGCCTATGCCACCACCCTGGATATCAACGTCGAGGTGCCCAAGCTCAACGTGGCCGAGTACCACCGCCCGTATGTGGCCGTGTGGCTGGAAGGGGCCGACCAGAAGGTCGCCGCCAACCTCTCCGTCTGGTACCAGCAGACCGGCAACGCCGAAGGCCATGGCACCAAGTGGCTGCCCGACCTGCGCCAGTGGTGGCGCAAGAGCGGCCGCACGCTGGAGGTGCCGGTGGACGGCGTGACCGGCCCGACCCGCCCGGTCGGCAAGCACGCGCTCTCCTTCAGCGACAAGCAGCCGGCGCTCAAGGCGCTGGCACCGGGCAACTACACCCTCGTGGTGGAAGCGGTGCGCGAAGTCGGCGGCCGCGAACTGCTCAAGATCCCCTTCACCTGGCCGGCCACGTCCGCCCAGTCCGGCAAGGCCCAGGGCGCGACCGAACTCGGTCTGGTCACCCTGACCGCCAAGCCCTGATCCCCCATCCACCTGGAGTTTTTCGATGAAGCGCACGCTCGTCCTCGCCGCCGCCATGGCCGCCGCACTTCCGTTCTCCGCCCTGGCCCACAAGGCCTGGCTGCAGCCCTCGCAGACCGTGATCGCGGGCACCAACCCGTGGATCACCGTCGATGCGGCGGTCTCCAACGACCTGTTCTATTTCAACCACGTGCCGCTGCGCCTGGACAGCCTGGTCATCACCGCGCCGGACGGCAGCACCGTGCAGCCGCAGAACGCGGCGACCGGCAAGTTCCGCAGCGTGTTCGATGTCGAGCTGACCCAGCAGGGCACCTACCGCCTGGCCACGGTCAACAACGGTCTGTCGGCCAGCTGGGAAGAGGACGGCAAGCCCAAGCGCTGGCGCGGTACGCCGGCCACCTTCGCCACCGAAGTGCCGAAGAACGCCAGGAACCTGCAGGTCTCGCAGTCGGTCGGTCGCGTGGAAACCTTCGTCACCAACGGCACCCCGAACGACACCGCGCTCAAGCCGACCAACCAGGGCATCGAGATGATCGCGCTGGCTCACCCGAACGATCTGGTCGCCGGTGAAGCCGCGCGCTTCCGCGTGCTGGTCGACGGCAAGCCGACCGCCGGCCTGGCGTTCGAGATCACCCGCGGCGGCACCCGGTACCGCAACGCCCAGGACGAGATCAAGGTCAGCACCGATGCCAAGGGCGAGTTCGCCGTCACCTGGCCGGAAGCAGGCATGTACTGGCTGGAAACCGGCACCGAGGACAGCAAGACCTCGATCAAGGAAGCCAAGAAGCGTCGCCTGAGCTACGTGGCCACGCTGGAAGTGCTGCCCGAGTAACGGCCTTCGGCGCGGCCGCTGCACGCGCCGTCCACCTCACCCCGCCCCCGTCGACACGACGGGGGCTTTTCACCCGATGCAGTCCGGCCATCGGGCTTACTAGGCCCGACGTGCCCATCCCCATGAACAACCCGGATCTCGACATCGCCAGCCTCGGCGGCCACACCATGGGCACCACCTGGCAGGTAAAGCTGGCCGTGGCGCGCAGCCGCGACCTGCACCCGCTGCACGCCGGCATCCAGGCGCAGCTGGACGCCATCGTGGCGCAGATGAGCACGTGGGAAGCCGACAGCGATATCGCGCGCTTCAACCGTGCGCCCGCGGGTGAGTGGCAGGCGCTGCCGCCCTTGTTCGACACCGTGATGCAGTGCGCGCTGGACATCGCACAGCGCAGTGGCGGCGCCTTCGATCCGACCATCGGCCCGTTGGTGGCCTTGTGGGGATTCGGCGCACAGGCGCAGGCCCGGCGCATTCCCGATGCGGCCGCCCTCGCCGCCACCCGTGCGCGGTGTGGCTGGGAACGGCTGCAGTGGCAGCCCGGTCGCCTGCTGCAACCCGGTGGGCTGGCGCTGGATCTGTCGGCGATTGCCAAGGGATTTGGTGTCGATCAGGTCAGCAGGTGGCTGCGCGGGAACGGGGTGCACGCCGCACTGGTGGAGGTCGGCGGCGAGCTGCACGGCTTTGGCCGCAAGCCTGATGACCAGCCGTGGCGCGTGCTGGTGGAATCGGCCCCGGAAGACGATGCACAGGCAGACCATCCGCCACGCGTGCTCGCGCTGGGAGATCGGGCGGTGGCCACCTCCGGTGATCGCTGGCATCACTTCGAACAGGGCGGCGAGCAGTTCAGCCACACGCTGGATCCGCGCACCGGTGCACCGGTCACGCGCGCTGCGGCCGCGGTCACCGTGGTCGCCGACAGTGCCATGCAGGCCGATGCCTGGGCCACCGCATTGACGGTGATGGGCCCCGACGAGGGCATCGCATTTGCGCGCACCCATGCACTGGCCGCCCGCGTTGTCAGCCGGGGCGCGCACGGGATCGAGGAACAGATGAGTCCCGCATTCGAGCACCTGCTCGCCGACGACCGCGTGGGCGCGGCATGAGTCTGCGTCCTTCCCGTGCGTGGCTGGGCAACCTGGCGGTCATGTTGTTGCTGGCGGTCATCGCCTGGGCGCTGCTGCGCCTGCATCTGGGTGACGCGTGGTGGCAGAGCGCACCCCTGGCCTCGCAGTGGCGCTGGGCAGCGGGCAGCCTGGTGGGCTATGCCGCGTTCTGCACGCTGATCTGGTGGCGCGGGCGCGCGCGCGAAGACCACGTGGCCGACAACGGACCCGCACCGATCCTGCTTGTCTGGGCGAGCCAGACCGGCTTCGCGCAGCAGCTGTGCGAACGCAGTGCGCAGGCGTTGCGCGCTGCCGGCCTGCCGGTCCGCATCCGCGCGCTGCATGCGGTGACGGCCGAGCTTCTGCAGCGCAGCGGGCAGGTGTTGTTCGTGGTCAGCACCACCGGCGAAGGCGATGCGCCGGATCATGCCCTGCCCTTCCTGCGCAAGGTGATGCCACAGGCGCTCGCATTGCCGCAGCTGCAGTACGGCGTGCTGGCGCTGGGTGATCGCAGCTACGGACATTTCTGCGCCTTCGGCCACCAGCTCGATGCGTGGCTGCGTCAGCACGGCGCGCATCCGCTGTTCGATACCGTGGAGGTAGACAACGCCGATCCCGGCGCACTGCGCCACTGGCAGCAACTGCTCGGCCAGCTCGGTGGTGAAGCGACCGAACTGCCGGACTGGGCCCCGGCCGATTATCTGCCCTGGCAACTGCAGGCGCGCCATCTGGAAAACCCGGGCAGCCCGGGCGCACCGACCTACCGCATCACCCTGGTGCCTGCCGATGGCGTGCTGCCGACGTGGCAGGCCGGCGACGTGGTCGAGATCGGGCCGCAGCATTCGCCGGCCGAGGTCGAGGCCTGGCTGCGCGATACCCCCTGGGAGGGCGATGCGGACATCGATGGACAGCCGCTGCGTGCGCATCTCGCGCGGGCGCATCTGCCCAGTGACGGGGAACTCCCGACGTTTGCCGACGCAGACGCACTGGTCGCCGGGTTACGCCCGCTGCCGCACCGCGAGTACTCCATCGCCAGCCTGCCTGCCGAAGGCCAGGTGCAGTTGCTGCTGCGCCGTCAGCTGCGTCCTGATGGCACTCCGGGGCTGGGTAGCGGCTGGTTGTGCGATCACGCTGCGTTGGATGGGCGCATCGATCTGCGCTTCCGCAGCAACCCGAACTTCCACGGTGCGGCAGCGGCAACGCCGCTGATCCTGATCGGCAACGGCACCGGCATCGCCGGCCTGCGCGCCCACCTGCGCGAGCGGATCAGCGCCGGCGCTCGCCGCAACTGGCTGCTGTTCGGCGAGCGTACGGCCGCGCACGATTTCTTCTTCGGCGACGACCTGCGCGCCTGGCAGCGCGACGGCTGGATCGCGCGTCTGGATACGGTGTTCAGTCGCGACGCTGGTGAGCATCACTACGTGCAGGACCGGCTGCAGGCGCAGATCCACACGCTGCAGCAGTGGGTGCACGACGGTGCCACGATCCTGGTCTGCGGCAGCCTGCAGGGCATGGCCCCGGCGGTGGATGCGGTGATCGAGCAGGCGCTGGGCCGCGACGGGAAAGAGGCCTTGATCGTGGCCGGGCGCTACCGGCGCGACGTGTACTGAGGATTGTCGGCAGGCCCCCAGGCGTTGCGGCCCCCCGCAGTGACACGGATCGCCAGCAACTCGCCGCCGCCATGCAAGGCAAACCGGTGGCGGTCACCGGCGGCCAACCAGGCGGTATCACCGGCGGCCAGCGGTGCCAGCGACGGCTCGCCTTCGAATTCGGCCTGGCCGGCAAGCAGATGAATCGCCCACGCCGCCCCGGGTTCGGTGAAGAAGAACATGCTGCCCACCAGCGGCCGGTGCAGCAGCTCGGCCTGCACGGCATCGCGCCGCCACATCAGATTGAAATCGTGGGTCACCCCGTCGATCAGTTCGCCGGTCACCTGCGCTTCGCCCGCAAACCGCAGGCGGTCGTGCGGCGGCATCAGGGTATGCAGTGCGCCATCGGCGAACCGCAGGTGCAGGCCTTCGCCACGCAGCAGCACCAGTTCGCGGTCGATCCCGGGAAAGGCCGAGAACGCGGCGTCCTGCTCGATCTCGGCGATCGACAGGCGCACCTGCCAATCGTCGTTGTCGGGCACGCGCAGGATCTCGCGGGTCCAGCCCAGGCCGTTGCGCCAGCGTTCGCGGCGGTATTCGAAGGAGGGGATGACGCGGCTGGCCGCGCTCAGGACGGTATCGGTCGACATGGCGCCAGTGTGCCTGAGCCGACGCAGCAGAGCTGCCTCAGGACACGCCGCCGCAATCGGGTTCCAGCAGGCGCGAACGCGCCAGCCAGTCCTTGTCGGGGTAATACGCAAACACCATCGTGCCGCCGCGCAGACTGTCGATCAGCGGCCGCGCCACGGACAGCCGCACGGCGGGGCACCCCAGGCTGCGGCCCAGCCGGCCCTGCAGGCGCGCGATCGCCGGATTCACGTACGGCGCGCCGTGGATGACGATCGCACGGTCGCGGGCATGGTCATTGAAGCCCGGCTCCAGCCCTTCCAGGCGCAGCGAATAGCCGTTGCCGCCCATGTAGGTCTCCTTGGCGGTGAACGCGCCCAGGCTGGACATGAAACTGCCGTCCTTGTTGGAGAAGTGCTGGGTACGGTTGTCACCGCTGTTGCGCCCATGCGCGACCCACTCCTCGAACAGCAGCCGCTGGCGGGTCAGATCGAAAATCCACATGCGCGGTTCGGTCGACGGCCGCGAGTAATCGATCACGCTCAACTTGCCCGGGTCGACGCCGAGTTCCGGCCGGCGCAACGCACAGCGCATCGCGCGGGCCGCCAGCTGCAACACGTGTTTGTCCGCAGCCGGTGCGGCCTTGGAGAGCATCTCGGCCATCTGCACCGGATTCGCCTCCGGGGCCGGCGCAGGGCTGGCCGCGCCCGCCGTGGCGGACGCGATCAGGCCGCAGAACGCGGCAGGCAGCAATTTCACAACGGGCATGGGCAGCACACCAACCGGAGGCAACGCTTACAACGTGGACCCGCCGGCGTCGGATTCCAAGACGGGCTGCAGGTTCTGTTCATCGGCCACCGGGCGAACCGCGGGCAGGCTGGTCACCAGCAGCGTGGTGCCGGGCACCAGCACGCTGTAAAGCTGTTCGGCGAATTCCGGCGGCAGCGCCATCGGCAGGCTCGGCGTGGCGAGCAGGTCCGGGGTGGCATTGGCGGCGGTCTGGCCCAGCAGTGGGTAGGCGGTCCAGCGGTGCAGCGGGCGGTGCGGGTCCAGCGGGCTGGGGTTGTCCTGGTAGCCCTGGCCCATCACGAACAACGTGGTGCCCTCGAACGCCGGCAAGGCCTTGGCCTCCAACCGCGACTCGCCGATCAGCACGCCATCGCGCAGCACATACAGGCGTTGATCATGCAGGCTGACCAGAATGCCGACCTGGCCGGCCGGGGCCGCCGCATCGTTCCAGTAATGCGCCGGCGCGTCGGTGCTCTCGACCAGCGGTTTGCCGGTGCTGCTGACCGGCGCCAGCACGGCCGGATAGGCCAGCGTCATCGGCGCGCTCTTGGCATCGGCCACCACCACGGTATCGCCACGGTGGGTTTCGCCGAACAGCTTCTGCGCGAACGCCTGTGGCAGCCGCACGCAGCCGTGCGAGGCCGGGTGACCGGGCAGGCTGCCGCCGTGCAGCGCGATACCGTCCCAGGTCAGGCGCTGCATGTAGGGCATCGGCGCGCTGTTGTAGAGGTTGGACTTGTGGTCCTTGTCCTTCTGCAGGATCGTGAACACGCCGGTGGGGGTCTCATGCCCGGTCTTGCCCGAGCTGATCGTGCTCATGCCGATCGCGATGCCGTTGCGGTACACGTAGGCGCGCTGCTCATCGAGGCTGACCACCAGCACGATCGGGCCGGACGGGGAGATCTCCGGATGCCAGAGAAACTCGCCGGGCTTGAGATCGGTGGGACCGCGCGGGGCCTCGGTCGTCTTGCTGGCCGTCGGCGCACTGTTGGCGGCCGTGGCGGAAAGCATCCCGGTCGCCAGCAGCGTCCCGAGGGCCAGACTCAACAGCGTGCTGCGTACTGCCATGTCGTGCATCCATTCGAAGAGATGCCGCCACGCTACACGAAGTGCCTGCATGCGTTCGCGAAAACACGCGCAGCCCTGCTGCCGGTTTTCGTGCGCCCCAAAAAGTAATTGCCCGGCCACACATCCTGTGCAGACCGGGCAATCGATACATCCTTGTCGGCATCCCGCCTTCCCCCTGTGCATCCTGCCCAGTCTGGGTGCCGGCCATGCATCCTGCACTCGGCCGTATATGCTTCCGCCATCTCAACCCTTCCCGGGGTCTGGATGCCACCGTCCTGGTGGGTCCGCGCCAATCCTTCCGCGCCGCCTCCCTGCGTGCTGCCTCCCTGCAGCTGTCGGTGCCGCCGCGGCATCCTGCCGTGGCGACCAGTGACCGGCGTCCTGCCTGTCCCGACCTGTCCTGTTGTTCAGCGCCTTGGT
The DNA here is from genome assembly GCF_039674045.1 of Stenotrophomonas sp. TWI602. Classification (NCBI taxonomy): domain Bacteria; kingdom Pseudomonadati; phylum Pseudomonadota; class Gammaproteobacteria; order Lysobacterales; family Lysobacteraceae; genus Stenotrophomonas; species Stenotrophomonas sp. TWI602. Next base: position 38,615 of record NZ_JBDJMT010000025.1, read on the forward strand.
ACGGAGGCCGGCGCTGCCCTCCTGGGCGGTGCCTCGGCCGGCGCCTGCCTGGCCCCGGTCGTCATCCGTTGTCGATTCCGTTCGACGGTAGCTGTCCCTATCCCCTTCACCCGCGCCAGATCCTCGACGTGTTCAAAGGGTCCGTGTTGTCGCCGGTACGCGACGATCGCTTCGGCCCTCATCGGCCCCACGTTCGCCAGTCCCTGCCGCAGCGTCGACGCGTCCGCCGTATTGATGTTGATCCGATCGGCCGCGAAGGCCATTCCGCTCAACAGCAGTCCCAGCACCAGCGCCCTGCACGAAAACCAAGGTCCCACCGTGTAACTCCTTGTGGCTCGGAACCGGCCCCTGCCGGCAATCCTGTCGAAGGTTCCAGCGTCCCTCGCCACATACACACAGCCTATCGTCCACGGCACCTTCACACAGCAGGCCTAACACCCGACGTGGTGTAGGGAAATACCTACCCCAGCGCAGGCGTAGAATGGCGGGACTTGTCAAAAGCACTCCGGAGTTCAGATGGACAGCGCCAAGCTCGGCCAATTCGTCAGTGAAAAGTGGGACAACGAGATCGTCCCGCAATTGGTCGATTACATCCGTATCCCCAACAAATCGCCGATGTTCGACGCCGATTGGGTCGCCAACGGCTACATGGAACAGGCCGTCACCCTGATGGAAACCTGGGCCCGCGCCCAGAACCTGCCGGGCCTGACCGTCGAGGTCGTGCGCCTGGAAGGCCGCACCCCGCTGCTGCTGCTGGAAATCCCGGCCTCCGGCGCCGAGACCGGCGACGACACCATCCTGCTGTACGGCCATCTGGACAAGCAGCCGGAAATGACCGGCTGGGACGACGACCTGGGTCCGTGGATCCCGGTGCTGCGCGGCGACAAGCTGTACGGCCGCGGCGGCGCCGATGACGGCTATGCGATGTTCGGTTCGCTGGCCGCCGTGCTGGCGCTGCAGGAACAAGGCCTGCCGCACGCGCGCTGCGTGATCCTGATCGAAGCCTGCGAAGAATCCGGCAGCTACGACCTGCCCGCCTATGTCGACCACCTGGCCGACCGCATCGGCAAGCCCTCGCTGGTGGTGTGCCTGGATTCGGGCTGCGCCAACTACGACCAGCTGTGGTGCACCACCTCGCTGCGCGGCCTGACCGGCGGCAACTTCTCGGTCAAGGTGCTCAACGAAGGCGTGCATTCCGGCGATGCCTCCGGCGTGATCCCGTCCAGCTTCCGCCTGCTGCGCCAGCTGATCTCGCGCATCGAGGACGAGAACACCGGCCGCATCCTGATCGACGGCATGAATGTCGAAATCCCGGCCGAGCGCCAGGAACAGGCCAAGCGTGCCGCTGAAGTGGTGGACACCGCGATCTTCGAGAAATTCCCGATGGTCGACGGCCTGCGCCCGATGAACGACGACCTGGCCGAACTGGTGCTCAACCGCACCTGGCGCCCGGCGCTGTCGGTCACCGGTGTGGACGGCCTGCCGCCGCTGGCCTCGGCCGGCAACGTGCTGCGCCCGCATACCGCGGTGAAGCTGTCACTGCGCCTGCCCCCGACCGCTGACGGCAAAGCCTGCGGCGAGCTGCTCAAAGAAGCCCTGCTGCGCGATCCGCCGAACGGTGCGGAAGTGAAGCTGGACCTGGAGAAGGCCTCCAGCGGCTGGAATGCCCCGGCGATGGCGCCGTGGCTGACCCAGGCGATCGACGACGCCAGCCAGACTTTCTTCGGCAAGCCGGCGATGTACATGGGCGAAGGCGGCTCGATCCCGTTCATGGGCATGCTCGGCGAGAAGTTCCCGGGCGCGCAGTTCATGATCACCGGCGTGCTCGGCCCGCACTCCAACGCACACGGCCCGAACGAGTTCCTGCACATCCCGATGGGCAAGCGCGTGACCTCCTGCGTGTCCAAGGTGATCAGCGAGCATTACGCGGCCAGCCTGCGTGGCGAGACCAGCGGTTCGCCGGTCGCCGCCGACAGCGGCACCCGTCACGGTGGCCACGGCTGCTGCTGACGTTGGCGGACGCAGCCTGGCCTTGCTAGGCTGCGTCCACCTCTACTGACGCATTTGGCATGAACGGACTGTTTGGCAGCACCAGCTGGCTCTACATCATCCTGGTCGGCTTCGTCGTCGGTCTGCTCGGGCGCTTCTTCATGCCCGGCAACAACCGCATGGGCTGCCTGCTGACCATCGTGCTCGGCATCGTCGGCGCCCTGCTGGCCGGCTGGTTCGGCCAGTACATGGGCTGGTATGCCCGCGGCGAGCCTGCCGGTTTCATCGGCGCGATCCTCGGTGCGGTCGCGGTCCTGGCCGTGCTCCGGCTGTTCAGCAGCAAGCGCTGAGCATCGCCCTCTTCTTTCTTCCCGCGCGCCTTCCGGCGCCGCTTCGACGTACCCGTCCATGAACGATCCCGCTTCCGATCCGCTGCGCGCCGAACACCGCCGGCAGTGGACCTGCGCCGCCCTCGGCGACCCGGCCACCGCGCTTGACCGTGCGTCGGTCGATGCCGGTTTCCGCAGCTACTGGCGCGCCACCAGCGCGCGCGGCAGCCACATCGTGATGGATTCCCCGCCCGGGCTGGAGGATGTGCGCCCGTGGCTGCGCATGCACGACCTGCTCGAGCCCAACGGCGTGCGCGTGCCGCAGGTACTGGCGCGCGATGAAGACAACGGCTTCCTGCTGCTGGAAGACCTGGGCGGCCCGACGCTGGCCCGCCATATCGACACCGACAACGCCGATGCCTGGTTCGATGCCGCCTTCGCGCAACTGATCCGGCTGCAGTCCATCCCGGTGCCCGAGGGCATGGGCAGCTTCGGCGAGGCGCTGCTGCAGCGTGATGCCGGGCTGTTCGACGAATGGTTCCTGCAACGTCACCTCGGCCTGGAACTGGACTGCGGCGAGATCGAGCACCTGCAGCGCATGCACCGCCTGCTGATGGACAACGCCCTGCAGCAGCCGCAGGTGCTGACCCACCGCGATTTCATGCCGCGCAACCTGATGCCGATCGACGGCGGGCCGGCCGTGCTGGATTTCCAGGATCTGGTGCGCGGGCCGATCGCCTACGACCCGGTCAGCCTGTTCAAGGATGCGTTCCTGAGCTGGCCGATCGAACGCGTGGACGCGTGGTTGGCGCGCTATCACGCGCTCGCCCTGGCCGCCGGCCTGCCGGTGCGGCCGTGGCCGCAGTTCCTGCGCGACGCCGACTGGATGGGCGTGCAGCGCCACCTGAAGATTCTCGGCCTGTTCGTGCGCCTGCGCGACCGCGACGGCAAGGGTCACTACTTCGAGGATGCACCCCGTTTCATCCGCTATCTGGATGAAGTGCTGCCGCGCCATCCCGAGCTGGCCCCACTGCACGACCTGTTCGAGCTGCGCATCAAACCGGCCCTGGCCCGCATCGCCGAACCGGTGCAGGCGCGCCCATGAAGGCCATGATCTTCTCGGCCGGCAAGGGCGAGCGCATGCGCCCACTGACCCTGCACACGCCCAAGCCACTGCTGGTGGCCGGTGGCAAGCCGCTGATCGTGTGGCACCTGGAACGGCTCGCTGCCGCCGGCATTGATGAGGTGGTGATCAACACCGCCTGGCTGGGTGACCAGTTCGCACCCGCGCTGGGCGACGGTGCGCGCTGGGGGCTGCGCTTGCACTTCATCGATGAGGGCGCCGTGCCGCTGGAAACCGGTGGCGGCATCCTCAATGCCCTGCCGATTCTCGGCGAGGCACCGTTCCTGGTGATCAACGGCGATGTGTGGACGGATATGGAGGTCGCCACGTTGCCGCGCACGCCTGCCGGCGATGCGCATCTGGTGCTGGTCGACAATCCCGCGCAGCACCCGCGCGGTGATTTCATCCTGCACGCCGATGGTCGCGTCAGCGATGACGGCGACAGCGCGCGGCTCACCTATGCCGGTATCGGCGTGTACCGCCCGGCGATCCTCGACGGCTGGCGGGCGGTGATCGGCGACACCACCGGGGCCGGCGCGACACCGCCGCAGTTCAGCCTCGTCCCCCTCCTGCGCCACGCGATGGCGCAGGGCCGTGTGACCGGCCAGCACCATCGCGGCCGATGGACCGACGTAGGCACGCCGGAGCGTCTGGCGCAGCTGGACGCCCAGTTGCAATCCCCGCACGGATAAAACACCGCCCCCCCCCTTTGGGCGACCCGGTGGTAGAGCCGACCGTTGGTCGGCTGCTCTCCGCCCGAGCCCATCAGAGC
>NZ_JBDJMT010000026.1:0-42175 GCF_039674045.1 Stenotrophomonas sp. TWI602
GGCGGGACCCGCCGCAAGTACGTCCGTGTATGCTCATGTCGCGCCATCCATGGCGCTCATGGTCCCGCCAACCCACCCGTGCCCGCCCTTTGACAATGGGCTGGTGCGCAAGGGAAAAGCGACGCTAGCAGCTGAAGCATGCGCAATGGTTGGATCGGCCAGCGCGGTCGAGATGATCGGGTTGATCGGTCTGGTCGGTGGGAGCGGAACAGTCCGGGCGGTCAGGGAAATCGGGGCGTTCGACGTGGTCGGCACGGTCAAAAGTGTCGAGGCGGCGGAACTGCTCGAGCTGGCCCTAACCGCAGATACCGCGTTCGATCCTCCGCCGCGTCGCGTCGCGTTGCGTTGCTTCGCTTCGCTTCGCTTCGCACTGCACTGCCATGGCAACCAACCACCTGTCGAAGGGCGGGGGTGTGTGGGTTGGCGGGACCGTTGTGCCGCAGGGATGCGGCTCACGAGCCCCCATGGATGGGTTTACGGCGCGTCCCGCGAACCCACACACCCCCGACCAGGCCACGGACAGTCGGCACTAACGCTTTTGAGGGGGCGGGGTAAACCAACAAAAAACCCGCTGCACAAGCAGCGGGTTTTCGATGTCACCACTAAGTCGCTGACAAGCGCAAAATCAGAACTTGTAGTTCACACCCAGCATGTACGTGCGGCCCCACTCCACGTACTCCAGCGGTCGATCCTTTGTGCCAGCGTAGGTGCGATACGGCTCGTTGGTCAGATTGCTTCCCTGCAGCAACAGCGTCAGCCCATGCAGACTGCTGCTGTCCGCGAAGGTGTAGCTGACCTGCGCATCCGTCACGTTCTCACCGACCACATACCGCAGCGTCCGGTTGCCGTTGAAGTTGCCGATCTCACCGATGAAATCCGAACGGCGGCGTTGGCTCACGCGGGCCTCGAACCCACTGCGCTCGTAGTACGCCGTGAAGTTGTACACGCGCTCGGACAGGCCGGGCAGGCTGATCGGATCGCTGCCCACGCTGGACGCGCTTTCCGGATCCAGGATCTTGATGTCGCTGTCGTTGAACGTCGCACTGGCCTGCACGCCGAAGCCACGCAAGGTCTCGGTCAGCATCTCCAGCGGGAACGAGGCGGTCAGCTCCAGGCCCTTGAGCTTGCCACCCTGGCCGTTCTGCGGGGCCGAGAAGGTGCCGGTCGGCAGCACCGGCACGATCATGCCCGGCGGCGGTACGTAGCTGGCCAGCAGATCGCTGAAGTCGTAGTCATCGCGCGACTGCGTGTAGACGTAGGACTTGAGATCCTTGAAGAACACCGCAGCCGCCACATACGCCTTTTCACCGAAGTACTTTTCGTAGGACAGATCGATCGCATTGGCGCGCCACGGATCCAGCAGCGGGTTGCCGCCGCTGCCGCCGGGCTTGCCGGTGGCGGTGTCCACGCCGAACTCCAGGCCGGCGCGCATCTGGTCCACGCGCGGGCGTGCCACCTGCTTGGCCACGGCGAAACGCAGCGTCTGCTGGTGCGGGAACATGAAGGCCAGGTTCAAGCTCGGCAGCCAATCGGTGTAGGTCTTGCCGTCATCGATCGGCAGGATGTTCTGGCCGTCCGGACGCGAGCGGTCGAAGTAGTTGGACTGCGAGCTCTGGTCGGTGCGCACCATCTGCACGCCGATGTTGCCGCGCAGGCCCACCTCGCCCAGGTCGGTGTTGATGTTGGCGCGGATCCAGGCGGTGCTGGTCTTTTCCTGCACCGTCCAGGCCTTGGGAATCAGGTAGTCCAGGTTGGTGACCGGGTTGAAGACCATGTAGCGGTCCACCGCGGCCGGGACGTTCCAGGCGGGGATGTAGCCGATGCCGGCGAAGCCCAGGTTGACCGGTGCGTACTGCAGGTCACCGGCGATGTTGGCATCGCCCTGGTCGCCGAGCAGGATGTTGCCCTCGGCCTGGGTCTTGTCCTTGCGGCGGTCGGCGTAGTTCACGCCCACGTCCACATCGGAGAACCACGGCAGCGAATCGGGCATCGCAAAGGTGGCCTGCAGGCGGGCGCCCTTCAGGCGGTCTTCGACCATCGGCACCTTGCCGTAGCCGGAGCCGTAGATGGTGTTGGTCAGGAACAGCGCGTCCGGGTTGGAATAGTCCAGCCCCGGGCTGATCTGCGAGAACCCGTCCGGCTTGACCACCACCCCGACCGAATCCAGCTGCGGCATCGGCGTGAGCTGCAGGTTGTTTTCCAGGTTCAGTTCGTTGCGCGTGGCCTTGGAGTAGTTCACATCGGCGACAACCTTGACCCGCTCGAAGTTGAACTCGTTGTTCCAGCCGAACGCGTCGATCTTGTCCTTGCGCTTGTTGTACATGCCGCGCACCAGCGGATACACGCCGGTCGCCACGCCGCCGGCGAAGGTGCCATCGGCGTTGATCTGCGGGTTGGTGATCAGCAGGCCCGGGGTATAGCCGCCGTTGTAGTTGCTGAGATTGACCTCGAACTGGTTGGCAGTATCGATCTGCTCGGCTTCGGTGTGGAACGCATCCAGGGTGCTGGTCCACACGTTCGACGGGCGGAACTGGACGGTGGCCATCACGCCGTCGCGCTCGTTGTTACCGGTGCGGCGCAGCGCCTTGATGCCGTCGGAGAACACCGTGCCCGGGGCCAGGCCGGGGCGATTGCCCTGGTCGGTCTGCTCGGTGGTCCACGGTTCGTACAGCCCGACCTGGTTCTCCTGGATGGGCATGTCGCTGTGCGCGTAGCCGATCGAGATGCCCAAGGTGTTGTCGAGGAACTGGTCGATGTAGCTGGCGCTGAAACGGTTGCCGTACGGATCGACATTGGCGGCCTTGCCCAGCGAGCTCTTCTGGTAGCGGCCGCTGATCGCGATCACGCGCTCGGCGAAGCTCAGCGGGCGCACGGTCTGCATGTCGATGGTGCCCGACAGGCCCTGGCCGACCAGGGCGGCGTCCGGGGTCTTGTACACGGTCACGCCGTTGACCAGCTCCGAGGGGTACTGATCGAACTCGACGCTGCGGTTGTCACCGGTGCTGACCACTTCGCGTCCATTGAGCAGCGTGGTGGCAAAGTCGGGCGACAGGCCGCGCACGCTGATCACCTGGGCACGCCCGGCCACCCGCTGGGCGGCCAGACCGGGCAGGCGGCCCAGCGATTCGGCGATGCTCACGTCGGGCAGCTTGCCGATGTCCTCGGCCGAAATCGCTTCGACCACCGAGGTCGCGTCCTGCTTGATCGCGATCGCGTTCTCGATGCCGCGGCGGATGCCGGTGACCTGGACGGTGTCCAGATTGGTCGCCGCGGTGCCGGTCCGTGCAGTGGTGGTACTGGGTTCGGCGGTCTGCGCCGACGCCATCAACGGCGTCAGGGCGACGGCCAGCGCGAGACTCAGCGCGCTGCGCTTGCGGTTCAACATTTTCCCCTCCCAGGCAATGTTGCCAATCGATTTTTTGGTTGCCCGGAGGACCCGGGAGCGTCATGGCGCGGTGGCCGTTGACTGCGTGGCTATGGTAGGCAGCGCATCGGCTGTGGGAATCACCCTGCATACGTATTCAATGACGTTTGCAGCGTTGGAAGCGATTACAGGTGCGTTATTGCAGCCGCACCGGCGTACACGCGCCCGGTAGGCGCCGACCGTCGGTCGGCACGCCGCATCCACGCACGCGGCGCTGGCTGAGCGACTTACAACGGGGTAAAGCGGATCGCCTGGCCGCCGCCCGGTGCAAGCACCAGCGTCAGCGCATCGGCGCTGGTGACCTCGCGCGTTTCGCGCACGAAGGCGAAGGGATTGCGGCGGAAATCCGCGCCGTCGCCATCGCGGTAGATCTCCGCGCGGTAGCGCACACCCGGCGCCAGGAAGCCCAGCGAGACCGGGAGCACGCGGCCGTGTTCATCGGTGATGCTGCCCAGGAACCAGTCGCGGCTGTGGCGGTCCTTGCGCACGATGGTGACGTAGTCGCCCACCTCGCCGTTGAGCACGCGGCTGTCGTCCCAGTCCACCGCGACGTCCTCGATGAAGCGGAAGGCTTCGCGGTGCTGCTCGTAGTGCTCGGGCAGGTCGGCCGCCATCTGGATTGGGCTGTAGATCGTCACGTACAGCGCGAGCTGCCGGGCCAGCGTGCTGGGGATCGCCTGACCGCCGCGGCCCTTCAGACTCAGGATGCCGGGGGTGTAATCCATTGGCCCGGACAGCATCCGGGTGAACACCAGGTTGACCTCGTGCTCGGGCGGGTTCGGCGGTTGGCCCCAGGCGTTGTACTCCATGCCACGCGCGCCTTCGCGGGTGATCCAGTTCGGGTAGGTGCGGCGCAGGCCGGTGTCCTTGATCGGCTCGTGCGGATTCACCGCGATATGCCGCTTGGCTGCTTCCTGCACCACCTTGAGGTGATGGCGGGCCATGAACTGGCCGTCGTGCCACTCGCGCCACAGCGGCCCACCGGCCGGGTTGCGACGGTCGACCTGGCCGTCATCGCAGACATAGCCGCTCTTGAATGCATCCACGCCCAGCCGCGCATACAGATCCAACGCCGCGCCCAGCTGATCTTCGTAGTGTTCGATCGCGCAGCCGGTTTCATGGTGGCCGATCAGGTGTACGCCCTTCTTCGCGCCGTAAGCCGACAGTGCCTCGATATCGAAGTCCGCGGTGGGCCGGGTGAAATCGAAGGCATAACCATTGCCGACCCATTCACCGTTCCAGCCGGGATTCCAGCCTTCCACCAGTACGCCACGGAAGCCATGCCGGGCGGCGAAGTCGATCACGCGTCGGGTCTTGGCGGTGGTCGCGGCGTGCCGCGGGCCGGTGGCCCAGCTCTCCTCATCCAGATGCATCGACCACCACACGCCCAGGTACTTGGAAGGCTTTACCCAGCTGACGTCGCCCAGCACATTGGGTTCGTTGAGGTTGAGGATCAGGCTGGATTCGACCAGCCCGCCGGCGGTGTCGCTGATCTGCAGCGTGCGCCAGGGGGTGTCGAAGGGCAGGTTCCGCCGCACTTTCCAGCCCTCGGCCGAGGGCGACAGCTGCGCGCGCAGGCGTTGGCCGTCGGTGCGGCGCAGCCACATGCCGGCGTAGTCCACCAGCGCGGCTTCGTGGATGGCGACATGCAGGCCATCGCGGCTGCGCAGCGTCATCGGCGTATGTGCCAGCGGCACCTGATCCAGCGGCGTGCGCTGGTAGAGATATTCGTAGTGAATCGGCTCACCGGCCGGAATCCACCAGGCGGTGGAGGTCGGCGCGATCGCGAACTCGGTCAGCTCATCGTCGATGATCGCCTCGCGCATGCCCGGCTGCTCGGGGAAGTGGTAGCGAAAGCCGAGGCCGTCGTCATAGACCCGGAACACCACATCGATGCGGCGCTTGGCGCCGCTGCGTTCGGCCAGCTGCACGACGACTTCGTTGAAGTGATTGCGGGTCAGCCGGCGCTCGCCCCAGGGCTGTTCCCAGGTTTCATCGACGCTGCGCGACTGCTGGCCCACCACGGCGAGATCCCGGTCCAGGCGGCCATCGCGCAGCTGGAAGCCGAGCTTGGAGCTGTCCACCACGGCCTCGCCGAAACGTTCAACCCGATAGCTGGGGTTGCCGCCGTCCAGTTGCAGCGACACGCGCAGGACCTTGCCGGGCGACTCGACGTTGGCGACAGTGACCGGTTCCGCCGAGACGGTGGCGCTGAATGCGCAGAGGATCCAGCCGAGCAGGGGCCGGCGACAACGTGCGAAAGGCCCGTTTGTTGGATGCGACAGTGACGGCATTTCCCCTCCCAAGGCGGCCGAAAACACCCCCGGACTATAGCGATGCGGTCACGATTGCCGACCGCCCTGGCCATGAATACGTATGCAGCTCGATGCAGGCTGCGGCGTGCCGTCTACCATGGGCCCAAGGCACCCTGGGAGGGGGCCGCGAGCGCATTGCCGCGAGGCGGTGCGGACCTACAACGCGAGCAAAGGGGAGGGAGGCAACAGGCGCGAGCCGGTTCGCCACTTCGATGCTGAAGATGATCTGCCTGACCGTTGCCCTCGGGGCAGCGATGGGGTCCACCGCACGTGCGGCCGACCTGGACTTCGATGGCCGCCATGCGCGTGCCGAGACCGCCGCTGAAGGTGGCTACCGTCTGCACGCACCGCAGGGCGAGGTGCGCGTCAACGCGCAGCCGATGCGCAGCGAGACCGGCAGTGTGCTGTTCGATGCGCTGTTCGGGCTGGCCCAGCAGGAGATGGATGCCGACCGCGTGGATGCGATCCGCGACCCGGCCTTCAATCACGGTAAGCCCGTGGACTGCGAATGCTTCCAGACCGGCGAGCGCTGGCCCTATGTGTGGACCCGCGATGTGAGCTTCGCCGCCGATCTGGCGCTGTCGCGTCTGGATCCCGTACGCACGCGCCAGTCGCTGCGGTTCAAGCTGTCCACCGCACGCGATGGGCATACGCCCGGTCTGTTCGTGGCGCAGGACACCGGCTCCGGTGGCAGCTGGCCGATCAGCAGCGACCGCGTGGTGTGGTTCCTGGCCGCACGTGGGCTGCTGGATGACGCGGCCTTTGCCGAGCAGGTCTGGCAGGCACTGCAGGCCACCCTGGCACAGGATCGCGAGGCGGTGTTCGAGGCGCGGATCGGCCTGTATCGCGGCGAGACTTCGTTCCTGGATTGGCGCGAGCAGACCTATCCGGACTGGACCCGCGAGGATGTGCGCTTCATCGGCGAGTCCTTCGCGCTCTCCACCAACGTGCTGCATTACCAGGCGCTGCGACTGGCCGAGCAGCTGGCACGCCAGCGCGGCGACGCGCGCGCCACCACGTATGGCGAATGGGCCGATGCGCTGGCCCGCCAGATCGACGCACGCTTCTGGCGCGAGGAGGCTGGCCAGTACATGAGCTACATCGGCGAGGCGGCCCACCCGGTGCCGTACGCCAAGTACGACCTGCTCGCGCTCTCGCTGGGCGTGCTGGCCGATGTGTTTCCGGCCGATCGCGCACGCCGCGCGCTGGCGAATTACCCGGCCGTGGCCGGTGGCAGCCCGGTGGTCTGGCCGCAGGAAGCGCAGCAGCCGATCTACCACAACCGCGGCATCTGGCCCTTCGTCAGCGCGTACTCGCTGCGGGCAGCGCGCCGGTTGGACGATGCCCCGCGCATTGCCATGGAGATCGAATCGCTGATGCGCGGCACCGCGCTGGCCGGTTCCAACATGGAGAACTACGAGATGCGCACGCTGGCCGTGCATGTCGATGAAGGCGCCCTCAGCGGCCCGGTAGTCAATTCGCCGCGGCAGCTGTGGTCGGTGGCCGGGTACCTCTCGATGGTGCTGGAAGGGGTGTTCGGCGTGGAAGACGATGGCCGCATCGCGCCGAAGCTGCCGGTGTCGCTGGTGCCGACGCTGTTCGGTGCGCATGACCGCATCCGCCTGGACGATGGCAAACAGCGGTATGTACTGGTGCGACCGAAGCAGCTTGCCGGCGAGCTGCTGGTGGCGGGTGATATCCAGCGCGACGGCAGCACCACCACAGTGCAGCTGGTGCCGTTGCATGCGACGGGGGCGACGCCATCACCGGCCATCCTGCGTCCCTCGGCGGTGTTCGCCCCGGCCACCCCGGCCACCCCGGTGCCGCGCGAAACGACGGCGGGCTGGCAGATCACGGTGCCTGCCGGGCACGTGCTGTGGCGCGACGGCCAGACGCTGGCGCCCACACGGGGTGTCGCCACGATTGCCCGGGACGGTGCCAGTCACTGCCTGAGCCTGACCCGCCGGGAGGGCGCGCTGGAATCGCTGCACAGCCCGATGACCTGCATCGGCCCGCAGCAGGTGCTGGCCGGCGACACGCACTGGCAGTGGATCGCACCGACCGCCGGCCGCTGGCGTGCACGCCTGCGCTACGACAACCCCAACGGCCCGATCAACACCGGCGTGACTGCAGCGGTGAAGACGCTGGTGCTGCAATGCGAGGGTCAACCGGAGCAGCGCCGCCCCATCGTGATGCCGCACAGCGTGGGCGAACAGGGCTCCACGGCGGTTGAATTCGAGCTGCCGGCACGCGCCTGCCGCGTCACGTTGGACGAGGGCTTCAACATGAGTGCGTTGACCCACTTCGCGCAGTACAACGGCGGCAAGGGCGGCAGTGAGGGCGTGCTCAATCAGGCCCGCGTGTCCGCGCTGACCCTGATGCCGGTCGCAGCCTCGCCGGAGCCGCGCCCATGAGCCGTTCGCCCAAACCGACGCTGTCGTTCTGGCAGATCTGGAACATGTGCTTCGGCTTCCTCGGCATCCAGTTCGGCTTTGCCCTGCAGAACGCCAATGCCAGCCGCATCTTCGAGACCCTTGGCGCCCCGATGGATGCGGTGCCTGGGCTGTGGATCGCCGCGCCGCTGACCGGCCTGCTGGTGCAGCCGGTGATCGGCTACCTGTCCGACCGCACCTGGACGCGCTGGGGCCGCCGCCGCCCGTTCTTCATGATAGGTGCGGTACTGACCACGCTGGCTCTGCTGGTGATGCCGAATTCGCCGACGTTGTGGATTGCGGCCGGCACGCTGTGGGTGCTGGATGCCTCGATCAACGTATCGATGGAGCCGTTCCGCGCGTTCGTCGGGGATCAGCTGGCCCCCCGGCAACGGCCGACCGGCTTTGCGATGCAGAGCTTCTTCATCGGCATCGGTGCGATCGTCGCCAGCTTCCTGCCTTTCATCCTGGCCCACCTCGGCGTGGCCAACACGGCGGCCGCAGGGCAGGTGCCCGATACCGTGCGCTACGCGTTCTACTTCGGGGCGGCGGTGCTGCTCGCGGCGATCACCTGGACCGTGGTCAGCACCCGGGAATACTCGCCGGCCGAGCTGGCCAGCTTCGATGATGCCGAGCCGTCCGCCGTGCACCAGAGTGCACGTGTGGCTGGACCGCCGCCGCGGGCACAGATCGGCGGCTGGGTGGCGGTGGGCATCGTGCTGGCCGCCGCCATCGCGGCGCGGCAGGGTGACCGCATGCTGTATGTGCTGGCTGGCCTGTGCATCGCCTATGGCGTGCTGCTGGGTGTGGCGCGCTGCGTGCCGGGGGCGAACATGCTGGCCACCATCGTCGACGACCTGCGTGCGATGCCGCGCACCATGCGTCGCCTGGCCTGGGTGCAGTTCTTCTCGTGGTTCGCGCTGTTCGCGATGTGGATCTACGCCACCGCCGCCGTCGCCGGCACCCATTTTGGTTCCACCGATACCGGCTCTGCCGCCTACAACGAGGGCGCCAACTGGGTCGGCGTACTGTTCGGTGCCTACAACGGCTTCGCGGCATTGGCCGCGCTGCTGATCCCGCTGATGGTGCGCTCACTGGGGCTGCGCTGGAGCCACCTGGTCAACCTGTGGCTGGGCGGGCTGGGGTTGATCTCGATGCTGTTCATCCGTGATCCGCACTGGCTGCTGCTGTCGATGGTCGGCGTCGGTTTCGCCTGGGCGTCGATCCTCTCGTTGCCGTATGCACTGCTGTCCGACAGCGTGCCGGCGGCCAAGATGGGCATCTACATGGGCCTGTTCAATTTCTTCATCGTGATCCCGCAGCTGGTCGCGGCCAGTGCGCTTGGCTTCCTGCTGCGCACCTGGCTGGGCGGCGATCCGATGCACGTGCTCGCACTCGGGGGTGGCAGCCTGCTGCTGGCCGGTCTATGCGTGCTGTATGTGCCATCCCAACAGGAGGTTGTCTGATGCCCCGGTATTCGTCGTTGTCGCTGGCCCTGTCATTCGCGCTGTCCGCCAGCCCCGCCCTGGCCATCGAACGCCCGGACTATGTCGGCACGCGCGAGCCGTTCGCCAGCCAGGCGGTCTACTTCGTGGTCACCGACCGCTTCGTCAATGGCGATCCGTCCAACGACCACCGCGACCAGGGCGGGGCGCATCCCACCTTCGATATCCCGGTGCCCTGCCCGGACAAGGTCGATGGCAACATCGGCTACCTCGGCGGCGACTTCAAGGGCGTGCTCGACAATGCCGCGTACATCCGCAAACTGGGCTTCGGCGCAGTGTGGATCACCCCGATCATCGACAACCCGGACCAGGCCTTCACTGGCAGCAAGCCGATCAGCTGCACCAGCACGCTGACCGACCGTGGCAAGACCGGCTACCACGGCTACTGGGGCGTCAACTTCTACACGCTCGACGAGCATCTGCCGAGCAAGGACCTGGACTTTGCCGCGTTCACCCGCGGCCTGCATGCCGCCGACCTGAAGGTAGTGCTGGATATCGTCGGCAACCATGGCTCGCCCGCGTGGACGATGCCGGTGGCGCAGCCGCAGTTCGGGCAGATCTTCGACAAGGACGGCCGCTTGATCGCCGACCATCAGAACCTCCCGCCGCAGCAGCTGGACCCGCTCCATAACCCGCTGCATGCGTTCTACAACAACATTGGCCCGGTCGACGGCAAGGACGGCTCGATCTTCGACGGCAACCTGGCCGAGCTGTCCGACTTCAACGAGCACAACCCGGCGGTGATGGACTATCTGGTCGGCGCTTACCTGCAGTGGACCGCGCAGGGCGTGGATGCGCTGCGCATCGACACCATCGGCTGGCTGCCACACCCGTGGTGGCATGCCTTCGTCAACCGCATCCGGGCCGAGCATCCCGGCATGTTCATGTTCGGCGAAGCGTTCGACTACGACGCCAGCAAGATCGCCGAGCACACCTGGCCGGCCAACGCGAACGTCAGCGTGCTCGACTTCCCGCTGCGCGGCGCCCTGTCGTCCGTGTTCGGCAGGGAGCAGAAAGGCTTTGAGACCCTGGCCGAGCCGCTTCACCTGCTGGATGGGCCGTACGCCAATCCGTATGAGCTGATGAGTTTCTACGACAACCACGACATGGCCCGGCTGGATGCCAGCGATGCAGGGTTCATCGACGCCCACAACTGGTTGTTCACCGCGCGCGGCATTCCGGTGATCTATTACGGCTCGGAAACCGGCTTCATGCGCAGCCGTGCCGAGCATGCCGGCAACCGCGCCTACTTCGGCCAGCAGCGCGTCAACAACGCGCCGAACAGCCCGATCTATGCGCGGCTGCAGCGCATCGCCAAGCTGCGTGAGGCCACACCCGCACTGCAGCGTGGTCTGCAGGTCAACGAGCGGCTGCAGGGCGATGAAGCGGTGTTCTTCCGCGTGCTGCAGCAGGGCGATACCGCACAGACCGCCCTGGTCCTGCTCAACAAGGGCGACACCGCCCGCACCGTCGAGGTGCGCCGCTATCTGCAGGCCGGGACCTGGCGCGACGCGCTGGGTGGCGCCAGCCAGACGGTCACCGGCGCACTGAAGGCCGAGGTGCCTGCGCATGGCGTGCGCGTGTTCGTGCTGGATGCGCAGGTCGACCAGACAGCGCTACAGCAACAGTTGAAGGCGGCGATGGAGGACCAGCAGGCCCGCACGAAACGCCTGGCGAAGTAGCCGGGGAATGCCCGGTCTGCCGTTCGCGGTGGGCCGGGCACTACAATCGGGCTCGCGATCGCGCACTGCGGTCCTTCCGAGTACGCTTTCCATGTCACGCCTGTCCCTGCGCCCCGCAACGCCCGACGACGCCGAACGCCTGTTCCATCTGATGCAGTTCTACTACTTCGAGGCGTCGGCCTGGAGCGGAGAAGAAGTACGCTCCGACGGCCTGTTCGACTGTGATCGGAGCGATGTCGAGGCCTCCCTGCGCAACGCCCCGCAGTGGGCGCGGTTGTTGTTCGTCGACGAGGCGCTCGCCGGCTTCGTGCTGGTGGACCGGGTGGAACGGGACGGCCACCACTATCCTGAACTGGCCGACCTCTTCGTGCTGCCCAAGTACCGGCGGCAAGGGTTGGCCGCGTATGTGGTCAACGCACTGGTGCGTCCCGGCGAGGGGCAATGGCTGCTCGCAGTGTTCCGCGGCGACGTGGCTGCGCATGCCCACTGGCTGCGGACCCTGCCGCGTCTTGGTCTGCCCCACGTCGCGCTGGCCGACGATGACCCGCGGTTCCATCTCTACCTGATCGGCGATCCGGCCAGCCTGTAGTGCCGGCCGCTGGCCGGCTCCCGACACGCCCGGCGGTACACTAGCGGCCCCCACCCACACCCCCGCATTCCATGAACGACGCTGCGCCCCAGACCCCGATCGAAACGCTGCTCAAGACCGCGATGGACGGTCAGCTGCCGATCGGCCTGTTCATGAAGGCCTTCGTCGCCTCCGAGGTGGTGTTGCTCACCGGCAGCCTGGTGACGCCGGATGGCAGCGGTTTCGATCCGCTGCTGTTCGACAAGCAGGGCGTGCTGCACGTGTCCGTGTTCACCGATATGAGCCGCGTCGGTTTCCACAGTCAGCAGGCCCCGCATACCATCCGCATGCTGATGCTGGAGGTGCTCAAGCGCGTCCCCGGCGGCTACGGCGTGGTGATCAATCCGGGCACCTCGCTGGGCTTTGAAATCTCGCCGTCCGGCGTCGGCGAAATCCTCAAGGACTTCGCTGACGCCCCGCGCTGACGCTGCGTTTTACTGCAGCGTCACCTTCCGCCGGTTATCCGACGACACCCGATCGATCAGTTTGTTGTACGGATCAAAGCCCGCCTCATCCGGCTTGCCCTCCACCGTCACCGTGATGGAGGGATTGGCCTCGGTGACGTGGTGGCGCTGCAGGTACAGCACCTTCTGATCGCGCTCCTTGCCCGACGGCGCATTGGCGAACACGCCCACCTCGATCCAGTCGTCCATCGTACCGGTGGTCTCCTTGCCGCCACCGTCGGCATAGCGCTTCTCGGCGTGCAGCTTCAAGGTGACGTCGTACTTTCCATCGGCACGCTTCTGCACGCTCGCGGTGAGGACACGGTTGTCGTAGAAGCTGATCTTCTCGAACAGGTCCGTCACCAGCTGCTGACGGTCGGCCGGGGTCTCGGCGCGGATGTAGGCGAGCAGTTCGGTGGAGGTGGTGTAGGGCGGCTGCTGGAAGGCCTTGTCCTGCAGATAGCGCTTGAGGGCGCGATTGAGGGCGGCTTCGCCGATCTCCTCACGCAGCCGGTAGAACGCCAGCGAGCCCTTGCGGTAGTGGATGTACTGCTGGTTCTCCACCCGTGCCAGCGGCAGTTCTTCTACGCCTTCGCCACCACGCCCGGACAGGTACCCGTCCAGCTCGTTCTTGAGGAACTGGCGCATGTGCTGTCGGCCGTACTCCTTCTCCATCACCATCAGCGCCGAGTACTGCGACAGCGACTCGGACAGCATCGTGGCGCCCTGTACGTTGGCACCGATCACCTGGTGCGCCCACCACTGGTGTGCGATCTCATGGGCGGTGACATAGAACACGTAGTCCACCTTGTCCGGATCGCGCAGGTCGGCGATGAAACCAATCGATTCGGAGTAGGGGATCGTGTTGGCGAAGGACTGCGCGAAGCTCTGGTAGCCCGGGAATTCGATGATGCGCACCTGACGGTGCTGGTAGGGCGTGAAGTTGGCTTCGTAATACGCCAGCGACTTCTGCACCGCATCGATCATGCGGTCCACGTTGTAGCCGTGCTGGGGGTCGTAGTAGATCTCGACCGGAATGCCCTTGTAGGTCGCGCGTTTCACTTCCCAGCGGGCAGACAGGTAGGCGTAGAAGTTCAGCATCGGCCGGTCCATGGCATAGCTGAAGCAGCGGCGGCCGTTCACGGTCGTCTCCCGCACCAGGTATCCCGGTGCCAGCGCAACCTGGTCCGGCGCGGTGCAGATGGTGCTGCGGAAGTCCAGCCAGTCGGCATCGTCGCTGACGTAGTTGTTGGCGCGTGCGGCCTGGTCCTCCAACTTGGGCATGCGGGTCGGCTCGCCAAGGCCGCGCTTGCGGCGCTCGTTGCGGTCGGTGATCTGTACGCGCTGGTTGTAGCCGAACGACGGCAGATCGCTGCTGTTGAAGAAGCTGCCGTTGTCGACCAGGTTGGTCGGTGCCTGATGCGCGGTGATGCCGTCCGGATGCTGGTTGATGCGGAAGTGGATACGGCGTTCCTCACCGGGCTGCAGCGGCTTGGCCAGCCGGTAGATGCGATAGCCCAGATCAGCGTCGTGCATGGACAACGTTTCGCCCCCCAGGTCGACCAGGGTCAACTGCCTGTCATCGTCCATCGACACATGGATCTGATCGATGGGCGCGGCATGGGTATTGCGCACCGTCCAGTAAGCATCGACGACCATCGACTGGGTTTCCGGCGACAGGTCGATCCGGTTGTCCACCGCCACGATGCGTGGCTGCGGCACATCACGGTAGCGCGACAGATCGCGTTCGTAGCGGGCCTGCAGGTCCAGCTGCTGATCGGGCGAGCGGAACTCGTTGCGGATGTTGGTGCTCCAGTACAGCCAGCCACCCACCCCGATGAAGGCCAACGTGGCCACCACTGCACCGAGTCCAGTCGGGCCGCGCAGGCGGCGCCCGGCCAGCACCAGCCGCTGCCGCGCACCATTGCCGACGCCGCGTACCCAGAAGGCCGAGGCGACGCACAACAGGGCCAACAGGAACAGCGCCCAATACCCTTGGAACGCCAGTTGCCCCGGCAGGAAGTGACCGTAGCCGTTCATGTCCGAGTACGGCGCGATCGGCCAGCTGCCGAAGTTGTACAGGTTCTGCGTGTAGTCGAGCATGCCCAGCACCGCCTGCCCGATCATCACCACGATCAGCAGTGCGTAGCCGACGAACTTGTTGTTGGTCAGCACCTGCAGCACCAGCGCCAGCCCACCCATCAGCAGATAGACCACCGAATCCAGCGCGAGCATCTTGAGATACACCAGCGGCTCGATGTGGGTGTAGCCCTTGGCCAGCTGCACGCCGATCGCGGCCAGCGCGCCGATGGCCTGGAAGCAGGCGATCACCGCCACCAGCGTGGCGAACTTGGCCAGCAACGGCACCCAGTTGGGCACCGGCATCGCATCGGTGACGTCACTGATGCGGGCGGTGCGTTCCTTCCAGACCAGCTCGCCGGCGAAGAACAGCACGATGATGATCAGCAGCCAGCTGTAGGTGCCTTGCAGCGCGGTCAGCATTTCCGAGGTGACCGGCCAGATCGGCGTGCCATACATCGTCTGGCGGAACAGGGCGCCGGGCAGGAAGTTGCACAGCCCCAGCACCAGCAGTACCAGGAAGGGCACGCTGCGCACCACGCCAGCCGTATCAAAGCGAACCTGATGCAGGAACTGGCGCCAGGCGGTGCCGACACCGCTGCCGGGCACCACGCGTGGCACCGTGACCTGGGCCGGGCGCAGCGACGGGGTGCTCGTTGCCGCGGCGGCTTTACGGCCCCAGCGACGACCGGCACTGCCGCTGCGCTCGGTGCGGAACAAGGCAAACGTCGCAGCGAACAGCACTGCCGCCACACCCAGCCATAGCGCACGGTTGGCCAGCAGCTGACCGGCGACGGCAGGCAAGCCGGAGTTGCGTTCGGCCACCGACCAGTAACGGATGGTCCGCGACAACGCGCGCAGGCCGAGCGGCTCGCTCAGCACCGCAATCCAGGTGTTGTCGATGTCGCGGAGCAGGGCCGCGCTGACGCCGTACAGCACGAAGTAGGCGATCACGCCGATGTAGACCCACAGGATCGAGCGGGTGGTGGCCGCCAGCAAGGCCAGCAGGGCCGTGGTGAAGATCAGGTTCGGAATCACGATGACGCCGAATGCCCAGACATAGCTGTACAGCGAGACCGGGCCCATACGGGCCGGATCGACCCAGGGCATGAACGGCCCCAGCGCCATGCCGGCGGCAATGATCACGTACACCAGCAGCCCGCTGACCAGCGCGGCGCCGATGCGTCCGGCCAGGTAATCGCGGCGTTTGATCGGGCTGGCGAAGATCAATTCGGCGGTGCCGAGATCGAAGTCGCGC
Source organism: Stenotrophomonas sp. TWI602 (assembly GCF_039674045.1). NCBI lineage: Bacteria > Pseudomonadati > Pseudomonadota > Gammaproteobacteria > Lysobacterales > Lysobacteraceae > Stenotrophomonas > Stenotrophomonas sp. TWI602. The sequence goes on from NZ_JBDJMT010000026.1 coordinate 15,767, forward strand.
AGCAGCGCATTGCTGACGAACAGCGTGGAGACCAGCATGCCGAGCAGAGTGAAGATGCCCAGCATCGAAGCGATGACGGTCGGTGCATTGCTGTGCACGTTGCCGGTGCCACCGCCGATCTGTATCGCGTCGGACGACGCGGCACCGAAGGCCATCAAGGCGAACAGGCCCGCCAGCAGCCACAGCAGCGGGGAACGGAGCTGCTCGCGCAGCTCGAAACGGAAGAAGGCAGCGATCATGGGCCGGCTCCGGTCAGGCGGTCCGCGACTGCAGGCGCAGTCGCTGGAAATAGACGTCTTCCAGATCGGGAGCCACGGCTGCGAAGCCGTCGCCGGGGTCGTTCGCGCTGTGTACGTGGATCACCGGCCGCCCACCGACCAGGCGGGTGGACAGCACCACATGGTTGGTCTCATACGTGGGCAGTTCGGCAACGTCGACCTGCTTGCGCCAGACCTGGTGCTGCAGCGCATCGATCGCATCGCTGGGTTTGCCGGTCAGCAGCACCTGTCCCTTGTTCATGATGGCCATGTTCGGGCAGAGGTCGGTGACATCTTCGACGATGTGCGTGGACAGGATCACCGCCACGTTCTCGCCGATCGCCGCGAGCAGGTTGAGGAAGCGGTTGCGCTCTTCCGGGTCCAGGCCAGCGGTGGGCTCATCGACGATCACCAGGCGCGGATCGCCGAGCAGCGCCTGCGCGATGCCGAAGCGCTGGCGCATGCCGCCGGAGTAAGTGCCGAGCTTGCGCTTGCGCGCATCCCACAGGTTGACCTGCTGCAGCAGCGCCTCGACCACCTCACGGCGCTGGCCCTTCTGGGTGATGCCCTTGAGTACCGCGAAATGGTTGAGCAGGTCCAGCGCGCTGACCTTGGGATACACGCCGAAGTCCTGCGGGAGGTAGCCCAGCCGGCGCCGTACCGCATCCTTGTCGCGCAGCACGTCGATGGCCGCCTCACCGGGAATCGACAGCGTCGCCGAGCCGCTGTCGGCCTCCTGCAGCGTGGACAAGGTGCGCATCAGCGAGGACTTGCCGGCGCCGTTGGGCCCGAGCAGACCGAACATGCCGCGGGGCACATCGAGCGTCACACCGGCGAGGGCATGGACACCATTGGCGTACGTCTTGGACAGCGCGCGGATCTCAAGCATGTGGCCACTTCCCCTGGGAGATAGCGCGGTTATCCGCCCTATTCAGGTGGGCCGCATCCGCCGTAAGTCATGGGTGCTTCTGGACACGTGTGCGCCACCGAGCGGCCAGCCATGACGCAGCCACGCAGCCTGCGGCCACCAGCAGCCAGCCGGATGCCGTTGGCCCCGCGCTCTCCTTGATCGCGCCCCACCACGCCGGGCCGAACATCGCCCCGATGGCCAGGACGGCGAGGGCCAACAAGGCAAGCAATACCCGCGACACCCAACGTTCGATACCGGCGTCATGCCGGGCAATGCGCAGCGTGACATCACGGGCGAAGCGCATCGGCGGTCCACTCTGCGGGGCCGAAGCGATCGCCTGGGCGATGCGCAGGTAGTCGGTGGCGTCCGGCGCAGCGCGCTGGCCGCTGAGGGCGGCGCGCAGCGCATCCTCCTGGGCCTGCCATTCCTCGGGATCGATGCGGGGATCGTCTGCGCTGCTCATGCGGGCACTCCAATGCGGGATTCGAGCAGTTCGCGCAACCGCTTGCGGCTGCGGAACAGGTGGCTCTTGATGGTGCCTTCGGCCAGCTCGGTCAGGGTGGCGATCTCGGCGATGGAGATCTCCTCCAGGTGATAGAGCGTGAGCAGGGTGCGCTGCAGGGGCGGCAAGCCGTCGATCGCAGCGTACAGGTGGGCGTTGATGTCGTGCTCGCTGGTCAAGGCTTCCAGATCGATGCCATCGCCGATCTGTTCGATCAATGCGGTGCCGTCCTCGCCCATGGTGTTCTCCACCAGCGGAATGCGGCGGCGTTCCAGGTGGCGCTTGGCGATTGAATAGGCGACCTGCGCCACCCAGGATTTCAACGCGCTCTCGCCGCGGTACTGATGCAGCGTCTGATGGATGCGCAGGAAGGCTTCCTGGCACAGCTCGCGGGTGTCGTCGGGGTGGCGGACCATGCGGTCGACCACGCGCCAGCACAGCCCTTGATACTCCCGCACCAGCTGCTCGAACGCCCCGGGCTGCCGCGACAGAATGGCGGCGACCAGTGCCCGGTCGGCGTCGAGACAGTCGGCAGGGGTGGGCGGCGGGGTGCGCATCCCCATAGGGATACGTCGAGTGCGCCATCGGTTGCAACCGTGCTCCGTGCAACCCATTCCGCCCTGGCCGTATCTCAGTGGATAAGCCCCTCCTCAACGGAACGAACGCACCATGGATTACAACCTGATTCTTCCCGTCGTCCTGATCCTGGGCATCGTGTATGCCATCAAGAGCGTGGTCGATGGCCACACCCGCCGCCGGATCGTTGAAGCCCGCGGTTCGGAAGAGCTGGTGCGCTCGCTGCTGGCCGGCGACACCACCAAGCGGCGGCTGGCCGCGCTGCATTGGGGCTGCGTGTTGCTGACCCTGGCGCTGGCATTCGGCCTGGTCGATCTGCTCGGTATCGACCGGGTCACCCCTGGCGCCATCGCCCTGCTGCTCGGTGCGACAGGGCTGGGCAACGTGGTGTATTTCGTACTCGATCGCCGCCTGAAGTAAGCCCGCCATCCTGCCGCCCGCGTCGCCGGCGGCTCCCCTGCAACAGGACCTCGAATGAAACGCATCCTGGCACTCTGTGCCGGCGTTGCCGTGGCCGTGATGTCTCCGGTGCGCGCTGCCACGCCTGTCGATTTTGCCCCGCTGTCCTCCCTCATCGAACAGACCAAGGCGGCCACGGGCCTGCCTTCGGGTACCGCGGTCGTGGTGGTGAAGGACGGCAAGGTGATCCATGAAGGCTACTACGGCCTGGCGAATATCGGGGCCGGCACGCCGGTCACGGCTGACACTGTCTTCTACATCGCCTCGGCGACCAAGCCGTTCTTCGCGCTGAACGCCCTGCACAAGCAGGCCGCCGGCGAGCTCGACATGGCGATGTCACTCCAGCAGATGTTTCCGCAAACACGCTTCGATGGCCTGGAGGCCGAGGCGATCACCGTCCGCGATCTGCTCACGCACACGGCCGGCGTGGACAACACTGCCCTGGTCTGGGCCACCGCCTTCAGCGGCGTGCACGACAGCGCCTCGCGGCGGGCGCTGGTGGGTGCGACGCGGCGCGATCCGGACGCGGCGCACGGCACCTTCCGCTATACCAACCTGGGCTACAACCTGCTCAGCATCTGGATGGACCAGCACGACGGCCTGCCGTGGCAGGACCAGCTGCAGCACACGCTGTTCGATCCGTTGGGCATGCGGCACACGAGTACCCGGATCAGCACTGCCGAGGCGGCCGGCTGGCCCATGGCCACGCCTTACTCGCTGGCCAGTGCGCAGCCGACCACGCCGCTGTATCTGCGCAAAGCGGACGACACGATGCAGGCGGCCGGCGGCATGGTCGCCACCGCGCCGGACCTGGCGCGGTTCCTGATCGCGCAGTTACCGGGGGAGGGCAACACCGCCCTTGCCCGGCAGGTAATCACCCGCTCGCAGCAGCGTCAGGTCGCGCTGGACGCGAGCTATCTGGATTTCGCGCGCGACGGCTACGCGTGGGGCTGGTACACCGGTCCGTACAAGGGCCACCCACTGCTGCACCACTTCGGTGGATTCGCCGGCTTCCACGCGCATCTGTCGTTCATGCCGGACCAGAACATCGCGCTGGTCGTGCTCAACAACGAGGACGTGCTGGGCGCGCCGCTGACCAACCTCATCGCCGATCACGTGTATGGCCTGCTGTTGCACGAGCCCGGGATCGCGTCGAGCTCCGCCGCCCGCTTCCTGGCGCTGCAGGCAAAGGCGGCCCAGATGCAGGCGAACGTGGCGCGCCAGCGCGAGGCGATCCAGTCACGCCCCTGGCGGCGGTCCTTGCCGCGCGACCATTTCGTGGGCCGATACGTCCATCCGCTGCTCGGCGAGGTAAGGGTCGACGCGGCAGGTGACCAGGCGCTGCGGCTGCGCTGGGGGCGGCTGGACGCCGTCGCCAGTGCAGGCGAACAGAGGGATCAGGGGCGCGTTGAACTCGTCCCCGGTTCGGGGAGCTGGCTGACCTTCCAGGTGGGAGAGGGCCAGGTACGGTCGCTTACGTTCGAGACCCTGACCTTCCAGCGCGTGCCCTGAGCCAGGCTCAGCCGCGCAGCGAGGAGTCCCGCAGCACCTGCTTGACCGCGATGCTCTCGCCCTCCACCGGCTTGCCCTCGATCAGCGCCAGCAGCTTCTCCACCAGCAGGTGCCCGGCATGCTTGGTGTCCTGCTGCACGGTGGACAGTGGTGGGGAGACCGAGGCGGCCAGCGGGATGTCATCGAAACCGGTGACCGCCACGTCCTCGGGCACGCGCAGGCCGTGCTCGCGCAGGGCGCGCATCGCACCGATCGCGATCAGGTCGCTGGCCGCGCACAGCCCATCGATACGTTCGCCGCGCGCCAATAGCGCCTGGCAGGCATCGAAGCCGGACTGCTCGGTGGTGATCGCATCGTGCTGCAGGGACGGCTCGGCGGTGAGGCCGCGTGCCTGCATCGCCTCGACGTGGCCGCGGTAGCGCTGCTCGAACTCGGGATAGTGGCTGGAAGCATGGCCGACGAAGGCGATCCGGCGGCAGCCCTGGTCGAGCAGGTGCGCGGTGATGTCGAAGCCGCCCTGGAAATTGTCGCTGCCGATCGAGACACCGGGCTGATCGGGCAGGGAAGCACCCCAGCGCACGAAGTGGGTGCCTTGCTCGACCAGCCGCTGCAGGCGCTCGCGCGACTCGTGGTAGTCGCCGTAGCCGAGCAGGATGATGCCGTCGGCCTTGTTGCTGTCCTCGTAATCGGCCTGCCAGTCGGTGGACAGCTGCTGGAAGGAGACCAGCAGGTCGTAGCCGCGCAGCGCGCAGGCCCGGGTGATCGAGCCGAGCATGGCGTGGAAGAACGGGTTGATCAGCGAGTCGTCGTTGGTGGGGTCTTCGAAGAACAGCAGCGCCACCGTGCCGGCATTGCGCAGGCGCAGGCTGGAGGCATTCTTGTCGACCTTGTAATTCAGCTCCCGGGCAATGGCCAGGATCCGCTGCCGGGTCTCGGCGTTGACCATCGGGCTGCCGCGCAGCGCCCGCGACACCGTGGGCTGGGAGACGCCGGCCAGGTGGGCGATATCGAGGGAGGTGGCTTTGCCGCGGATGGTCATTTCAGCAGGGGGTGAGGCAGTGAAGGGACATCATGCCATGCGCTACCAGGGCTGGGCCTGTCGCCGGGACGGTCAGGCTGGCCGGGGCCTGGCGGCAGTCGGCGTAACGGTCGTCACCCTTGCCGCGTATGGCTCGAGCAGGTTTCCGGTCGCTGCCGGGCGGAATTCCGACAGGGTCGGGGACGGCGGCAATGATAAGATGGTGCAATCTGGATCCCCCCAATTTTCCCAAGGGCGGCCCGGCAGATCTGCACCCCGCCCGGGGCTGTGATATGACTGCGGCCTGCCCTCGGACAACGGAAGAGCAACCCTATGGCGCGCGGCATCAATAAAGTCATCCTGGTCGGCAACCTCGGCAACGACCCGGACGTGAAGTACACCCAGGGCGGTATGGCGATCACCCGCATCAGCCTGGCCACCACCAGCGTCCGCAAGGACAAGGATGGCAACCAGCAGGAGCGTACCGAATGGCACCGCGTGGTGTTCTTCGGCAAGCTCGGCGAGATCGCCGGTGAATACCTGCGCAAGGGCAGCTCGGTCTACGTCGAAGGCAGCCTGCGTTACGACAAGTACACCGGCCAGGATGGCGTGGAGAAGTACTCTACCGACATCATCGCCGATGAAATGCAGATGCTCGGCGGCCGTGAGGGCGGCGGTGGCGGTGGTGCCGGTGGCGAACGTCCGCAGCGCCAGCAGGCCCCGCGCCAGGAGTACGGCGGTGGTGGTGGTGGCGGTGGCGGTGGTCAGCGCGGCGGCGGTGGTGGTGGCTACGGCCAGCAGCGCCCGCAGCAGCAGGCCCCGCAGCAGTCCGCGCCGCCGATGGACGACTTTGCGGATGACGATATTCCGTTCTGATTTCCAGTCGTCAGTTCGCGTTTGAATAAACCCCAGTAAGCCGGTGTGCTTACTGGGGTTTTCTCGTTTGGGCGGCGTTGTGCCCCGCAGCATGCGTTTTCGTGCACCGCGTCTTGCAAAAAAAACCGTTCCTCCTCTATGGTGCAATCGATTGCATTGCAGCAGTTCGACAGCGTTTGATACCAGGAGGCCGGAAGGCGGATGTCCATCCATTCCATCAGACCGCCCTCGGCGCCGGGGCTCACGCGGCGCGATGCGCTTCGCATGGCGGTCGCCGGCAGCCTTGGGCTGGGTGCTGCGGCCGTGTTGCCGGCGTTTGCCGCTGCCGCCCCGCTCAAGGGCAACCTGAAGCACGCCGTCGCCCGCTGGACCTTCCCGCAGCTGTCGGTCGCCCAGCTCTGCACGACGGTGAAGGACATTGGTTTTGCCGCCATTGATCTGGTCGGCCCAGAGGATTGGCCCACACTGAAGGCCCACGGCGTGGACAGCTCGATGTGCAACGGCGCGGAGCTGGGCCTCACCAAGGGCTTTGCCGACCCCCGGTTCCACGACGCCCTGGTGGAGCGCTACACGCGGCACATCGATCTGGTGGCCGATGCGGGGTACCGCAACCTCATCTGTTTTTCCGGCAACCGCAATGGCATGGATCCCCAGCAGGGCATGGCCCACGCCGAGGCGGGCCTCAAGCGCATCCTCGGGCATGCCGAGAAACGCGGCGTGGTGCTGGTGATGGAGCTGCTGAACTCCAGGGTCGATCATCCCGACTACCTGTGCGACACCTCCACATGGGGCGTGGCGTTGTGCCAGCGTCTCGGCTCGGACCACTTCGGCCTGCTCTACGACATCTATCACATGCAGATCATGGAGGGCGACATCATCGCCACCATCGGCAGGGATCACGCCTGTTTCAAGCATTACCACACGGCGGGCGTGCCGGGCCGGCACGAGATCGGGGACCACCAGGAACTCAACTACCCCGCCATCTGTCGCGCGATCCGCGACACCGGTTTCGACGGCTATCTGGCGCAGGAATTCATGCCTGCGGCACCGGATCCCGTCGGCTCGCTGCGCGAGGCGATCCGCCTCTGCGACGTCTGAAACGATATCCACCAGGTGAGAGATCCATGGCAGACAATCATTACGACGCCATCGTTGTTGGCTCGGGAATCAGTGGCGGTTGGGCGGCGAAGGAGCTGACCGAGAAGGGCCTCAAGGTGCTGATGCTGGAACGCGGCCGCAACATCGAGCACGTGAAGGACTACGTCAACGCGATGAAGGAGCCGTGGGACTTCCCGCACCGCAACCGGCCAACCCAGGCGATGAAGGCGGCCTTCCCGGTGCTGATGCGCGACTACGCGCTGGCCGAGAACCTCCAGGGCATGTGGGCCGACGAACAGGAATCGCCCTACATCGAGACCAAGCGCTTCGACTGGTTCCGCGGCTATCACGTCGGCGGGCGTTCGCTGATGTGGGGCCGGCAGAGCTATCGCTTCTCCGACCTGGACTTTGAGGCGAACCTCAAGGACGGCATCGCCACCGACTGGCCGATCCGCTACGCCGACATCGCCCCCTGGTACGACCATGTGGAGAAGTTCGCCGGCATCGCCGGCACCCGCGAAGGGCTGGACGTGCTGCCGGACGGCGAGTTCCTGCCGCCGATCCCACTCAATATCGTCGAGAAGGATGTGGCCGCGCGGATCAGGAAGGCCTTCGGCGGCACCCGGCACATGATCCACTCGCGCACCGCCAACATCACCCAGCCGATGCCCGAGCAGGGCCGCGTCAACTGCCAGTACCGCAACAAGTGCATCCTCGGCTGTCCCTTCGGGGCCTATTTTTCCACCCAGGCAGCGACGCTGCCGGCGGCGATGAAGACGGGCAACCTGACCTTGCGGCCATTCTCGATCGTCAAGGAAGTGCTCTACGACAAGGACCGCAAGCGTGCGCGCGGGGTGGAGGTCATCGATGCCGAGACGGGGCAGACCTATGAGTACACGGCGAAGGTCATCTTCCTCAATGCGTCGTCCTTCAACTCGACCTGGCTGCTGATGAACTCGGCCACCGATGTCTGGGACGGTGGGCTGGGCTCCTCGTCCGGCGAACTGGGCCACAACGTGATGGACCATCATTTCGGCGCGGGTGCCTCGGGCCGGGTCGAAGGGTATGAAGACAAGTACTACTTCGGCCGTCGTCCCTGCGGCTTCTACATTCCCCGCTTCCGCAACGTGGCTGCGGACAAGCGCCGCTACCTGCGTGGCTTCGGCTACCAGGGCGGTGCCAGCCGCATGGGATGGTCGCGCGAGATCGCCGAGCTGAATATCGGTGCCGACCTGAAAGAGGCGCTGACCGTGCCCGGTGACTGGCGCATCGGCATGACCGGCTTCGGCGAGATGCTGCCGCACCACGACAACACGATCCGCCTGGACAGCGACCGCAAGGACAAGTGGGGACTGCCGGTGCTGGCGATGGATGTCTCCATGCGCGCCAACGAACTGGCCATGCGCAAGGACATGGCCGCCGATGCCGCCGAGATGCTCGAGGCCGCCGGCGTCAAGGACGTGGAGATGCATGACAATGACTACGCCCCGGGCAAGGGCATCCACGAAATGGGGACTGCGCGCATGGGCCGTGACCGCAGCACCTCCGTGCTGAACCAGCACAACCAGGTCTGGGATGCGCCCAACGTCTATGTGACCGACGGGGCGTGCATGACCTCCAGCGCGTGCGTGAATCCTTCATTGACCTACATGGCGCTGACGGCACGCGCTGCCGACCATGCCGTGCGCGAACTGAAAGCGGGGAATCTCTGATGGACCGCCGCGAACTGCTGAAGATGATCGTCGCCGCCACCGGTGCGGCCATGATCGGTCTGCCCGCACTCGGTCAGGCACAGGCTCCTGCCGCAGGGGCGAAGTCGCGCTTCTCCGACGCGGATGTCGGCACGCTGGATGAGATCGCCGAGACCATCCTGCCGCGGACGAAGACGCCGGGGGCGAAAGACGCAGGCGCCGGTGCGTTCATGGCGACGTTCGTCAGCGACTGCTACACCGCCCGGCAGCAGGCGACGTTCCGCGCCGGCCTGGCCGATATCGACAAACGCGCGGGCGGCCGCTTCGTTTTACTTGCGCCGCAGGCCCGCACCGAGCTGCTGCGCGCGCTGGATGCAGAGGCCAGGAAGCACGCGGTCGAGGTGACCGAGACCGGCACCGCCGAGGAGGGAGAAGCGATGCCGCATTACTTCACGATGCTCAAGCAGCTGACCATATTCGGTTTCTTCACCTCCAAGGTCGGCGCAACTGAAGTGCTGCGCTACGTCGCGGTGCCGGGGCGCTACGACGGCGACCTCGCCTATATCCCCGGTACGCCGGCGTGGGGGACCAGCTGATGGAGCGCAACGGAATGATCACGCCTGTGCTGATCGCCGCCGCCGTGCTGGTTGCCGCACCTGCGCTCGGGCAGGCCGGTGCCGACCCTGCACGCGATCCGAAGAAGACCGAGGTCTGGACGCCGGTGCCAACGAGCGTGGCCACGCCCCCAGGAAAGGCACCCTCCGACGCAATCGTGCTGTTCGATGGCAACGATGTGTCCGCCTGGGAGTCGGAGCAGGGCGGGCGCGTGCCTTGGCGCGTCGCTGATGGCGCACTGACGGTGGTTCCGGGCAGCAAGGGCATCCGCACCAGGCAGCACTTCTGCGACGTCCAGCTGCATGTCGAGTGGCGCACGCCTGTCGAAACCGAGGGCTTTGAGGGCCAGGACCGCGGCAACAGCGGCATCTTCCTGCAGGAACACTACGAGCTGCAGGTGCTCGACAGTTACAACAACCCGACCTATGCCAACGGCCAGGCCGGCGCCATCTACAAGCAGGCCATGCCCTTGGTGAACGCCTCGCGCGCACCGGGGCAGTGGCAGGCCTACGACATCCTCTGGAAGGCACCTCGGTTCTCACCCGGCGGCGGGCTTGTGTCGCCCGCGCGCATCACGGTCCTGCACAACGGCGTGCTGGTGCAGGACGACACCGTGCTGGCGGGCAAGACCGAGTACATCGGCGCGCCCTCGTACGCGCCCCATGGGTGTGCGCCGATCTACCTGCAGGAACACGATTCCAACGTCAGCTACCGCAACATCTGGGTGCGGGCGCTGTAGTGGACTCCTATTTCGCCAGGTAACTGGCGAGATTGTCGATTTCCTGTGCCGACAGCTGGGAAAAGGGCGGCATCAAGCCGCCGCCCTTGCTGATCTTTTCCTTGATCTGCGCCGGCTGCAGCCGCTTGGCGACATCGGTGAGTGCGGGGAACGTCGGCGGAATGCCGGCCCGATTCGCGCCGTGGCAGGCCGTGCAGTGCACGGTATAGAGTTGTGCGCCAGCGGCCGGGTCGTCCTTGGACCACGCTGTGGTGGGGGCCAGCACCGTGCCGAACAGCGTCAGGACCAGCGTCAGGATCTTGTTCACGTGGGGCTCCTTGGCGGGCTAGCGCAATGCGCTGGCGGGCGGCGTGGCGGTGAGGTGTTGACGCAGGTAGTCCGCGCCCGTCTTGATGACCTTGGCCGGATCACGCGGTTGGTCGTGCTCGACGATGTACCACTGCACGCCCGCCGCCGCGGCGGCAGGCAGGATCGCGTTCCAGTCCAGCACGCCCTGGCCAACGGCGGCGAAGCCGCCCTCGTCTTCGGCCTGGCCTTTGGGGGCGTTGTCCTTGGCGTGTACCGCGAACACGTGGCCACGGAACTTGCCCAGCATCACCACCGGGTCATGGCCCGCACGGGCTACCCAGGCCAGGTCCAGCTCGGTCTGCAGGTCGGGGCCGGCCGCAGCGAACAGCAGTTCCAGGCCGGTTTTGCCGTTGAAATCGACCAGCTCGAAGTCATGGTTGTGGTAAGCCAATCGCATCCCCTGGGTTCTTGCCTGCGCCGCGATCCGGCCCAGTTCGTGGCCCAGTGCGGTCCAGCCAGCGGCATCGGTCGGCCGATCCTTCTTGTCCAGGTACGGCACCACCAGGGTGGTGTTTCCGATCGAGCGGTTGAAGGCCACCACCCCGGCCAGGTCGCTGCGCAGATCGGCCAGTTGCACGTGGGAGGAAATGGCCTTGATCGAATAGCGGTCCAGCAGGTGCTTGAGTTCGGTGGCGCTGACGTTCTGGGTACCCACTGTCTCCACCGCGTCGACGCCCGCGTCATGCACGATCTTCAACTGCTGGTCGAGCGTGCCGGCGTCGCGCAGCGTGTACATCTGCACTGCGATGGGCTGCTGCGGACCGGCGGGGTCGCCTGCGAAGGCAGGCAGGGCAACGAGCAGCAGCAGTGCAAGGGTGGTGGTCCTGCGCGTAGCGATTTTCATCAACACATCCTCCCGGGATTCAACCGATGGCGGTCCAGGCACGTGACCTGGCCGATGCAATCACGCGGTCGACGATCAACGCCGAACGCAGGCCGTCCTCGAAGGTGGGCAGGCCCTGTGGCCGCTCGCCGTCGATGGCGTGATAGGTGTCGGCGACGAACGCCTCGAAGCAGTGGCCGTAGCCCTGCGCATGGCCGGGCGGCAACACCGACAGCCGGCGTTGTTCGGCACTGCCGGCACCCGGTCCACGCACGAAGGTTTCCTCGCGCTGGTCGGGTCGGCCGATCCACAGCCGTTCGGCGTCCTCCTGGTTGAACGCCACGCTGGCCTGGGCGCCGTCGATCTCGAACCAGAGGCGATTGTGGCGTCCGGCCGAGACCTGGCTGACCGTCAATGACGCCAGCGTGCCTGCGCCGGTCTTGAACATCGCCGCGGCCACATCTTCGCTGGATACGGCCTGCATCGCGCCGCCCGCCGCCGGCGTGGTGAAGCTCTGGCCGGTGAGGGCGCCGCGCTCGGCGAGCACGGTGGCGAATGCCGCACTGACGTCGACGAAGCGCTCGCCACTGACCCATTCCACCAGGTCGCACCAGTGCGAGCCGATGTCGGCGAACACGCGCGACGCGCCGCCCAGCGCCGGGTCCACGCGCCAGTTGTTGCTGGCCGGGTCCAGCAGCCAGTCCTGCAGGTAGCTGCCGTGGATCAGGTGCAGCGGCCCCAGTTCGCCCTGCGCGATGCGGGCGCGCGCCTCGCGTACCACCGGGTGGTAGCGGTAGACGAACGGCACCGTGGCAACCAGCCCGGTCGAGGCGGCCAATGCGGCCAGCGCCTGGGCGTCCTCCAGCGTGGTGGCCAGCGGTTTCTCGCAGATCACGTGCTTGCCCGCGTTCAGCGCCGCCTGCGCCATGCCGCGGTGCAGATGGTTGGGCGTGCAGACGTGCACCACCTGCACCTGTGGATCGGCGACCACGTCCTCGATGTCCCGATAGGCACGCGGCACGCCCCACGCCTGCGCCACGTCGCGTGCGCGCTGCGGTGACGAGGCGGCCACGCCCCGGATCTCCGCACCGGCCAGCAGCGCCGCGCGATGGTGTACGGCGCCGATCATGCCGGTGCCGACGATGGCAATTCCAAGCTTGGGCATCGGGTGCGGTCCTCAGGGAGTGGACGGTGCGGCCGCAACCACCGGCCGGTCGCGGAACAACAACAGGAAGGCGATCAGCACGACCAGCGCCACGCCTGCCGGGAACAGCCAGATCTTCTGCCAGTCCGGGCCCGCCGCCGTGGTGTAGTGCTCCACCACCGCGCCGGACAGGAACGTGCCAATCAGCATGCCCACGCCATACGTGGCCAGGGTGATGAAGCCCTGCGCGCTGCTGCGCGCGGCCGGGCCGGCATGCGCATCGGTGTAGATCTGGCCGGTGACGAAGAAGAAGTCGTAGCAGATGCCGTGCAGCACGATGCCGATCACCAGCAGGGAGAAGCCGCTGCCTGCATCGCCGAAGGCGAACATCGCATAGCGCACTACCCACGCCGCCATGCCCACCGCCAGCATCGTCTTCACTCCCAGCCGCACGAACAGGAACGGCATGGCAAGCATCAGCAGCACTTCGGAGACTTGGCCCAGCGATTGCAGGCCGGCCGCGCCGCGCACGCCCAGATCGTTGAGGTACGGGTTGGTGAAGTTGTAGTAGAACGCCAGCGGGATGCAGATGGCGATGGAGGCCAGGAAGAACACCAGGTAGGCGCGCGACTTCAGCAGCCGCAGCGAGTCCAGCCCCAGGATCTGTCCCAGGCCGGCGTCGCGCTGTTGCGCCAGCGGCGGCGTGTGCGGCAGGGTGAATGCATACAGGCCCAGGGCCAGCGACGCCATCGCCGCCATCTGGAAGGTCAGCTCGAGCCGATGCGCCTGTTCCCAGCCCAGCCAGCCGATCAGCACGCCGGCCACGATCCAGCCGATGCTGCCGGCCACCCGCACCAGCGGAAACTGCTTTTCCGGCGACTGCATGTGCCGCATCGCCACACTGTTGGCCAGCGCCAGCGTTGGCATGAACAGCAGCATGTATCCCATGACATAAACGGAGAAGGTGCTGAAGTCCGTCGCCGTGGAGGCCAGCCACATCATCGCCGCGCCGGCCAGATGCAGCACCGCGAGAATGCGCTGCGCTGCGAAGTAGCGATCCGCAATCAGGCCAACCAGGAACGGCGCGACGATGGCGCCGATGGACTGGCTGAGGAACGCCGTCGCGACCTGGCTCGCAGTGGCCTGCAACGGCCCCTGCACCAGGTACGTTCCCAGGGTCACGAACCACGCGCCCCAGATGAAGAACTGCAGAAACATCATCGCGCCCAAGCGCGACATGGTGTGCGTCATGGCTTGCCCTCCCAGGCAGTGATGGCTCAGATCCCCAGCATGCGGCGCAGTGATCCAGGATCGGTGCCGCTGTCGGCAAAGTCGTCGAAGGCGCGCTCGGTCACGCGGATGATGTGGTCGCGGATGAAGACGGCCCCTTCGCGCGCGCCGTCTTCCGGGTGTTTCAGGCAGCACTCCCACTCCAGCACTGCCCAGCCGGGGAAGTCGTACTGCGCGAATTTCGAGAAGATCGCCTTGAAGTCGATCTGCCCATCACCGAGCGAGCGGAACCGGCCCGGACGATCGATCCAGTCCTGGTAACCGCCATACACGCCACTGCGCGCACTGGCGTGGTACTCCGCGTCCTTGACGTGGAAGATGCCGATGCGCGCGTGGTAGCGGTCGATGAAGCCGAGGTAGTCCATCTGCTGCAGCAGCAGATGGCTGGGGTCGTACAGGATCTTTGCGCGGGGGTGGTGGTCCACCACGTCGAGGAAGCGCTCGAAGGTCGCGCCGTCGTGCAGGTCCTCGCCCGGATGGATCTCGAAGCACAGGTCCACGCCGCAGGCGTCGAAGGCATCGAGGATGGGGCGCCAGCGGCGGCCGAGTTCGGCGAAGGCTTCTTCCACCAGTCCGGGCGGGCGTTGCGGCCAGGGATAGAAGTAGGGCCAGGCCAGCGCGCCGGAGAACGTGGCGTGCGCGGTCAGCCCCAGGCGCTCGCTGGCCTTGGCGGCCAGCAGCAGCTGCTCCACCGCCCAGGCCTGGCGGGCCGCGGGATCACCGCGCTTGTCCGGTGGTGCGAATCCGTCGAACAGGCTGTCATAGGCCGGATGGACGGCAACCAGCTGCCCCTGCAGGTGGGTGGACAGCTCGGTGATCTGCAGGCCATGCCCGGCCAGCATGCCGGCGACGTCGTCGCAGTAGGCCTGGCTGCGCGCCGCCTCGGCCAGATCGAACAGGTGGGGCGCGCTGGTCGGCACTTGTACGCCAGAATAGCCCAGCCCCGCGGCCCAGCCGGCCAGCGTGTCCAGCCGATCAAAAGGAGGTGTGTCGCCGATGAACTGCGCCAGGAACAGCGCTGGACCCTTGAGCGTTTTCAAGAGGATTCGCCCTCGATGCAATCGATTGCATTATCCTAGCAGGGGCATTCGAAAGACCCGTTGTGCACTGCACAGCGGAAGGAAGAGGTAACCCCATGGCCACCATCTACGACATTGCAAAGCACGTCGGCGTCTCGGCCGGCACGGTGTCGCGGGCGCTGTCCCGACCGGAGAAAGTGCTGCCGGCCACGCGGGCGCGCATCGAGCAGGCGGCCGCCGCGCTGGGCTATGTCCCCAACACGGTGGCCAGAACCCTCAAGACCCAGCGCAGCGGCAAGATCCTGGTCACCGTGCCGGACATCGCCAACCCGTTCTTCGCCCAGATCCTGCAGGGCGCGGAGGACGCGGCGCAGGCCGTTGGCTACGCCGTGCTGCTGGGCGATACCCAGAACCTGCCCGAGCGCGAGGAGCGCTACGCGCAGATGCTCCGGCGCAACGAGGCCGATGGTCTGATCGTGCTGGGCCATCGCCTCCCGCCCACGGCACGTGACATCGTCCAGCAGCAGGGCAGTGCCGCGCCGGTGGTCAACGGCTGCGAGTTCGATCCCGCGCTGGGCATCCCCAGCGTCCACATCGACAACGCGGCCGCCGCGCGCGCCGTGATGGAACACCTGTACGGGCTGGGGCACGAGCGGATCGCCGTGGTCGGTGGACCGCGCGACAATCCTCTGCACCAGCAACGGCTGGAAGGGGTTCGGGCCGCCGGCAAGGCGCGCGGTCGCCTGCGTCACCTGAGCGTTGTGCCGGGTGACTTCTCGGTGGAATCCGGCCATGCGGCCGGGATGAAACTGCTGGCCCGCGCGTCGGTGCCGACCGCGGTCTTCTGCTTCAGCGACCAGATGGCGCTGGGCGTGCTGGCGGCCTGTCGGGATCTGGGCATCGGCGTGCCCGATGGTCTGTCTGTCGTCGGCTTCGACGACCTGGCACCGTCGCGTTACCTCACGCCCCCGTTGACGACCATTCGGCAACCGATGCGGGAGATCGGTGCCCGCGCGGTCCATCTGCTGCTTGCCATCATCGAACGTGTCGATGTACCGCTTCAGCAGACGCTGGATTTCAGTTTGATGGTGCGGGGCTCGACTGCAGCGCCCGCGCCGCATCCACTACCATGGGCCACCCGTCAGGATGCGCCCGCATGTCGATAGTGATCCCCGCGTTGCCCAAGCCGCCCACCGCCCGCATCGCGGCCTGGGTGCTGATGCTGCTGGGCATGTGGCTGACCTTGAAACTCGGGCTGGTGGTGACCCTGCTGTCGGGTCTGCTGGTGTTCCACCTGACCCACCTGCTGGCCTCCACCGTCGAAGGCAAGCTGCCGCCCGGGCGCGCACGGGCCTATTCGGTGATCGTCCTGTCGGCGTTGATCATCGGCGCGCTGACCCTGGCGGCGATCGGCATCGCTTCGTTCTTCCGCAACGAGACCGGTGGCCCGGATGCGCTGTTGATGCGCCTGATGGACATCCTCAACACCTCCCGCCACCAGGTGCCGGACCTGCTGCAGCCCTATATCCCGGAAGACCTGCAGGCGCTGCGCACGGCGATGAACGACTGGGCGGCGACGCACCGCCAGCAGCTCGGCATCGCCGGCACCTCGGCCGTGCAGATCAGCGTGCGGATCCTGATCGGCATGGTGCTGGGGGCGATGATCGCGCTCTACGACGAGTTGCCCTTGCCCAAGATGGGGCCGCTGGCGCAGGAGCTGATCGGCCGCACCAGCCGCATGGCCACGGCCTTCCGGCAGGTCGTGTTCGCACAGGTGAAGATCTCGCTGCTCAATACGCTGTTCACCGCCATCTTCCTGCTCGGGGTGCTGCCGCTGTTCGGCGTGCATCTGCCGCTGTCCAAGACGCTGGTGCTGATCACCTTCCTCGCCGGCCTGCTGCCGGTGGTGGGCAACATCATCTCCAACACGGTCATCACCATCGTCGCGCTGTCGGTGTCGTTCTACGTGGCCGTGGTCGCGCTGCTGTACCTGGTGGTCATCCACAAGCTGGAGTATTTCCTCAACGCGCGCATCGTCGGCGGCGAGATCCAGGCACGTGCGTGGGAACTGCTGCTCGCCATGCTGGTGATGGAAGCCGCGTTCGGGCTGCCAGGGCTGGTCGCGGCGCCCGTGTTCTATGCCTATATCAAGCGCGAGCTGCTGGACCAGCGCTGGATCTGAATCACCGGCCGCCGGGCGCGCTCCGTTGCTCCCAGCGCCGCCGCGGTCTATAACGCGGGTGGGTCTTCCACGGGAACGGCACCATGGCGACGAACGTTCCACATCAAGGTGGCCTTTTTCCGCGGGCGATTACTGCAGCCGGTTCCGCCAGTCGCCTCGAAAAGCCAGGACACGCGCTACCTGCATATCGAGGAAGGCGTGCCGCTGGACGAAGCGCAGTTCCGTACCTGGCTGGAGCAGGCCAGCCGCCTGCCCGGCGAGCGGATGTGAGGGCAGGGCTGCCCTACAGCTTCAGGTTCAACGACACGTAAGCCGAGCGCCCCGGTGCGGGCGAGAACATCGGCTGGTCATCGCCGCCCCAGAAGAAGTTGTCGTACCACGCATAGGCGTAGTCGCGGCCGGTCAGGTTCTTCACCTGTACATCCACGCTCAGCCGCTCGGACAGCTGATACGACGCACTGGCATCAAGCACCGCGAAGGCGCCGAACGTGCCCTGCGTGTTGCGCTCTTCAATGTAATAGTCACCCTGCATCCGGCCCTGCAGGCCGAAGGTCCAACGATCGTTGGCGCGGTAGTCCAGGCCGATGTTGCTGATGTAGCGCGGCGTGGCGATGACCTCGTTGCCGGCCAGGGAGGTACCGTCGGTGGTGAAGGCGCTGACCACCTTGGCCTGTTGGATGGCGTGCGAGCCCCACAGCGTCCACCGGTCGCCCAGGCGCGCGGTGACCTGCAGGTCGATGCCTTCGCGACGGGTCTGGCCCAGGCCGACCGAGGTGCCGGTGGCCGGCATGTTGGCGACCTCGTCGGTTGCATCCTGGCGCCACACCGCGATGCGCGCGTCGGTGCCGACGGCCGGGGTGAACTTGATGCCCACCTCCTTGCCGGTATTGATCGAGGGCCGGAACGTGTCCTGGCCGGCGGTGAGGTAGGCCGGCGCGGTGGAGCCGGTCAGTACCTGGAACGTCCTGCCCCAGTTGGCATAGACGTTCAAGGCCGGGGTGATCGCATAGACCACGCTCAGCTTGGGCTGCTCGATCGTGCCGTAGTGCTGCAGCGGGGCGGTGATGCCACCGGGCAGGCGGGTGGTGCCGGAGAAGCGGTCGACGCGGTAGGCCGGCACGATCTTCAGGGCAGGGGTGGGCTGATACACGGCCTGCACGTAAGCACCGAGGTTGTCCAAGGTGTAACGGTCATCGTTCTGGACCCGCGCCGGGGTCGAAAAGTCGGTCGGGACGGCGTGGTTGTAGCGCAGGCGGCGGTACGTGTTGTCCTGGTGCTCGGCGTTGAGACCGCCCTCGACTGTCAGCGCAGGCATGGCCGCCCAGGTCAGCGTGCTGAGCAGGCCCGTCTGTTTCTCGTCCCACTGGCGGCGCTGGCGCGGCGCGTTGCCGGGCACGTAACGGGTGAAGGTCACCTGCCGATCGTCCTCGTAGCGGTTGTAGTACAGCGTGTTGCTGACATGCACGGTGTCGCTCAGCTGCAGGTCCAGATGGGTGCTGAGATGGCGCATGTCGCGGTCGTCGAGATCGTTGGCATTCTTGAGCGCCGATCCGCGGCGGTCGGTGGCCAACTCTTCAGCCGTCATGAAGCCGGGCTCGTCCGCCTCGTGGTGGTACACCCGTGCGATCAGGCCGATGGTGAACAGGTCCTCGTCGCCGCTGTAGAACCACTTGCCGCCGAGCGAGTATTTTTTCGAACGGTCATGATCGCGGTAGCCATCGGAGGCCTGTGAGGCCAGGAAGTAGTTCTGGGCGACACCGTTCGCTTCGCGACCGATCGCGACCTGCGCTTCGCGGGTGTTGTAGCTGCCGTAGGTGAGCCGCGCATCGGTGTAGTTGCCGCCTTGGCGGGTGCCGAGGTTGATGTTGCCGCCAATGTTGTGCAGGCCGTAACGGGGGTCGTTGGTGCCGCGCACGACTTCGATGTAGTCGATGTCCAGCGGGAACACCATGTCGATGAAGCGCTGGTTGCCGCTGTTGACGTTGCTGGGGATGCCGTCGATCAGGATCTTGATGCCGTTGAGGTAGCCCTCGCCGTTGAACGCGCGGAAGGTGGCCTTGCCGGACTCCGCGCCCTGGCGGGTTTCGGTCAATTGCATGCCCGGCATCTGGCCAAGCAGTTCCCAGCTGTTGGAGACGTTCTTCTCATGCACCTGGTCGCCCCCCATCACATCCACCGAGGTCAGCACGCGGTTCGCAGCGAGGGGACGGCGGGAGCCTTCGCGCACATGCACGCTGCCCAGCGTGATCGCCGCATCGCTGGACTGCGCGCGCGCTTCGCCGGCGCACAGGGTCGCCAGCACGGCGGACACCATTGCCTTGGTTTTCATCTCTTTGTGCCTTTCAGTAGCCGTGAGAACAGGGGTAGGGCAAGCGGACAGCGGTCGCTCGCTGAGGGGAAGGGGGAACTAAAAAGCAATAATATAACATTGCATTAATGTCCGCTTCCCTTTGACCTCCGGCAGCCAGCCCAACGCCCGTGCGCCCCCGCGCGCTGCGGCAGCCAGCGAGCCGTCCGCATCGCGGCAGATCGATGCGCGCAGCCAGTCGCATCCGCCGCCTGATCCACGAGGTCGATCCGGCGGTGGTGGACACCTGGAAGTGGCGAGGCGTGCCCGTGTGGGAGCACAGCGGCATCCTGTGTACCGGCGAGACCGACAAGGTGGCCGTGACGCTGACCTTCGCCAAGGGCGCGGCGCTGCCCGATCCCAAGGGGCTGTTCAATGCGAGCCTGGAGGGCATCTACGCGACCGCGTTCAAGGCCTTGATCCGCGCCGCGATCGCGCGCAAGCGTGCAGCGAAGCCCCCTGCCGCTGCAGCGCGTGCGAAAGCAAGCCAGCGCTCTGCCTGAATCATCACGACCTCCTGCACTGGAACACGCCGCGCGATTCGGCAACGATAAAGGGCTGGGCGAGGCGGCAGCGATGCGGCCGGCCCATTCCCCCACGTTTCCAGGATGTGCCTGTGCTGAGTGTGATCGGCTGTTTGCTTGCGTTGTATCTGGTGTGGCGCGTGATCTGGCCGCTGCGGTTGTCGCGTCCGGTGCGGATCGTACTGGGCCTGCTGGTGGTCGCACTGGCGCTGCACCACCGGATCGTGGCCCAGTTCGCTGGGACCATGGCCTCGCCCGAGATTCCCAAAGCGGTGATCGCGGTGCTTGCGACCGGGTTCACCACGCTGCTGATCAGTGCGGTGTTCGTGTTGGTGCTGGATGCGCTGCTGCTGATCGCGCGCCTGGTCCGGGCGCGGCGCGTGCTGCCGATGCTGCGCGCGGCGTGGCTGCGCCCTGCAGCGGGCACGTTGGCGCTGCTGCTGTCCGCCTATGGCATCTGGCAGGGCATGGCGGTCCCCAAGCCGCGGCAGATCGAGGTCGCCATCGAGGGGCTGCCGGCCGCGTTCGACGGCTACCGCGTGCTGCAGCTCACCGACATCCACGCCAGCCGCCTGCTCACCGGTGCCTGGGTGGAGAAGGTAGTCACCGAGAGCAATGCCCTGCATCCGGATCTGGTGGTGATCACCGGGGATCTGATCGACGGCAGCGTCAGCGCCCGCGCCAACGACTTTGCGCCGCTGGCCAGGCTGCATGCGCCCGATGGCGTCATCGCGATCACCGGCAATCATGAGTACTACGCGCAGTACGCCGAGTGGATGCAGGCCTTCCGCGGGCAGGGCATGCAGGTGCTGGAGAACACCCACACGCAGGTCCAGCGTGACGGTGCGACGTTGACCATCGCCGGTGTCACCGATCCAGTGGCCGCGCGCTACGGTCTGCCCATGCCGGACCTGACGGCCGCACTGGCCGGGGCGGACCCGCAGGCGCCGGTGATCCTGCTCGACCATCGTCCGGTGGAAGCACGCGCGAATGCCGCGAAGGGCGTGGCGCTGCAGCTCTCCGGCCACACCCACGGCGGCCACATCGTCGGCATGGACCAGCTGGTCAAGCGCGCCAATGGCGGCTTTGTGTCCGGGCGCTACGAGGTGGATGGCATGACGTTGTATGTCAGCAACGGTGCCGGGCTGTGGCCGGGCTTCGCGGCACGTATCGGCGTGCCGTCCGAGATCACGCTGATCACGCTGCGGCCGCGCTGATGGTGTGTGGATGCGCCATGCCCGGGGTAGTGCTGCCGGACACCGAGGCCTGGACAATGCACGATCCAGTAGGCCGCGATTATCCGATCTGGGTGTCCCTGCCGGCCGGCTACGCGCGGGAGACACACCTGCGCTACCCGGTGCTGTATGTCACCGATGCGCTGTACAGCTTTCCGCTCGCGCGCAGCGTGCGCAACATGGTCGGGCAGGGCGGTGCGCATCTGGCGCCCTTCATCCTGATTGGCCTGCCACCGCAGGACGGGTTGAGCTCGCAGCAGAGCCGCTCGCGTGATTACACCCCGAGCCGGCCCACCCGCAGCCCCGGGGACGAGTACACCGATGGCATCACCTACGGCGGCGCCGCGCACTACCGGGATTTCCTGGCGCAGCACGTGCTGCCGCAGGTCGAGGCGCGCTACCGGACCGATCCAGCGCAGCGGGCGTTCGCCGGCCATTCCTACGGCGGTCTGTTCGGCGCCTTCGTGTTGCTGACGCGTCCGGCGATGTTCCAGCGCTACATCCTGTCCAGTCCTTCGCTGTGGTTCGATCAGCATGTGATCGAGCGGATCGAGGCGGACTACGCCAGTGCGCATGCGGATCTTGACGCCCGCGTGCTGCTGTCGATCGGCGCGCACGAAACCCCGGCCTCCGATGCGCCGTTCGCCGCCCGCAACGACATGGTCGCGCATACCCAGGCCTTTGCCGACCGCCTGCGCGGGCGCGGGTATCCCGGCCTGCAGCTGGAGACACGCGTGGTGCCGGATGAGGATCACCTGACGGTATATCCGGCGATGCTCACCCGTGCTCTGTGGGCGTTGTTCCCCAATGGGAGCACGTTCCGGACCGTGTGAAATTTCCGCCAGTGGCTGTGCACGCCTCGGTCACCGGGCTGCGCGGAGGCTGGGCGCACGAGCCCTGACCCCCGGAGATTCCATGACCACGCTGACCCTGCCCGAACTGGCCAAGAAGATGGCCGGCATCGATTTCGCGATGCTGCAGACCCACACCGCCAGCGGCGAGATCGCCGGCCGGCCGATGAGCAACAACGGCGACGTCGACTACGATGGCGACAGCTACTTTTTCGCCTTCGACAGCGCCGACATGGTGGCCGAGATCGAGCGTGACCCGAAAGTGGCGCTGTCCTTCACCGGCAGCAAATCGCTGCTGGGCAAGCCGCCGCTGTTCGTGGCCGTGGAAGGCCATGCCACGCTCAGCCGCGACCGTGCGACCCTGCAGGCGCATTGGGTCCCGGACCTGGAGCGGTGGTTCAAGCAGGGCGTGGATACGCCTGGCATCGTGCTGATCCAGGTCAAGGCGACCCGCATCCACTACTGGTCGGGCGAGGACGACGGCGAGATCCGCCTGTAAGCGATGCCTGCCCCGTCGATCAAGATCGGATGCGCAGGCTGGTCGATTCCCAGCCGTTACGCCGCATTGACCGGCGCGGGCGAGAGCATGCTCGCGCGCTACGCAACGCGGTTCCCGGTGGTGGAGATCAACTCCTCTTTTTATCGGCCGCACCAGCAGCGCACGTATGAACGCTGGGCGGCGAGCGTGCCGGCCACGTTCCGGTTCTCGGTGAAGCTGCCCAAGGCCATCTCGCATGAGGCGGCCCTGCGCGGTTGCGGTCCGGCGGTGGACCGCTTCCTTGAGGAAACCGCCGGCCTGGGCCGCACGCTCGGCGGGCTGCTGCTGCAGCTGCCGCCGAGTCATGCCTTCGATGCGCGGGTGGCGGCCGGCTTCTTCGGCATGCTGCGCCGTCGCACCGCTGTGCGCGTGGTCTGCGAGCCGCGCCATGCCAGCTGGTTCACGCCGCAGGCCGACGCGCTGCTGCAGCGGCATGCGATCGGGCGTGTCGGCGCGGACCCTGCGCGGGTTCCCGAGGCTGCCCAGCCGGGCGGTGACGCCAGATGGCGCTACTGGCGATGGCATGGGGCGCCACGCATGTATTACAGCGACTATGACGACGCAGCACTGCGGGATTTGGCCAGGACGGTTGCTGCGCGGACAGCAGGTGCGCGCTGGGTAATCTTCGACAACACTGCCCATGGGTTCGCCATCGCCAATGCGGCGCGGCTGCAGGACCTGCTCGGCGCCGCCACCCTCCAGGACCCCGCCCATGCCTGAAGGTCCCTCCATCGTCATCCTGCGTGAGGCCGCCGCCAAGTTCCGCGGCAAGACCGTGCGCCTGGCCACCGGCAACAGTACGTTGGACCTGACCCGCATGGAGGGGCGGCGGGTGGTGGCCCTGCGCAGCTGGGGCAAACACTTCCTGATCGAGTTCCGCGGCTTCAGCCTGCGCGTGCACATGCTGATGTTCGGCAGCTATCGCATCGATGAGCGCAAGCCATCGCCACCGCGGGTGTCGCTGCAGTTCGACAACGGCGAGCTCAACATCTATGCCTCGTCGGTGAAGTACATCGACGGCGCGCTGGAGGACACCTACGACTGGCGCGGGGATGTGATGGACCTGGCCTGGGATCCCAGGCTGGCGCGCAGGAAGCTCAAGCAGCAGCCGGAAACGTTGATCTGCGACGCGCTGCTGGACCAGGAGATCTTTGCCGGCGTCGGCAACATCATCAAGAACGAAGTGCTGTTCCGCACGCGTGTGCATCCCGAATCCACGGTGGGTGCGCTTCCGCCACGCAAGTTGGGCGAGATCATCAAACAGGCGCGGCAGTACAGTTTCGATTTCCTGGACTGGAAGCGGCAGTTCGTATTGCGCCAGCATTGGCTCGTGCATACCAAGCGCACCTGTCCCCACTGCGGCGGGCCGATCAGCAAGACCTACCCGGGCACGACCCGGCGGCGGGCGTTCTTCTGCCCGGTGTGCCAGGTGCGCTACGGCGCCGCGCCTGCCGGGCGCAACGCCGCGCCGAACGCACGCAAGGCCGCCCCGAGGCGTTCAGCCAGGTCCTCGCCCATGGCGTAGGATGGGGGCAACACGCACGTACGCGCGTCCTGCGCGATCGACACCTGATCGCCTTCGCTCCTTTCTCAGAGTCGTTCATGCCGCCCGCGGAATGAAGACTCCCGTGTCCCACGGAGCGCACATGCCGGGCTATACCACCCGCATTCTCACCATCCCGGTCGGCGGGCACGACTTCCGTATCCGCGCGCTCAGCGATCTGCAGCAGTTTTCCGATCCCACCGGACGTGCCCAGCGGGCCGGCATCCACTCTTCGTTGTGGAGCCTGTTCGGTCAGATCTGGCCGGCCGGCCGCGCGCTGGCCGATACCATGAGCCACTTCGACGTGACCGGTAAGCGGATCCTGGAGCTGGGCTGCGGGCTGGGACTGTCCAGCCTGGTGCTGGCCCATCGCGGCGCGGATGTCGTGGCGACCGACCACCATCCACTGGCCGAATCCTTCCTGGCCTACAACGCCGGCCTCAACGACCTGCCGGCGGTGACCTACCGTGACCTGCCCTGGGAGGTCCCTGACGGTTCGCTGGGGCGCTTCGACCTGATCATCGGCAGCGACATCCTCTACGAACGAGGGCATGCCCATCAGATCGCGGCGATGATGCTACGGCACGCCAAGCCCGATGCCGAGCTGCTGATCACCGATCCCGGCCGCGGCAACGTGGGCTCGTTCTCGCGTGGCATGGCCCTGCAGGGCTTCGATGTGACCGAGGAACTGGGGCTGTTCGAAGATGAAGGCAATGCGCCAGGCAACGGCCGCCTGCTGAGCTATCGGCGGGGTGCGGTGCGGCCGGCGGCCGTGGCCTGAGCACAGGCAGGGCGTGTTGCGACAAGACCGCTCTCCTGTGACGCGGCCTGCAGATCGACTGGCGTAGGCTGTCGCCGTCCAGATGCGGCCCAGGCGGCCGGGAGTCCCTCGATGCAATCTCGCCCACTGCCGCGCCGCGAAGGCCTGCGTGTTTCCAGGATGCAGGCTTGAGCACGGCCGCTACCGCGCCCACGGCGCGCCCGCAGACGCGCTCGATGGTCATCGCCGGCCTCTCCACCGTGGTGGAGTGGTACGACTTCACCCTTTACCTGTATCTGGCCACGGTGTTGTCGCGCGTGTTTTTCGGTGGCGGCGAGAATGCGTTGCTGGCCACCTTGGCCGGGTTTGCCGTGTCGTATCTGATGCGTCCCTTGGGGGCACTGGTCTTCGGCCATCTCGGCGACCGTTTCGGGCGGCGCTACATGCTGCTGGCCTCGATGCTGCTGATGACGGTTGCGATGCTGGCCACCGCGCTGCTGCCCACCTTCGAGAGCATTGGCGCGACCGCTGGTGTGCTGCTGTTGCTGCTGCGCTGCCTGATGGCCTTTTCGGTCGGCGGCGAATACACCGGCGTGGTGGCGTATCTGCTGGAAACCGCACCCGTGCGCAGGCGCGGGCTGGTCACCTCACTGGCGTCGGCCGCGAGCGAAGTGGGGGCCCTGCTGGCGGTGGCGTTGTCGGCGCTGACCGTCGCGCTGCTGAGCACCGCGCAGCTGGATGGCTGGGGCTGGCGGATTCCGTTCTTCGTCGGCGCGGCGCTGGCGGGGGCGATCCTGCTGGCGCGCTCGACCATGCACGAATCGCCGGAGTTCGAGCGGCAACAGGCCGAGGGCACCGTGCCGACGTCGCCGATCCGCGATAGCTGGCGGCACCACAAGCCCGCGATTGCGCGCACGTTTGCGATCTCCGCACTGGGCTCGATCACCTATTACGTCGGCATCACCTATGTGCCCGCATTCCTCGGTTCGGTGGGGCAGGTGAGTGAATCGGAGGCGTTGTGGCTGTCCACGGTCGCGGCGGTGGCGGTGATCGTGGTGACGCCGCTGGCAGGCGCGTTGTCCGACCGGGTCGGGCGCCGCCCCGTGTTGATCGCGCTGGCCGCGCTGTCGGCGCTGCTGCCGTTGACGATGTTCTCGGTGATGGCCGGCGGCAGCACCGTGGCGATCGGTCTGGCGGCGGTGGTGCTGGCGTGTCTGGCCGGTGGGGTGAGTGCGGTGGCGGCCCCTGCCACGGCCGAGCAGTTCCCCGGCGAAGGGCGGCTCAGCGGGCTGGCACTGGGCGTCACCATGGCCACGGCGTTCTTTGGCGGTGCTACGCCCTTGCTGGCCGAACTGCTGGTGCGGCATACCGGCTGGTCGTCGGCCCCCGGGGCGATGATCGCGGTGGTCGCGATACTGGTACTGCCGGTGATGTGGACGCTGCGCGAGACGCGGCCCCGGTAGTGCCGGCCGCTGGCCGGCTCCACGCAGGATGCTGAGAAGGTAGTGCCGGCCGCTGGCCGGCTCCACGCAATGTCGGGTCTTCGAGGAGC
>NZ_JBDJMT010000027.1:0-35613 GCF_039674045.1 Stenotrophomonas sp. TWI602
TCGTCTGGCCGCCACCACTAAAACCCGGCACCCCCGCCTGCCCGCTCCGGTTGGCCCCGTCCTGGGGCCGGCACTACCCGTACAGCGTCAGCCTTCGGCGTGGCTGTTGCGCACCGCATCCAGGAAATCCCGGCCCCAGCGATCCACGTCGTAATACTCCACGCTGCCAAACAGCTGGCGCATGCGCCCGGTGGCTTCATCGTCGGGCATCGACAAGGCCTGCAACAGGCCGGCGGTGAGATCGGCCGGGTCATGCGGATTGGTCAGCACCGCGCCCTTCAGCTCGGCCGCCGCACCGGCGAATTCGCTGAGCACCAGCACGCCGTTGCTGCCCTCGATGCCCTGCGTGGCCACGAACTCCTTGGACACCAGGTTCAAGCCATCGCGCAGCGGGGTGATCCACATCACCTGTGCGGCGGCGTAGTGCGCCACCACCTCTTCGAACGGCAATGCCTGGGCGAAGAACCGCACCGGGGTCCAGTCCAGCCGCGAGAAGCGCCCGTTGATCCGCCCCACCGCCTGCTCGATCTGGTTCTGCAGCGTGCGGTAGATGGTCATCTCGCGTGCGGCCGGTACGCAGATCATCAGCAGGGTGACCTTGCCCTGGCGATCCGGATGCTGCTCCAGCAACCGCTCGAACGCCTCCAGCTTGGCCAGCGTGCCCTTGGTGTAATCCAGGCGCTCCACTGACAGCACCAGCTTGCGCGCGCCGATCTCGCGGCGCAGCTTGAAGATGTCATTGCGCACGTCGCTGCGTGCGAGCACGTTGTGGATGCGGCGCAGATCGGTGCCGACCGGGTGCGCACCGAGGGCGACTTCGCGGTCGCCCACGCGCAGGCGCGTGGTCATCGTGTCCAGGCCCACTGCGCACCCGTAGGTGAGGAAACGCGGGGCGCAGCTTTCCCAGGCCAGACGCTCGGCCGGCATCGCGCCGCGCACGACGTCCACGAAGTTCTCCACCTGTCGCGGAATGTGGAAGCCGATGTAGTCGCAGCTGAGCAGGCTGCCGATGATCTCGCGGCGCCAGGGCACCACATTGAATACATCCGCCGACGGGAAGTAGGTGTGGTGGAAAAAGGCGATCTTCAGGTCCGGGCGCAGCTCGCGCAGCGTGGCCGGCACCATCCACAGGTTGTAGTCGTGGATCCACACGGTCGCGCCATGCGCGGCTTCGGCGGCGGTGGCCTCGGCGAACTTGCGGTTGACCTTCAGGAAGACTTGCCAGTCTTCTTCGCGGAATTTCGCGCGTTCCCAGAACACGTGCAGCATCGGCCAGAACGCTTCCTTGGAGAAGCGCTTGTAGAAGATGTCCACTTCCTGTTTGCTCAGCGGTACGCGCGCGGCGGTCAGGGTGGGGTAGCGCTCGGCATCCACCGCCAGGTGGGTCTGGAACGGACCGCGCTTGGGCTCATCGATTCCCCAGGCAACCCAGGACCCTTTCTGGCCGCCTTCGAAGAAGCTCAGCAGCGAGGGGATGATGCCGTTGGGCGAGCGCGGCGGGCGCTGCACCAGCACGCCATCTTCCATCACTTCATCGAAGGGCAGGCGGTGATAGACCATCACCAGGTCGGCGCCATCGGCGCGCGCCTGCGGCGGTGGGCGCAGGAAGGGATCGTCATCGGCGAGCAGGCCGAAATGTTCGATCGCTTCGAGGATGCCGCCGCACCCCGGCGCCTGTGCATGGAAGGTGTGCTTCAGGTCGGCCGTCGCGGCGGTCAGCGCCGGCTCCGAATCGCCCACGCACACCCCGCGGAAACCGGAGGTGTACATCGACAGGTCATTGAGGGTGTCGCCGGCCACCAGGATGCGATCGCGCGGCAGTTCCAGCAGGCGCGCAAGCGCGGCCAGGGTGCGGCCCTTGTCGGTATCAGGTGGCAGGATGTCCAGATAGCGGTCGGCCGAATACAGCACATCGCAGCCCAGCGCCTGCGCGGCGGCCTGGATCTGCGAGCGCAGCGGCGCCAGCGTGTCGGGATCGCAGAAGTACGAGCAGCGGCGTTCCTGCGGCACGTCCTGGCGCTGCAGCGCGGTGAACGGACGCATCGCGGCGGCGACCACCTGCTCGCCCGGCCAGTGCGCGTCGATCATCGATTGCAGGGGCTGCATCGGCTGCAGGGTGTGGCCGTCGACGACGGTGGCACCGACATCGCAGACCACGTAATCCGGGCGCGGAATGGCCGGATCGGAGAGCAGGGGCATCACCGCTTCCAGGCCGCGGCCGGTGATGAAGATCAGGCGGATACCCGGGTGCTGGTCGACCAGCCGGTAGAGCCGATGACGCGCGGCGGGATCGCCGGCGAGGAAGGTGCCATCCAGATCGGTGGCGAGGATCAATTGCGGGGCCGGCGGCGCCGGCGGTGTACGGGTTGGAGTGAGGGAGGTCGGTGTCGAAACAGTCAATGCACTTCCTTATCGGAGTCAGAGGGGAGGGGGATATCGGGATCCGGCGGCGCGGTGTCGGTCTCGGGCATCAGTTCCAGCGCCGAGGGGGTGGTGCGCAGCATCAGCCGGAAGCCGACCGGATGCGTGCGCAGCCGCTGGAAGCTGAGCAGGCGCGCGGTGGTGAACAGCGCCAGCAGCATCAGCACCACCGCGAAGTACAGCGGCAGTGCAGGCGCGCCGAACTGCTGCATCGCCGCGCCCGCCAACGCGGGGCCGAGCGCGGCGCCCACGCCATGGACCAGCAGCAGGCTGGAGCAGCCCGAGAGCAGATCTTCGCGCGGCAGGTAATCGAGCATGTGCGCGACCGCGAAGGGATACAGCGCGAAGGCCAGCCCGCCATAGAAGAAAAACAGGCCGAACAGCAGATGGGTCTGCGCCTGGATCATCGGCAGCGAGGCCACCACGGCGATACCCGCCGCGGCCAGGCTCAGCGCGACCAGTCCGGTGCGGCGGTCATGCCCGTCGCTGATGTGACCCAATGGCCATTGCAGCAACGCGCCACCGGCGATGGCGGTCAGCATGAACATCGCGACGCCATTGCCGTCCAGGCCGACCTCGCCGGCGTAGACCGGAAGCAGGCCCCAGAATGCGCCCATCGCCAGGCCGGAGAGGCCGGCGGCAACCGTCGCCACCGGTGCCATCGCATACAGCCGCGCCAGTTTCAGGCGCGGCACCGAGGGAATCTCCGGCGGGCGCAGGCGCGTAGCGGTGACCGGCAACACTGCCGCGCAGACCAGGATCGCGGTAAGCATGAACATCGAGGTCGCGCCGGCGTCGCCAAGCATCAGCAGCACCTGGCCCAGGGCCAGTGCCGAGAGGTTGACCACCATGTAGAGCGAGAAAGCACGGCTGCGCAGGCGCGGGTCGGGCTCGGCGTTGAGCCAGCTCTCGATCACGGTGTAAAGGCCCACCAGCGCGATGCCGGTAAGGATGCGCAGCACGCCCCAACCCACGGGATTGATCCACAGAGGGTGCAGCAGCACCGCGATGGCGGCGAGGGCGGCAAAGAAGGCAAACGCACGGATATGGCCGATGCGGCCGATCAGCGAGGGGGCGAAGAAGGTGCCGATGAAAAAACCGGCGAAATAGCCGGACATCACCAACCCCAACGTGCCGGCACCGAAGCCGGCTTCACCACCGCGCACCGCCAGCAATGTGCCGAGCAGGCCGCTGCCGGTCAGCAGCAGCGCCACACCGGCGAGCAGGGCGGTCAGCCGCAACATGCGTGCGCCCTTCGTGGGGAAGAAGGCGAACAAGTCACGTGATTGACCATACCACAGCGGGTATGAAGCCCCTGTTGCAGCGCAGGCGATGGGTGCGCGTGCGTGACGATGCAGCGGGTCGTCCGGTTTGCGCTGGTCGTTCGCGCCCGTTAGGGTGGGGGCATGAATGTAGTCAAACTCCTTCCTTTCGCCGCTGCGCTGGCGATCACCGCGTGCAGCGGTTCGAACGACACCGTCGGCCATGATGTCTCGATGGCGCCGTCCGATGCGTTCATGTCTGCCGTGGCCGCGCACTGCGGCAAAGCGTTCGAAGGCCGCATCGCGGTCAACGAGCCCAAGACCGATGCGCCCGATCCTTTCGAGGGCAAACGGCTGGTGATGCATGTGCGGGGCTGCGAGGACCCGGCGCATGAGCTGCGGATTCCCTTCCATGTCGGTGATGACCATTCACGGACCTGGGTGCTCACCCGCACCGAGCATGGGCTGCGGCTCAAGCACGATCATCGCCACGAAGACGGCAGCCCGGATGCAGTCACGATGTACGGTGGCGACAGCAAGCCGCCAGGCACCGCGCAACGCCAGTCATTCCCGGTCGATTCGGATTCGGTGGCGATGTTCCGCAAGGCGGACATGCTCGCCTCGGTGCAGAACACCTGGGCAATGGAAGTGGAGCCGGACCAGCGCTTCGTCTACGAATTGACCCGCCCGGGTGGGCGCCACTTCCAGGTGGTGTTCGACCTGAGCAAGCCGGTGGCACTGCCGCCGGCGCCGTGGGGCAGTGAGACGCCCGCGCCGTAACGCAGCGCGGTAATGCCGGCCGCGGGCCGGCGTCACCGCGAGCGTGCCGACCAACGGTCGGCACCTACCACAAGGGGAACGCTCAGCGCGCCCCGAACCGGGCGCGGCACCCGCCGCTGACCCACAGGCTGCCATTGCTGTAGCCCCAGCTGCGGCCTTCCACGCAGGCCGTGCCCGACAACTGCTGCACCAGCGCCGGGCGACCCTGACGGGCATCCCAGGCACAGGTCTGCTGGCGCTTGTCGTTGCTGCTGCAGGTCACGCTGTAATTGCTGTTGCCGCCACCGCCCCCCCAGTTGCCGCCGCTGTTGCCACGCGCTTCGGCGAACTCGCCGCGGCAGCCGCGATTGACCCAGACTGCCCCATTGCGCACGCCCCAGGTCTGGCCCTCGACACACGCCGTACCGGAGATCTGGCGAACCAGGGTGGCGTTGCGCCAGCCGGTGTTGCAGGTGCGCTCGCGGTTGTCCTGGCTCTCGCAGCGGATCGTCGCGCCGGTGCCGCCGCCGCCGCCCCAGTTGCCGCCATTGCCACGGCCCTCGACGAATTCGGCCCGGCAGCCGCCGCTGACCCAGACCGTCCCGTTGCGCGAGCCCCAGTTGCGGCCCTCGGTACAGGTCGTCCCGGAGATCTGGCGGGACAGCCGGGCACTGCGCCAGCCGGTATTGCAGACCCGCTCGCGGTTGTCCTGGCTTTCGCAGCGGACCGTGCCGGTGTTGCCGGGGCCGTTGCCGCCGCCATTCCAGCCACCCCCGTTGCCGTTGCCGTTGCCGCGCAGCGACGTGGCGATGTCCTGCTTGATGCGGGAGAAGTTCCAGCCCGAATTGACCTGGGCCAGGTAGAAGCGCAGCTGGTCATCCGGGATCCGGCGGCCATTGGACTGGTCGGCGTATTCCTGGGTGATGACCCGGCTGCGGTCGGAGGAGGACAGCTGCGACAGATTTTCCGGGGCATAGGCCCGGGTACTCATCTGGGCGTGCAGGGCCGGGGCCATACAGGCCAGGGCAAGGGTGAGGCAGACGGTGCTCAGACGGCGTTGCATGGCGACATCCCCGTGCGGTCGTTGGTGCGCGGACTATAGGAATGGCCCCGGTTCAGAGCGTGTGATGCCGGGCTGCAGCGCCCGGATTTGCCCCGCCGGGCTGGCGGCCGCAGAATAACGGGCTTTCCGGCGCAGCTTGGCGCCGGCACTCTCCTGCGGAGCTTTACCCCCATGCGTACCCACTTCTGTGGCCTGGTCGACGAGACCCTGATTGGCCAAACCGTAACCCTCGCCGGCTGGACCGACGTTGCCCGCAACCAGGGCGGCGTGGTCTTCATCGATCTGCGTGATCATGAAGGCATCGTGCAGGTGACGGTGGAAGTCGACAACGCCGCTGTATTCGCCGTGGCCGCCAGCCTGGGCTACGAAGACGTGCTGCAGGTGGAAGGCGTGGTGCGCGCGCGCCACGCGGCCAACGACAAGCTCCGCACCGGCAACGTGGAAGTGATCGCCACGGCCATCACCATCCTCAACAAGGCCGAGCCGCTGCCGTTCCACGCGCACGAGAACCCGGGCGAAGAAACCCGCCTGAAGTACCGTTACCTGGATCTGCGCCGCCCGGAAATGCAGCGCATGCAGCGCACCCGCATCAAGCTGGTGCAGGCCCTGCGCCGCCACCTGGACGCCACCGGCTTCCAGGACATCGAAACCCCGATCCTGACCAAGGCCACCCCGGAAGGCGCCCGCGACTTCCTGGTGCCGGCGCGCATGCACCCGGGCGAGTTCTACGCCCTGCCGCAGAGCCCGCAGCTGTTCAAGCAGATCCTGATGGTGGCCGGCTTCGACCGTTACTACCAGATCGCGCGCTGCTTCCGCGACGAGGCCCTGCGTGCCGATCGCCAGCTGGAATTCACCCAGCTGGACATGGAGTTCGCCTTCGTGCGCGAGCGCGACGTGCAGGACTTCGTGGAAACCATGATCCGCGCCATCTTCAAGGAAGTGGTCGATGTGGAGCTGGCCGCCAGCTTCCCGCGCATGACCTGGGCCGAAGCGATGCGTCGCTATGGCTCGGACAAGCCGGACCTGCGCATCGCGCTGGAGCTGGTGGACGTGGCCGAGCTGGTCAAGACCAGCGAGTTCCCGGTGTTCACCGCCGCCGCCAATGATGCCGACGGCCGCGTGGCCGCGCTGCGCATCCCCGGCGGTGCCACGCTGAGCCGCAAGCAGATCGACGAGTACGCCGCGCATGCCGCCAAGTACGGCGCCAAGGGCCTGGCCTACATCAAGATCAGCGAGAGCGGCGACGTCAGCTCGCCGATCGCCAAGTTCTTCAGCGACGAGGCTTTCGCCGCGCTGGTCGCCCAGGTGGGCGCCGGCAATGGCGACATCGTGTTCTTCGGCGCCGGTGGCTACAACAAGGTCTCCGACTTCATGGGCGCCCTGCGCCTGAAGGCCGGCAAGGACTTCAACCTGGTCGCCGCCGGCTGGGCACCGCTGTGGGTCACCGATTTCCCGATGTTCGAGTACGACGACGAAGCCCAGCGCTACGTCGCCCTGCATCACCCCTTCACCGCGCCGGCAGTGGATGACATCGCCGATCTGCGCGCCAACGCCAAGACCGCCGTATCGCGCGGCTATGACATGGTGCTCAACGGCAACGAGATCGGCGGTGGTTCGATCCGTATCCACCGCTCGGACATGCAGAGCGCGGTATTCGACCTGCTGGGCATCGGGGCCGAAGAGGCCGAGGGCAAGTTCGGCTTCCTGCTCGACGCGCTGCGTTTCGGCGCGCCGCCGCACGGTGGCATCGCCTTCGGTATCGACCGTATCGCCGCGCTGATGGCCGGTACCGAGTCGATCCGCGACGTGATCCCGTTCCCGAAGACCACCGGCGCGCAGTGCCTGATGACCGGTGCCCCGTCGCCGATCCCGGACGAGCAGCTGGCGGAAGTGCACGTCCAGGTCCGTCCGCGCGCGGTCAAGGAATAAGCGGGCAAGCGCCGGCCATGGGCCGGCGTGGGGTGCGGCAGGTACCGGCCGGAGGTCGGTGCCGGGCCGTGGGTGGCGCCCGTGATGATCGAAAACGTTGATCGTCACGCGGCGCCATCGCCGCAGCGTTCAGGTAAATTGACGGCTCCCGCCGATGCCGATGCTCTCGCCGTGACCCCAGGCCGTTACACCATCCGCCGCGCCACCCCGGACGATGCCCAGACCCTGTCGGTGCTGGCCGCGCGTACCTTCGTGGAAACCTTCGGCCATCTGTACCCGCCGGAGGACCTGCAGGCCTTCCTCGACGAGGCCTACCCGGCGCAGCGCCAGCGCATCATCCTCGAACACCCCGATTACGCGGTCTGGCTGCTGGAGCTGGACGGTGTTGCCGTGGGCCACGCCGCAGCCGGCCCCTGTGGACTGCCGCATGCCGAGGTGCAGCCCGGCGATGGCGAGCTCAAGCGCCTGTACCTGATCAAGGACCAGCAGAGCTGTGGCTGGGGCAGTCGTCTGTTCGAAACCGCGCTGGCCTGGCTGGAACGCGAGGGCCCGCGCACGGTGTGGCTGGGGGTGTGGTCGGAAAACTTCGGTGCACAGCGCTTCTACGCCCGCTACGGCTTCAGCAAGGTCGGCACCTACGCGTTCCCGGTGGGCAAGGTGCTCGACCTGGAGTTCATCCTGCGCCGCCCGCCAACGGCCGCCTGAGCCGGATCCTGAAGGGCCGCGACGGCTTCACCTGCCGTTGTCCGGTCCATTCGTCTAATGACGCTGTTTCCTTCTGCAGGCGCCCCGCCCAACGGGCTAGGCTGACACCATGAATCCCCCTGTTTTACTGCTGCATGGCATC
This sequence comes from Stenotrophomonas sp. TWI602, assembly GCF_039674045.1. Taxonomy (NCBI): domain Bacteria; kingdom Pseudomonadati; phylum Pseudomonadota; class Gammaproteobacteria; order Lysobacterales; family Lysobacteraceae; genus Stenotrophomonas; species Stenotrophomonas sp. TWI602. Next base: position 8,282 of record NZ_JBDJMT010000027.1, read on the forward strand.
TGGAATGCGCGCGCGTGGGTCGGCCCGCTGGCCTGGCGTCTGCGTGCCCGTGGCTTCGCCGTGGATACCTTCGGGTACTCCAGCGTGTTCGGGGGCCCGGAGGTGGCGGTGCCGCAACTGCTGGAGCGGCTCAAGGACAGCGGCCCGGTCTCGCTGGTCGGGCACAGCCTGGGCGGACTGGTCGCGCTGGAGGCGCTGCGGCGCGCGCCGGACCTGCCGGTGTCGCGGGTGGTCTGTCTCGGCTCCCCGTTGCGTGGCAGTGTGACCGCGCGCTCACTGAGCGATCACGGCTGGTCGCTGGCGCTGGGGCGCAGCTCGGAACTGCTGCTGGATGGCCTGCCGGCCTGGGAGGGCAGGGCGCAGGTCGGCCTGATCGCCGGCTCCGTCCCGCACGGGCTGGGCAGCCTGCTGGGCGCCTGTGGCGATGCCTCCGATGGCACCGTGGCGCTGGATGAGACGCAGTTGCCGGGCCTGGCCGACCACTGCGTGATCCCGGCCAGCCACAGCGGGCTGGTGTTCTCGCCGGATGCCGCGCGCCAGACCGCCGCCTTCCTGCGCGATGGCCGGTTCCGCCGGGACGACGCGGCCCACGCCGCCTGATCGGGCCCGGCACTGACACGGGCAGGTCGGCGGATCAGGTAGAATTCGCGCCCTGTTCCTGACAGAAACACGAGAGTCACCCCATGGGTAGAGGCCCCTCCATCGAGAACCGCAAAAACGCGTCTGACGCGAAGCGCGGCAAGATTTTCACCAAGATCATCCGCGAGATCGGCGTTGCCGCGCGCGGCGGTGGAGGCGACCCCAACAACAACCCGCGCCTGCGGGTGGCCATGGACAAGGGCCTGTCGTCGAACATGTCCAAGGACGTGATCGAGCGCGCCATCAAGAAGGCGACCGGTGAGCTGGAAGGCGTCGAGTACGAAGAGATCCGCTACGAGGGCTATGCCCCCGGTGGCGTGGCCGTGATCGTGGACTGCCTGACCGACAACCGCGTGCGCACCGTGGCCGATGTCCGCCATGCGTTCAGCAAGTGCGGCGGCAACATGGGCACGGAAGGCTCGGTGTCGTTCATGTTCAAGCGCTTGGGCGTGCTGCACTTCGGCGCCGGTGCGGACGAAGAAGCCGTGACCGAGGCGGCGATCGAGGCCGGCGCGGACGACATCGTGGTCTACCCGGAAGACGGGGCGATCGACGTGGTCACCGCGGCCGACAGCTACCACGCTGTCAAGGATGCGATGGAGGCCGCCGGGTTCACCCCGGACCATGCTGAAATCACCTACCGCGCCGACAACGACATCAAGGTCGAAGGCGACACCGCTTTGCAGGTCAAGAAGCTGCTGGACATGCTCGAAGACCTGGACGATGTGCAGGACGTGTTCTCCAACGCCGAGCTCGGCGCGGACGCCTACGCCTGAGCAGGCGCTTCACCGGTCGCTTTGCGCGACCGGTGAGCGGACAATGCGGACCATGATGACTCCCGCCGTTCCCTGTTATCCCCGCCGCATGTGTCCCTTCCGGGCCACGGGCGGCCGTGTGCGTGCCGCATGACCCGCATTCTCGGCATCGACCCCGGTTCGCAGCGCACCGGGGTGGGCATCATTGATGTGGACGCCGCCGGCAAGGTGGTGCATGTGCATCACCTGCCGCTGGTGCTGCTGGGCGCGGATGACTTCCCGCAGCGGATGAAGCTGCTGGTGGTCGGCCTGACCGCCCTGGTCGAGGAATACCGCCCCGACGAAGTGGCCATCGAAAAGGTGTTCATGGCGCGCAACCCGGATTCGGCCTTGAAGCTGGGCCAGGCGCGCGGCGCCGCCATCTCGGCCGTGGTGATGCGCGACCTGCCGGTCAGCGAGTACGCCGCCACCGAGATCAAGCTGGCCGTGGTCGGCCGCGGTGGCGCGGAAAAACAACAGGTCCAACACATGGTCGGGCTCATGCTCAACCTGAAAACCAAGCTGCAGGCCGACGCTGCCGATGCGTTGGCCGTGGCGATCACCCACGCCCACGTCCGGGCGACGGCGTTGCGCCTGGGCGTCAATGCCCGCCAGGCCTGGAGCCGGAAATGAGGAACACTGCATGATTGGTCGTCTGCGCGGGATCGTGGCCTACAAGGCGCCGCCGTGGCTGATGGTGGACGTCAATGGCGTCGGCTATGAGCTGGAGGCGCCCATGAGCACCTTCTACGATCTGCCCGAGCTGGGCCGCGAGGTCACCCTGTTCACCCATTACGCGCAGAAGGAAGACAGCGTCTCGCTGTACGGTTTCCTGCGCGAGGGTGAGCGCCGCCTGTTCCGCGATGTGCAGAAGGTCAGCGGGATCGGCGCCAAGATCGCGTTGGCCGTGCTCTCCGGGGTCAGCGTGGACGAGTTCGCGCGCATGCTGCAGGCCGGTGACATCACCGCGCTGACCCGCATCCCGGGCATCGGCAAGAAGACCGCCGAGCGCATGGTGCTGGAGCTGCGCGACCGCGCGGCCCATTTCGGTGGCGGCGGCGCGCCGATCGCCGGTGCGGCACCGGCCACCGATCCGGTCTCCGAGGCGACCGTGGCCCTGCAGCAGCTGGGCTACAAGCCGACCGAGGCCGCGCGCATGGCGCGCGATGCCAATGCCGAGGGTGACGATGTCGCCACGGTGATCCGCAAGGCCCTGCAGGCGGCGCTGCGCTGAGCCGCGCGCCTGCCATTTCCTGACACCGACACCACCGACCGCGTCCGCCCGGAGCCTCATGTCCACCACTTCCCCCCAGCACAGCGACGGCCAGGCCCCGCACGGCCACGCGCCCGCGGCCGGCGGCATGGCGCTGATGATCGGCGCCATCGGCGTGGTGTTCGGCGACATCGGCACCAGCCCGCTGTACACGCTGAAAGAAGCGTTCTCCCCGCACTACGGTCTCAACAGCGACCATGACACCGTGCTGGGCGTGCTGTCGCTGGCGTTCTGGGCGCTGAACATCGTGGTGACGCTCAAGTACGTCACCATCATCATGCGCGCCGACAACGACGGCGAGGGCGGCATCATGGCGCTGATGGCGTTGACCCAGCGCACGCTGCGCAACGGGTCGCGCTCGGCCTATGTGGTCGGCATCCTCGGCATTTTCGGCGCCTCGCTGTTCTTCGGCGATGGCGTGATCACCCCGGCGATCTCCGTGCTGGGTGCGGTCGAGGGCCTGGAGGTCGCGGCCCCGGGCCTGCACAACTTCATCGTGCCGATCACCGTGGTGGTGCTGCTGGCGGTGTTCGCCGTGCAGCGCTTCGGCACGGCCAAGATCGGCAAGCTGTTCGGCCCGATCACCTCGATCTGGTTCATTTCGCTGGCGGCCATCGGCATCTGGAACATCGTCGATGCCCCCGAAGTACTCAAGGCCTTCAACCCGATGTGGGCGCTGCGCTTCTTCATGGAGCACGGCTGGCACGGCATCTTCATCCTCGGCGCGGTGGTGCTGGCGGTGACCGGCGGCGAAGCGCTGTACGCGGACATGGGCCACTTCGGCGCCAAGCCCATCCGCCATGCCTGGTACTACTTCGTGCTGCCGTGCCTGGTGCTGAACTACCTGGGGCAGGGCGCCCTGGTGCTGAAGAACCCCGAAGCGGTCAAGAACCCGTTCTTCGAGGCGGTCCCGGAGTGGGGCCTGTACCCGATGATCGTGCTGGCCACGATGGCGGCGGTGATCGCCTCGCAGTCGGTGATCACCGGCGCATTCTCGGTCTCGCGCCAGGCCATGCAGCTGGGCTACATCCCGCGCATGCGCATTACCCATACCTCGCACGACACCATCGGCCAGATCTACATCCCGGGCATCAACTGGGGCATTGCGGTGATGGTGATCGGGCTGGTGCTGGCCTTCCGCAGCTCCTCCAATCTGGCGGTGGCCTACGGTATCTCGGTGTCGGCCACCATGCTGATCGATACCCTGCTGCTGGCGCTGGTCGCGCGCGCGCTGTGGCCGAAGGCACGCAACTGGATCCTGCCGCTGTGCGTGATCTTCTTCGTGATCGACCTGGGCTTCGTGATCGCCAACGGCGCCAAGCTGCTGCAGGGCGCGTGGTTCCCGGTGGTGCTGGGCATCGTGCTGTTCACCATGATGCGCACCTGGCGGCGTGGCCGCGAGCTGCTGCGCGATGAGATCCGCAAGGATGGCATCCGGATCGATACCTTCCTGCCGGGCCTGATGCTGGCTCCGCCGGTGCGGGTACCGGGCACCGCCGTGTTCCTGACCGCCGATCCCTCGGTGGCCCCGCACGCGCTGATGCACAACCTCAAGCACAACAAGGTGCTGCATGAGCGCAACGTGTTCCTGCACGTGGTGACCCTGCCGGTGCCGTACGCGCCCTCTGGCCAGCGCCTGAAGATCGAATCGGTGGGTGATGAGTTCTATCGGATCTACGTGCGCTTCGGCTTCATGGAGACCCCGGACGTGCCGCTGGCGCTGATGCGCTCGTGCGACCACGGCGGGATCTACTTCGACCCGATGGACACCACGTTCTTCGCCAGCCGCGAGACCATCGTGGCCACCGCCAACCGCGGCATGCCGATCTGGCGCGACAAACTGTTCGCGCTGATGCACCGGAACGCCGCGCCGGCGACCGGGTTCTTCCGGATTCCGGGTAATCGGCTCGTGGAGCTTGGGGCTCAGGTGGAGATTTAATCTCCACCTGCGCTGCCCACAGTTTGCGATGCAAACCGTGGGCCCCGGCGGCATTTCCCCTTATCCCCGCGCCTTCGGCGCGCCCCCGTGAACAACAAGGGGCGCTTCCTCCGATGCATTCCCGGTAGTGCCGGCCGCTGGCCGGCTCCCCACGACCCCTGCATCGTGCGGAGCCGGCCAGCGGCCGGCACTACCGGGGCGCGGATCACGCCCCTTTTTGCCGCATAATCGCGGGATGACCGACGACCGCATTATCGCCGCCGGTGCCACCCGCGAAGACGAGGGCACCGACGCCAGCATCCGCCCCAAGCGCATGTCCGATTACCTCGGCCAGGCGCCAGTGCGCGAGCAGCTGTCGATCTACATCGAGGCGACCAAGGCCCGTGGCGACGCACTCGACCACGTGCTGATCTTCGGGCCGCCGGGCCTGGGCAAGACCACCCTGAGCCATGTGATCGCCAACGAGCTGGGGGTCGCGCTGCGCGTCACCTCCGGCCCGGTGATCGAAAAGGCCGGTGACCTGGCCGCGCTGCTGACCAATCTGCAGCCGCACGATGTGCTGTTCATCGATGAAATCCACCGCCTTTCGCCGGTCGTGGAGGAAGTGCTGTACCCGGCGATGGAAGATTTCCAGATCGACATCATGATCGGTGAGGGCCCTGCGGCCCGCTCGATCAAGATCGATCTGCCGCCGTTCACCCTGATTGGTGCGACCACCCGGGCAGGCCTGCTGACCGCGCCGCTGCGCGACCGCTTCGGCATCGTGCACCGGCTGGAGTTCTACACCCCGGAAGAGCTGACGAAGATCGTCCGGCGTTCGGCCAGCATCCTCAACATCGACTGCACCGCCGAAGGCGCGGCCGAGATCGCACGGCGCTCGCGCGGCACCCCGCGTATCGCCAACCGGCTGCTGCGCCGCGTGCGCGACTTCGCCCAGGTGAAGGCGGCCGGCCACATCGATCAGGACGTGGCCCAGGCCGCGATGCAGATGCTCAAGGTCGATCCGGAGGGCTTCGACGAGCTGGATCGGCGCCTGCTGCGGACCATGGTCGATTACTTCGATGGTGGCCCGGTCGGCATCGAGTCGCTGGCGGCGGCGCTGTCCGAAGAACGTGGCACGCTGGAAGACGTGGTCGAGCCGTACCTGATCCAGCAGGGCTTCCTGATCCGCACCGCGCGGGGGCGCATGTGCACGCACAAGGCCTACCGGCACATGGGGCTGAAGCCGAAGAACCCCCCGGCGGACCTGTTCGCGGAGGTCCCGGATGTCGGTTGAGCCCCGGGTTGAGCCCCGATTCAGTTGGCCGACACGCATTTACTGGGAAGATACCGACGCTGGCGGGGTGGTGTACCACGCCCGCTACGTGGCCTTCATGGAACGGGCGCGCACGGAATGGATGCGCGCATTGGGGTATGGTCAGGAGCGGATGCGCTGCGACCACGGCCTGGTGTTCGCGGTGCGCAGCATGACCATGGATTTCCTCAAACCGGCGCGCCTGGATGATGCGCTGGATGTCACCGCCACGCTGGTGCAGTGCAAGCGCGCCAGCATGGTATTCGCGCAGGCCGTGTGCCGGGGCGGGGAAACACTGCTGACTGCGCAGGTGAAGATCGCCGCGCTGGATGCAACCACCTTCAAACCGCGTGGCATGGACGATGCACTGCATGCCGCGCTGAAACACCTCGAATTTCCAGAATCCGCATACTGAGGAACAACGGATGATCGCAATGCTCCTGGCCCTGCAGGCCACGGTGACCGAAGCGCTGCCGCAGGAAGTCACCAGCGCCGCGGCGCAGACTGTCGCCCAAGCCACGCATGGCGGTGGCATCAATTACCTGGACCTGATGATCAAGGCCAGCATCCCGGTGAAGATCATCGTGCTGCTGCTGTTGGCCGGCTCGTTCATCAGCTGGGTGATCATCTTCCGCAAGGCACGCGTGTTCAACGCCGCCAACCGCGCCGCCGACGAGTTCGAAAGCCGCTTCTGGTCCGGTGCGGACCTGGGCAAGCTGTACAGCTCGGCGACCGACCGCAACCGCCAGGTCGGCGGCCTGGAAGCGATCTTCGAATCGGGCTTCCGCGAGTTCACCCGCCTGCGCGACAAGCGTCGCCTGGATGGCCGTGCCCAGCTTGAGGGCGCCCAGCGCGCCATGCGCACCACCTACACCCGTGAAGTGGACCAGATGGAGCGCAGCCTGGAGCTGCTGGCCAACATCGGCTCGACCGCCCCGTACGTGGGCCTGGTCGGCACCGTGTTCGGCATCATGGTGACCATGCACGACATGATCAACAGCGGCGAGCAGGCCGGCATCGCCTCGGTCGCTCCGGGTATCTCCGAAGCCCTGTTCGCCACCGCGATCGGCCTGTTCGTGGCGATCCCGGCGGTATGGGCCTACAACCGCTTCACCACCCGCGTGGAGCGCATGTCGGTGCGCTTTGAAACCTTCGCAGAAGAGTTCAGCTCGATCCTGCAGCGTCAGACCGCGGGCGACGAGTAAGCGCCCAGCACAGGAGTCCTGCCATGACCGCAGCCATTGGCCGCCGCAAGCGCCGAAAGCTCAAATCCGAAATCAACGTCGTGCCGTACATCGACGTCATGCTGGTGCTGCTCATCATCTTCATGGTGACCGCGCCGCTGCTCACGCTGAGCTTTGAAGTGGATCTGCCGACCTCCCAGGCCAAGGCGCTGGAGAGCAAGCAGGATCCGGTGATCGTGTCCGTCCGCCTGGATGGCCAGCTCAGCCTGAAGCTGCCCGAGGCCAAGGATCCGGAACCGATGGATGCGGCCCGGCTGCAGGCCCAGCTGTCCGCGCTTTCTTCGCAGGACAAGAACCTGCGCGTGATCGTCGCCGCCGACAAGGCTGTGGCGTATGAGAAGGTGGTCGCGGCCATGGACGTGATCAAGCGCGCCAACGTGGAAAAGGTGGGCCTGGCGACCGATGCACGCTGAAGCCCTGCCACCGCAGCGTCAGCCTGAAGAGAAGTGGGGTCTGCCGATCGCGCTGGCGCTCGGTGTGCACCTGCTGCTGGCCCTGATCTTCATCGCCGCCTGGTTGTGGTCGCCGCAGCGCACCACCGAAGCGGCCGCCGGCGATCCGGCGATCGAGGCCAGCCTGCAGCTGTCCGCCTCGGAAGCCTCGGCCGCCCGCCAGGCCCTGCGGGCCTCCGAAACGCTGCCGGACCTGCCCGAGCCGGTCGCCGAGCCCGAGCCCATTCCGGAAGACACCGTGCCGCCACCGCAGCCCTTGCCCGAGCCGCGCCCGCAGGACGCACCGACGCCTCAGCAGTCGCAGGCGCAGGAGCGCATCGCCCAGCCCGACACGGTCGACCAGGAAGCGGTCAACGCGCTGGCGATCTCGGCGGAAAAGGCCAAGCAGGAGCAGGAAGCCAAGCGCCGCCAGGAACAGATCGACCTGACCGAGCGCAAGCGCCAGGAACAGGCCGAGCAGAAGCTGCGCCTGGCCAAGCAGCAGGAAGAAGCCGAGAAGAAGAAGCTGGCCGAGCAGGAACAGAAGGCCAACGACGCCAAGGCCGACGCCGAGCGCGACAAGAAACTCGCTGAAATCCGCCGCAAGCGGGCCCAGGCCGAGAACGAAGCCAAGCTGGCCGAACAGAAGCTGCGCCAGGTCACGGCCGCACGTGCGGCCAATGCCTCGGCCTCGACCGCCGGGGCGACCGGTGCCGCCAAGCCGGCCGCCGGTGCTGGTGGCACCAGTGACGATCTCAGTGCCAAGTACGCGGCGGCCATCCAGCAGAAGGTCTCGGCACAGTGGACCCGTCCGGATTCGGTCCCGCTGGGCCAGCGTTGCCAGGTCTCGATCACCCAGATTCCCGGTGGGCAGGTGATCCAGGCCAAGGTCAGCGGCAGCTGCCCGTTCGACGAGGCAGGCCGCCGTTCGATCGAGGCCGCCGTGTTGAATGCCCAGCCGTTGCCGTACCGCGGCTTCGAATCGGTGTTCGCGCGCACCATCAACTTCACGTTCACCGCCCAGGATTGACCCGGCAGGCCGCTGATCCCGCCGGATCAGCGGTCGTGGCAGCCGCGCGCCACCGGCCGCCGCGCAGGCCGGCGGCGCCTGGAGGGGTTAACGGTGTGTGAGTTTTGTGCACCCGGTGACTCGGAATTCACACGGCCTTGGTTCATGATTGCGAAACTGTTCACCGCGGTCCTGTTATCCCTCGTTCTGGTTTCCCCCCTATTGAGCGCTCCATGAAAAAAATGCCTCGTTGGCTTGCCGTTGTTGCGGCCCTGTTGTTGCCCTTCGCTGCCATGGCGCAGCAGAAGGGGCTGGATATCGACATCATTGGCGGCAATGCCTCCGCCACGCCGATCACCGTCGTCCCCATGCCGTATCAGGGGTCGGCCGGTGCACCGCAGACCGATGTGGCCGCCGTGGTGCGTGCCGACCTGGACCGTTCCGGCCAGTTCCGCAATCTGCCGGAAGCCCAGATCGTCGAAAAGCCGACCCGTGGCAGCGAGATCCAGTTCGCCACCTGGCGCGCGCTGAAGCAGAACTACATCGTGGTCGGCCGGGTGATGGACGCCGGCGCTGGCGCCTACCGCGTCGAGTACGAGTTGTACGACGTGCCCAAGGGCGAGCGCCTGTTGGGCCTGGCGATGACCGCCCGTGGCAACGCCATGCGCGATGTCGCCCACCAGATGGCCGACGCCATCTATGAAAAGATCACCGGGGTGCGCGGCGCCTTCTGGACCCGCATTGCCTATGTCACCGCCAGCGGCAAGGGCGATGCCATGCGTTATGCACTGATGGTGGCCGATTCGGACGGCTTCAACCCGCAGACCATCGTGCGCTCGGCCGAGCCGCTGCTCTCGCCGAGCTGGAGCCCGGACGGCAACAAGCTGGCCTATGTGAGCTTCGAGCGCGGCAACTCGGCGATCTACATCCAGAACATCTCCAGCGGTGCCCGTGAACTGGTCACCAGCTTCCGCGGCATCAACAGCGCCCCGTCGTTCTCGCCGGATGGCCGCCGCCTGGCCCTGTCGCTGTCGCGCAGCGGCAACCCGGAAATCTACGTGATGGACCTGGGCAGCAAGCAGCTGACCCAGCTGACCAACCACTTCGCCATCGATACCGAGCCGACCTGGAGCCCGGATGGCAGCAGCGTCTACTTCACCTCCGACCGTGGCGGCCGCCCGCAGATCTACCAGGTGGCTTCCAGCGGTGGCAGCGCGTCGCGCGTGACCTTCCAGGGCAACTACAACGCCACCCCGAGCCTGTCCTACGACGGCAAGAAGCTGGTGGTCGCCCAGGGCAGCGGCAACACCTACAAGATCGCGATGATGGACAGCAGCACGGGCTCGGCCCGCTGGAACACGCTGTCGCCAGGGTCGCTGGATGAATCGCCGAGCTTCGCGCCCAACGCGAGCATGGTGTTGTACGCCGCCCGTGAGGGGGGTCGTGGAGTGTTGTACGCCGTTTCGGCCGATGCGCGCGTGCGCCAGCGGCTGGTTCTGGCGGACGGTGATGTTCGCGAGCCTTCTTGGTCGCCATACCGTACAAAGCGCTAACAGAGTGTTAAGATTTCGCCGTATTCATCCCTCATCCGGCTTTAGGAGCCTCAAAGGTATCGCCATGAACAAGACCACCCGCGTTCTGCTTGTCTCCCTGTTGTCCGTGGCCGCCCTGGCCGGTTGTTCCAAGAAGGTCAAGGAAGTGCCGGCTGCCCCGGTTGATACCGGCAGCACCACCGCTCCGACCGGCCCGTCCACCTCGGGTCTGTACGGTCCGGGTGATCTGGATACCGATTCCTGCCTGCGCCAGCGCGTCGTGTACTTCGATCTGGACCAGGACAGCGTCAAGCCGGAGTTCCAGGCCATCATGGCGTGCCACGCCAAGTACCTGCGTGACCGTCCGTCCTCGCGCATGACCCTGCAGGGCCACACCGATGAGCGCGGTTCGCGCGCTTACAACCAGGCCCTGGGCGAGCGTCGTGGCAACGGCGTGTCCTCGGCACTGCAGGCCAACGGTGGCTCGGCTTCGCAGCTGACCGTCGTGTCCTACGGCGAAGAGCGTCCGGTCTGCACCGAGTCGGGCGAGTCCTGCTGGTCGCAGAACCGTCGCGTCGAGATCGTGTACACGGCTCAGTAATAGATGCGCTTTCGATTTCTATCGATGATCGTTGCGGCAGCCCTCGTGGCTGCCGCACCGGCCAATGCGCAGCGCCAGAGTCTGGCCGACCGCGTCGGCGCGCTTGAGCAGCAGGCGAACAACAACCAGTCCAACATGGACATGCTCAATCAGCTGAATCAGCTGCGTACCCAGTTGCAGGCCCTGCAGTCGCAGGTCGAGCAGCTGCAGCACGACAATGACCAGCTCAAGCAGTCCGCCAAGGACCAGTATCTGGACCTGGACAGCCGGCTGAACCGCCTGGAAGGTGGAGCCCCCGTGCTTCCTGCCGCCCCGGCCGCAGCCGCGCCTGCCCCCGCTGCATCCCCGAAACCGGCAACGGCCGCTTCCGAGCGGCCGCCAAGCGTGCACGGCGATGCCGGCAGCCTGGCCGCCAGTGGCGATGAACGCACCGCCTACAATGTCGCCTTCGATGCGCTCAAGGCCGGCAAGTACGACGACTCGGCGCAGCTGTTCATGAGCTTCCTCGAGCTGTACCCCAACGGCGTCTATACCCCCAACGCGCTGTACTGGTTGGGCGAAAGCTATTACGCCACCCGTAATTTCCCGCTGGCTGAGGCGCAGTTCCGCGACCTCATCTCGCGCTACCCGACCCATGACAAGGCGTCCGGTGGCCTGCTCAAGATCGGCCTTTCCCAGTATGGCGAAGGCAAGGTCGACCAGGCCCAGGCGACCCTCGAACAGGTCGTGTCCACGTATCCCGGCTCCGACGCCGCGCGCACCGCGCAGGACCGTCTGCAGTCGATCCGGCTGGGTCAGCAGATCCGCTGAACCCGCCCCGGGCCGCTGTTGCGGCCGGGCCCGGTATAATGATGGATTGCCAACCGGGCGCTGCCCGGTCCTCCGTGCCGGGCCATGCCCGGCTGTTGTCGTTTCCGAAGCCGTCCGCCAAGAATCACCGCCATGACCACCACTCTGTCCGCTGCTGCCGCACTCCCCAGTGAGATCGTGCAGTCCCCGCTGCCGCGACTGAAGATCACCGAGATCTTCCTGTCCCTGCAGGGCGAAGCCGATACCGCCGGCTGGCCGACCGTGTTCGTGCGCCTGACCGGCTGCCCGTTGCGCTGCACCTATTGCGATACCGCCTACGCCTTCCATGGCGGCACCTGGTGGGACATCGACGCGATCGTGGACGAGGTGCTGGCCCAAGGCGTTCACCACGTCTGCGTGACCGGTGGCGAGCCGCTGGCGCAGAAGCGCTGCCTGGTGCTGCTGGAGAAGCTCTGCGACGCCGGCCTGGACGTCTCGCTGGAAACCTCCGGCGCGCTGGATGTCAGCGCCGTCGATCCGCGCGTGTCGCGCGTGGTCGACCTGAAAACCCCCGGCTCCGGCGAAATGGCCCGCAACCGCCTGGAGAACCTGCCGCTGCTGACCAAGCGCGACCAGATCAAGTTCGTCCTGTGCAGCCGTGAGGATTACGAATGGGCCCGCGGCATGGTCCGCGAGCATCGCCTCAATGAGCGCAGCATGGTGCTGTTCTCGCCGAGCAAGAGCGAGGTCAGCCCGCGCGAGCTGGCCGACTGGATCGTGGCCGACCGCCTGCCGGTGCGCTTCCAGATGCAGCTGCACAAGCTTTTGTGGAATGACGAGCCGGGCCGATAGGGCCAACCCGGCATTCCTGACGTACCCGGCGCGGGACAGCGTGCTGGTTCCCTGCAAACCACCGGAAACACCCCCATGAAGAAAGCAGTCGTCCTCCTGTCCGGCGGCATGGACTCCGCCGCCGTCGTTGCCATCGCCCGCGAGCAGGGTTTTGCCGTCCACGCCCTGAGCGTGCGCTACGGCCAGCGCCACACCTCCGAACTCGACGCCGCCGCCGCCGTCGCCAGCGCGCTGGGCGCGGTCGCCCACAAGACCGTCAATGTCGACCTGCGCAGCATCGGCGGCTCGGCCCTGACCGATGACATCGACGTTCCTGAAGCGGGCGGGGAGGGCATCCCGGTCACCTACGTGCCGGCGCGCAATACCATCATGCTGTCCGTCGCACTCGGCTGGGCCGAGGTGCTGGGCGCCAACGACATCTTCTGCGGCGTCAACGCGGTGGATTATTCCGGTTACCCGGATTGCCGCCCCGAATTCATCCAGGCCTTCCAGACGCTGGCCAACCTGGCCACCAAGGCGGGCGTGGAAGGTGCGGGCATCCAGGTCCACGCGCCGCTGCAGTTCCTGAGCAAGGCCGATATCGTGCGTGAAGGCGTTCGCCTGGGCGTGGACTTCGGCCTGACCGTGTCCTGCTACAACGCCGACGACCAAGGCCGCGCCTGCGGGCACTGCGATGCCTGCCGCCTGCGCGCGCAGGGCTTCACCGATGCCGGCGTGCCGGACCCGACCCACTACGTGTGATGCGGGACGGGTACGCATGAGCGCGAAGATGCGTTAGAATGCGCACCCCCGGCGTCACGTCGGGGATGCAATGGGCCGTTAGCTCAGTTGGTAGAGCAGAAGACTTTTAATCTTTTGGTCGATGGTTCGAATCCATCACGGCCCACCACTGCATCCATGATCAAGGCGACCGCGAGGTCGCCTTTTTCATGCGCGGGGATGGGCGTCTCCGCGACCGCCGGCCGAGGCAGCAGCTGCACTGCGCAGCGAGCGCAGCAGGCACAAGGCCGACACCAGGCAGGCAAGAATGATCGCCATCGACACCGGCAGATGAAATGCGCGATGGCCATACAGCGCGAAGCCGAGGTGGATGATGAAGGTGGCCAGGCCCAGTGCCGCGCAGAGCCTCGCGAAACCGCGTGCCTTGCCGGTCTGCAGCACCACATGGCGGTAGCCGAGCACCACCACGCCCACGGCGATCAGATTGAACACCAGGAAGCCCTGCACGCCACCCGGCAGCAGGAACATCTCCCACTCACGCCAGAAGGCGGCATCGATCTGATGGAGAATCAAGGCGAGCAGCGTGGCGAAGTAACGTCGTTCCATGAGGCGGGCGGTGCCAGACGCTGCGGATCCTGCAGCGTGCGTAGTGTAGCGGCCCACCAGGGGTGACCCCTGCGCCGCCGGGGCCGGGCTCAATGCATCCCGATGTCGCTGGCGAGCGTATCCACCACGCGCTGCGCCCGTGCCCGGGCGCTTTCTCCGCTGCGCGGAATGACGGGCAGGTCCGGGGTGATGCCGGCAACTTCGTCGCTGCCGTCGGCACGCAGGCGTACGCAGTTCGGTACGCGCACGCGCAGGTGCGAATGGGGGAGTTCAGGCGGCGCGTCTGCACTCATGAAGCCACAGCCATAGCCGCCGCTGTGCGTACCGACGATGCGGGCGATGTGGTTGTCCTGCATGCGCGCGGCAAACATTTCGGCCGAGGACGCGGTCTTTCCGTTGGTCAACACATACACCGGGCCATTCCATGCGCCCCAGTGCCCGCGCAGATCCTGTGCCCAGTCCAGGCGGTGGGCGATCAGGAAATCATCGAGGGTGTCCACGGCAGGGCTCGGCAGCGGACCGCCGGACGTACCCGCCGCGACCAGGCGCCGGCACGGTGCGGCGTCCCATGCCTGCTGCGTGTGCCAGGCCCAGGACAGATCGCAGGGCGGCATGGCCACCGCCTGCCGCGATGCCTGGAAGGCGGCGCGCTGCGTGCTCAACAGCCGGCGGGCGGCCGCGTTGGGGTGGTGATGACGCAGCGCGTCGTCGAGCCGTTCGTACTGCTCGTCCAGATACGGTTTGCCCGCCGCCGACTGGCTGACCTCCAGGACGGCGGAGGCCACCGGCTGCGAAGTAAACAGGCGCGCGAGGGTGTCGCCGCTGTCGTCACCGCCCGGGTTGTCACCCACATCCACCAGTACCGCGTCCACGCCGTCCTGCTGGAAGCGCCGCAGGCTGGCGGCAATCGCAGCGACCCAACTGCGGCCCACTGTGCCGCGCATCTCCGCGGTGGCGTCGGCCTGCCGCAGCTGTGGCCACAGCGCGTGGCACACGCCTGGATAGCGCAGCGCATCGAACTCGTGCAACCGCAGCAGGCCGATCGTGTGCCCGTCCGGCAAGGACAGCGTGCCGGCGCGCAGCATGGGGTCGGCCACATCGTTCAAGGGGTGGTAACCCGGCAGCGTGTCCAGCGGCAGGCTGAAATCGTGGCGACCCTCGTCGGATACGCCAAGCAATGCACAGCCTGCGCCAGCGCCCAGGGCCCGTGGGTCCACAGCAGCGGGCGCCGGGGAGCTGGGGGCCTGTTCAAGCGGGTCGAGCAGGCTGAGGTGGCCGTCATGGAAGCCGGCCAGGAAGGTGCGAAGGGCCTGGGCCGCCTGCGCATCGGTATGCGCTTCGGCCAGTGCGCGCTGCGCGGAGGCATCCAGCGCGGGTAGATCCACGCCGCCCTGAGGCGAGGCGACCCAGGCCAGGTGCGCGTAATCGTGCGCCAGGATCTGCTTGAGTGCCGCGTGGTCGGCCTGCCAGCCGCTTCGATCGAATGCCGGTGTGGCACGGCATGCTTCCGGCGATGCCATGGCCAGCATCGCCAGCGTGATCACGATCCCTCTCGTCCCTGCCATACAGCCTCCTTGCGACCCGGCGCAGTGCCGCACGGGGCAAGGGTGACGGGATCGTGTGTGCGATCGACTCCGGTCGATCGTAGCCAATGCGCGTGTTCCCCGGAAGTCCCGGAGTCGCATCACGCCACCGTCCCTACGACGCGGGCACGATCAGGCCATACCCGGCCACAGTGGGCCACGATCCCACGGAGCGGTGTGATGAGTACCGTCCAATCCGGCCACGCGATACGCGAACTCAACCAGATCATCGGCATCGCGCGCGACGGCCACGACATCTACGCCAGAGCCGTCGCCGACGACGGGACGCAGGATCCGCAGTTGAACGCGCTGATGATGCGG
The DNA here is from genome assembly GCF_039674045.1 of Stenotrophomonas sp. TWI602. Taxonomy (NCBI): domain Bacteria; kingdom Pseudomonadati; phylum Pseudomonadota; class Gammaproteobacteria; order Lysobacterales; family Lysobacteraceae; genus Stenotrophomonas; species Stenotrophomonas sp. TWI602. The sequence continues at coordinate 23,909 of NZ_JBDJMT010000027.1, forward strand.
ATGGCCGCAGCGAAAATGCAGGTCATCGATGGGGTCACGCGGCTGGTGCGCGACGCCGGCGGTCAGCCCGCCCGCCACCGTACCCTGGCCGGCAGCCTCCGTGGCGGCTTCGGCAGGTTGGGCACCGTACTCGGGGATGCGGGCATCCAGTACGCCAGTGAGAGCCAGGCAGCTGAAGCGCGTCTGGTGAGGGCACTCGAAGTTGCCGCGCGCGATGGCGCACTGACGGCACATGCGCGACGAACGCTCAACGGCATGCTGCTGGAGACGCGGCTCGGTTGGGACGACATGCGCCAGGAGGTAGATGACCTGCGGGGCCGGGATGCATAGTCATCCACACCGTCACCCACACCTTCAAGGAAGCACGCGCATTCGTAGCGTCGCGAATCAACAGCGTCGCGAATGAGCTTCGTAGTGAAGGATGAAGGAGATTGAAGGACGCGAGACGTTGAAGGGTGCGGGATGGCGCCGAGTGCGCCTGGTCGCCGTCTGCATGTGAGGGCTGCGCGGATGCGCAGCCCCACCATGCGGCAGACGAATTACTTCTGCTGCGGCTTGTTGCCTGCGTCAGGGGCGTTCTTGGTGTCCTGTTCCTGCTTCTGCTGCTTGGCCTGCGCGTCCTTGCGGTCCTGTTCGGACTGCGGGCCTTTCTGTGCAGCAGCATTCTTGACGTTGTTTTCGTTGTTCTGCATGTTGGACATGGTGTGACTCCAAGGCGACGTGATGTCGCAACCCCAGCGTGGACCTGCCGCTGTTACGCGAGGGTCGCACTGGGATGAGCATCGGGTCAGGGTAGTCTCATGACCAAGTGCTACACCGCGTGGGCGGGACCACCCACGGCGCTGCTGGTCCACAACGTGCCTTCATCCCAGGCGCCGAGTTGGAGGCTGCGGCCGTCGATGTATCAGGATTGGCAGAGTGTCCCGCAATGGTCGCTGCTGAACCCGGCAATGGCCTGCTGCAGGAGCGGAACGTCGCTTGGGTCCACCTGTTCCAGCGCGTCCTTCAACGCGTCACGCACTGGCTGCCGTTGCTCGAGCTGCAGCATCTGCGCGTAAGGCGCCGCCGTCTCTGCCAGCGCATGGACCAGGGTCCGCTTCAGCGTGCTGCCCGCCGGCTGGGCACGCATCACCTCCAGCATCTCCAGGTACTGGCGTTGCGCATTGCGGCGAAGGGTGTCGGTGCCGCCCGGTCCCAAACCGGCGAGCTCTGCGGGCGTTGCAACGGTCAGCCACGTATCCACCAGTGGCTGCATCCGTGCGCCGCACTGCAGCAGGTACGGTAGCAGCAGGCCCAGCTGTGCCTGGAAGCGCTCGGCGTTGCGGTTGCCTTGGCGGGCCTGCTCGCCGGAATGGAGGAGCACGGCGGCTGGCATCGCACCCATGCCGAACTGCATCAACCGGGTGGACAGCGTTACGCCGTACTGGCACGCGTTGGTCAGCAGACTCAGGTCCGCCGTCGCGTAGTCCGGCGCCAGGACGTCGGTCGTGTTGGTCACCGCCGCCAGCAGCTGCATGGCGCGTGGGCTGTCGAGCTGCTCCGGTGCGTTGTCGGCGTCGGCTTGCTGCAGCAGTTGCAGGTAGTCGCGCGTGGCTTCGTACTGCGCCATGAACTGCGGCGGTATGTCATCGGCACGTGCGGGTGAGGGGACCAGCAAGATCACGAGGAGGGCCGCGCCCAGCGGTGTCGGTGCAGACGCACGCGCCGGCCATGCCAGTCGTCGCGTGAGAGAAGAAAACGGGCTGCAACTCATCCGGGGCATGGTCCTTGGATCGATTCGGGCATGGAGCGTAGGTGACCCGGGGCAGGGCGGCAACCCGGTGCGCAGCATGCGTCGCCGGGGCATCCTGCGGGTGCCCGGCAATCGGTTGTCCTCGAATGACGGTTGGGAGATGCAGGCGTGGGCCATGAGCGGTCTGCCTGTGCACACCGCAGAATCGCTTACGGGGGCACAATAGCCAGTCATTCGTTGATCGTTGTTGGAGGTGCCATGAACCGTTTCGTCCTGCTGGGTGTGGGGGCGCTTGCGCTCGCGGCCTGTTCCAAGCCGGCGCCGTCCGATACCGCGACTCCGGCAGAGCCTGCCGCGCCGGCCACGTCGGCCCCCGCTGCCAGCGCGCCCGCCACCCCCGCCAGCCCGACCCTGCAGCCGCCGTCGTTCGATTGCGCCAAGGCGCACTCCGAGGCCGAGCAGCAGGTGTGTGGCGACGCCCGCCTGGCCGCGCTGGACCGCCAGCTGGCCGCGCTCTACAAGCGCGTGCAGACCAGCCCGGACGAGCTGGACATCGCGGCCGAGCAGCGTGGCTGGATCAAGGGTCGCGATGCCTGTTCGCGCGCGGTGGACCCGCACCGTTGCCTGGTGGAGTCCTACCAGACGCGTCTGGTCGAGCTGACCCTCAACGCCGGCGGCATCCAGGTGCCGGCCAAGGTCGAGTACCGCTGCGATGACAACAGCAAGCCGGTGACGGCGGTGTTCTACAACGACATCGACCCGACCGCGGCCGTGATCAGCTGGGGCAATGACCAGGCGATCGTGTTCCCGGTGCCGGTCACCCGCGAGGAAAACAACGGCGGTCGCTGGGGGCGCGAAGGCGTGGACCTGCGGACCCACAACGACCAGACCACGCTGGAGTTCTACGGCACCACGCTGCAGTGTCAGATCGCCAAGTGATGGCGGCCACCGCCGCGTTGCTCAGCGCACGCGGCGGTAGCGCACCTCGTTCTGCCGGTCGCCCACTTCGGTGGTGACGAAGCCGTCGCGGCTCTGGCTGATGTCGAACACGTTGCTGCCGACGTTGAGCTGGCCGCCATTGACCCAGCCGTTCAACGACTGCCCACGCGTCTGTGCGCTCATGCGGCCGTCGCTGTCGATGCGCATGCGGATGTCGGCGTTGAAGCTCGGGTTGTAGCCCTCGAACTCGCCGACCATCCAGTCGGGCACATAGGACGTGTGGCGGGCGCCCTGGTAGTTCTCGTCGTCGTAGCGCGCGTCATCCTTGTTGGCGTTGTGGGCCAACGCGCCGAGAATCGCCGCGCCGATCAATACGCCGGCGGCGACCTTGGCGTCGTGGTTGTCATCGTCATGGCGGTCATCGCGGTCGCTGCCGCCGTGCACCCGGAACGAGGCGCGGCAGCCATCGTCGACCCACACCTCGCGGCGGTCGTAGTCCCAGTTGCGGCCCTGGCGGCAGTCTGCACCGGACAGTTTGCGGTCCAGGGTGACGTAGCCCGCGCGGGGCAGGGCGCAGGATTGATAGCGGTTGTCGCGGCTCTCGCAGGTGACGAAGTCATCCGCGCGCGCGTCTCCCAACGGCAGCATCAACAGCAGGGGCGTGGCCAGCAGCATACGGAAGAGCATGTCGTCGATTCCGGAAGGGAAAAGGAGCGCGTCGCATCGTATGGGAAGCGGGAAACCCCCGTTCCCTGGCACCGACGATGGCCACGCGCACATGAAATCCGGATGAAGATCAACGAGCTGCGCGCCCGGACGGTCGCCGGGCGCCGCAGGTGACTCGCCTCAGGCGCAGGCCGCCAGCGGGTGCTGGAAGCAGGCACGGATCGCGTCGAGCAGCTCGCTCATGCTGTAAGGCTTGGGCAGGAAATGCATGCCCGGGCCGAGCTGAGGCAGCACCACGGAGGGCTCCAGGCCCGAGGTGACCAGCACCGGCAGCCCGGGCTGTTCCTGCTTGACCCGATGCGCCGCCTCGATGCCACTCACCGCGCCCAGGCAGACATCGGTGAACACCAGGTCGAAGCGTTCGCCGGCCTGCAGCAGGCCCAGCGCGGCTTCGGCGGAACTGACCGCCACGACTTCGCAGGCCTGGCTTTCCAGCGCCATGCGGCTCAGTTCGCGGGTGTCTTCGGTGTCTTCGATCAACAGCACGCGTGGTTCGGGATGGTGCTTGGACAACAACATGGAGCGTGGTTCCTGCTTACCCCCGGAGAGGGGCGCGCAAGTATCGCGGGCCGCCGGTGAGGAGACCGTCGACGGCGACCAAATGCCGGGTGAATCGAGGGCGGGATCGTACCGCCCGTAGCGCCCACGGCGCTCAGGCAACGGCCGCCGACCGCCGGCGTCCACGGTGCCAGGCCCACACCAGCCCGACCGCCAACCCCGCCGCCGACAGGCGCAGCACTGTCGCCGGCCAGCCGACCGCGGTGGCCTCGCTGATCACGAAGACGTTCCAGGCCAGGTTGAGCGAGACGTGCAGGGCCAGCCCGCTCCACAGGGTGTAGTCGTCCAGGGTGTTCAGCCAGGCGAATACCAGCCCGCCGATGCCGGTGATGGCGAGCACCTGCAGCGCCATGCCCCCGCCGCCGCCGAACGACCACCAGTGGATCGCACCGAAGATCACCGCCTGCACCAGCGCGGCGGCCAGCCACGGCCAGCGCTGCTGGCGATGGGCGAAGATGAAGCCGAAGCCACGGAAGATGATTTCCTCGGCGAACGGGAACAGCACGCCGAGCATCAGCAGTGCGAGGACATCCTGGGTGGGATTCACCCCGCCCAGCCACCACAGGCCGAGCCAGCACGGCAGGGTCGCCAGCAGGGCCAGTGCCGGGCCCTGCCAGCCATTCCAGCGCAACCCAAGCAGTGCGTGCAGGCGTTGCCCGGGGCGCAGCAGCAGCGCAGCCACGGCCAGCACCAGCAGCACGCCCAGGCCATTGTCGAGGATGGCGCCGCCATAGGGGATCGGCAGCTTCGGAATCGGCGTGCCCAGCCACGCGGCAAGGTCGCGCAGATTGATCGACACGGCCAGGGTCAGCACCACCACGCAGGCGGCCAGCCAGGTGGGCAGGCGGAGGGACGGCATGGGACGCTCCATATCCAGGGACGGCGTGGATTGTTCGCGATTGCCACACCCGCAGCATGGGGCATAGGTCGGGGGGCCATCGGTCATGGCCGCGTTGCACCACGGTCAGGTATGACCGGCTAGAGTGCGGCTTTGCCCCTTGGATTACCGCCCATGCAATGCCCCGTATGCAAGACCCAAGCGCTGCAGATGTCCGAGCGCCAAGGCATCGAGATCGACTACTGCCCGCAGTGCCGTGGCGTGTGGCTGGACCGAGGCGAGCTGGACAAGATCATCGAGCGCTCGGCCGGTGCCGCCGCCCCCGCGCCGGTGCGCGCGGCCGCACCGCCGCCGCCGGCTGCCGTGCAGCACCGTGATACCCGACACCTGGGCCAGCAGCAGTACGGTGACCAGCAGGGCTACCGCAAGAAAAAGAAAGAGAGCTTCCTGTCGGACCTGTTCGACTTCTGATGCACGCCTGCGCTGCGCTCAGGCGCGGCGCAGGATGAATTCCCGGTCGACGCTGTCGCCGACCGGGAAATCGTATTCGCCCACCTTGCTGCAGCCATAGCGCGCATAGAAGCGCTGCGCACCCAGGTTCTCGGACCACACGCCGATCCACAGCGTGCGCCGCTGTGGCTGATCGAGCCACGCCAGGAAGGCGTCCATCAGGCGCGCGCCGTGGCCGCCACGCTGGTGACTGGCGAGCAGGTAGAGGCGTTTGAGCTCGATATCGCCCTCGCTGGCCTCGGCATGCGGCAGGCTGTTGGGCCCTGCGGCGAGATAACCCACCACATGTTCCCCGTCTTCCAGCAGCCACGCCGCGTTGCGTGGATCGGCGAGTTCGTGACGCTGCGGCTCGACCGAATAGTGCCTGTGCAGGAACGCGTGCAGGTCCTGCGGCGGGTAGGAATCGCCGAAGGTTTCGGTGTAGGTGGCGATGGCGATCGCGGAGAGCGCATCGGCATCGGCAACGGTGGCACGGCGGAGGGTCAACATCATGGCGCAAGGCAGGCAGGTGGGGCCGGCAGCTTACGCCATCGCCTCGGGTCGGCCGTGGTTCCGGGTACGTCGGTACCCGGAACCTGTCATGGCGGCTGGATCAGAACCAGACCCGCACGCCCGCCACCCAGCGGGTATCGCGCGCGCGCTCGCCGGCCGCCTCGTGGTAATCAGCGGTATCGCCGAACAGCCGCTCGTGGCTGATGCCGATGTAGGGCGCGAAGCGGCGGCTGAACTCGTAGCGCAGGCGCAGCCCGGCCTCGACCTTGTTGAGTCCCGAACCGTTGCCATACTCCGGTTCGTCCTTGGCCGAGAAACGGGCTTCCACCAGCGGCTGCAGGATCAGGCGGTTGGTCAGCAGCAGCTCGTACTCCACTTCCACCGTGGCCGCGAACTGGCCGCCTTCGCCGACATAGGCCGTGGCAGAGGTCTCGAATTTGTACGGCGCCAAGCCCTGGATGCCGAACGCCGCCCAGGTGCGTGAATCGGCCGGGCGGAAATCCTGTTTCACGCCGACCAGTACGTCCCACCACGGCGACACGCTGCGGCCGTACATCACTTCAAGGTCGGCCGATCCGGTGCGGCCGTCGCTGCGCTCGCCTTCGCTGCGCAGCCATAGCCTGTTGATGTTGCCGCCCACCCAGCCGCTGGCCTCCCACGCCTGGCCGGTACCGTGCTGGCCGTCCCAGTGCTCAAGGCGGTTGACCAGCAGCATGCTGTGGATCTCCGGCGCATGCTCCATCGCGCCGTGGTCGATCGGCGGGAACGCGGCGAGGCGGTCCGCAGCGGTCACGACAGGAATCGGTTCGAGCGGTTCGGTGGGCGCGGGCGCCTTCGGCACGCCATGACCCATCGCGGCGTGGTCCATCTTCGAATGGTCCATCTCGCCGTGATCGGTCGTGCCGTGGTCCATCGTCGAATGGTCCATCTGGCTGTGATCAGTGCTGCCGTGGTCCAGCGTCGAATGATCCATCTGGGCGTGGTCGACGCTGCCGTGGTCCATCTTCGAATGATCCATCTGGGCGTGATCGACGCTGCCGTGGTCCATCTTCGAATGATCCATCTGGCTGTGATCGACGTTGCCGTCATCTGCCGGTGGCGCGTCGGTCGGGGTCGGTGTCGTGGCATGGCTGGCATGGCTGGCATGGCCGGCATGCGACTGCGCCCACGCCGGTGCGGACAAGGCCAGCAGCAGGCCGGCGCTCAGTGCGGACAGCGCGGTGAGAGGCGAGCGGCTCATTCTTCGATCCTCACTTCGCGCATCATGCCCGCTTCCATGTGGTACAGCAGGTGGCAGTGGTAGGCCCAGCGGCCGAGTGCGTCGGCACGTACGCGGTAGGTGCGGCGGGTGCCGGGCGGCATGTCGATGGTGTGCTTGCGCAGGTGGAACTCGCCGTCCGCGTTTTCCAGATCGCTCCACACGCCGTGCAGATGGATCGGGTGCTGCATCATGGTGTCGTTGACCAGCACGATGCGCATGCGCTCTCCGTAGTTCAGGCGCAGCGGTTCGGCGCTGGCGAACGGGATGCCGTCGAAGGACCAGCTGAATTTTTCCATGTGGCCGGTCAGGTGCAGCTCGACCTCGCGGCCGGGATCGCGCCCATCGGGATCGTCGAACAGGCTGCGCATCGCGCCGTAGGTGAGTACGTTGCGGCCGTTGTCGCGCAGGCCGATACCAGGGTCATCCAGCTTGGGCTCGGTGGCCATGCTCTGCATGTCCACCAGCGGGTTGCCTTGCTCGCTGGCCGGGTGACGCGGCGCTTTGGGATCGGTGCCGTGTGCACCGTGGCCCATGCTGGCACCGCAGCCGCCTTCCATGCCCTTCATGTCGTGGCCCGCCATCCCGTTGGAGGCATGGCCCATGTCGTGGCCCATGTCACTCATGGTCAGCAGCGGGCGCGGGTCGCGCGCGGGGATCGGCGCCTGCAGGCCGTGGCGGACCGCCAGCGTGCCGGCGGCATAGCCGGTGCGGCCCATGTCCTGGCAGAAGATGGTGTACGCGCCCTGGCCGCTGGGTTCGACGATCACATCGAAGGTCTCGGCCGGGGCGATGCGGAATTCATCGATGCTGACCGGGTGGATGTACTGGCCATCGGCGGCGACCACGGTCATCTTCAGGCCCGGGATGCGCACGTCGAAATAGGTCATCGAGCCGCCGTTGATGAAGCGCAGCAGCACCTTCTCGCCGCTGCGGAACAGCCCGGTCCAGTTGCCGGCCGGGGCGGTGCCGTTGAGCAGGTAGGTATAGGTGTGGGCGTTGATGTCGGAGATGTCGGTTGGCGTCATCCGCATCCGGCCCCACATGCCGCGGTCGGCGGTGGCCGCGGCCCAGCCGTCCTTGCGGACATCGCGGAGGAAGTCGGGCAGGGTGCGCTTGTAGTAGTTGTCGTATTCGGCAAGCTTCTTCATGCGCCGGAACAGCGCGCCGGGGTCCAGGTCGGTCCAGTCCGAGAGCAGGATCACGTGCTCGCGGTCGACGTGATACGGCGCCGGTTCGAGCGGGTCGATGATCAGCGCGCCGTACAGGCCGGCCTGTTCCTGGAACAGGGAATGGCTGTGATACCAGTACGTGCCCGACTGCTTGAGGGTGAAGCGGTACTGGTAGGCCTCGCCCGGGGCGATGCCGTTGAAGCTCAGGCCAGGCACGCCATCCATGTTGGCCGGCAGCAGCAGACCGTGCCAGTGGATGGAGGTGGGGTGGCCCTGCAGCGTATTGGCGACCCGGATGTTGACCGTCTGGCCTTCGCGCCATCGCAGGATCGGTGCGGGCAGGCTGCCGTTGACAGTGATCGCCGGGCGGGTGCGGCCGGTGAAATTGGCCAGCGATTCGCCGATGCTCAGCTGCACATCATGGCTGCTGAGCACCTGTGGGGCACCGGCAAGGCCGGGGCCGGCGGCGGCGAACGCACGCGGGCTCAGACCCGTGGCGGCCAGGCCGGCGACCACGCCGCCGGCAGCCACGCCCTGGACGAACAAGCGGCGCGACGGCATGGGCGGGGTGCCCGTGCCGGGTGGTTTGGGGAAAGACATTGCAACTCCGGATCTGATTCGAATGGCACACGCAGTGCCGTCAACGCACGCACACCGGGGCATGCGCGCAGAGCATCAGGCAGGCGCTCGCAGAGCGCGGCGGATCAGGCGATCGGAGGGCGGGTGATGCGGTCCAGCGGGGGCATCGGCCGCGACGGATGCGCGGTCAGGATCGGTGCCAGCGACAACGGTGGCGGCGTGGCGATCCACGCGATCTGGACGGTCAGGCTGGGCTGCTGGGCACAGCTGCGCAGGCAGTCCTTGATCTTGCAATGGTCGCCATCGTGCGGGGCCTGGACGCTGGTGTCGGCGGTGGCCATGGCGTCGTGATGGTGCGCGGCAGGCATCGGTGCATCGCCATGGCAGGGCGTGCCGGGTGTGCTGGTTCGGCTCGGTTCGGCCATGGCCAGCGCCATGGGACCGGCCATGGCCACATTCAGCCCGTTGAGCAACAGGCTGAGCATCAGGACGACTCGCAGGAGCAGGCCACTGGCGGACATGGGGCTCACCTTACTGCCAAACCCTGGCGGCCGCACCTGTGGCTGAACGCAGGGTTCAACTCTGGAGCCGGGTCTGCCTGAACAGGCCGGGGCATCAGCCTTCCTCGCGCACGATCTCGACCAGGCGGTCGCCGTAGCGGGCCAGCTTGGTGCCGCCGATGCCACCGACCCGGCCCAGCGCGTCGACGCTGGTGGGGCGCTGTTCGGCGATATTGCGCAGGGTGCTGTCGTGGAAGATCACGAAGGCCGGCACGTTCTGCTCGCGCGCGAGTTCGGCACGCAGGCCGCGCAGGGCATTGAACAGGGCCAGGTCCTGCGGCAGCACCGACAGGCCGGTGCGCTGGCCGCTGCGGTCGCGCTCGCGGGCGGCCTTGGGTGTCTCGCGGCGCATCATGACCTTGCGCTGGCCCTTGAGCACCTCGCGGCTGCCATCGGTCAGGCGCAGCCCACCGTAGGCGCTGCTGTCCACCTCGAGCAGGCTGGAGGCGACCAGCTGGCGGAACACGCTGCGCCAGCTGCGGGCGTCGAGATCCTTGCCGATGCCGTAGGTGCTCAATTCGGTGTGTCCGAACTGGCGCACCTTCTCGTTGTCGCCGCCGCGCAGGATGTCGATCAGATGGCCGACACCGAAGCGCTGCCCGCTGCGGTAGACGCAGCTCAGCGCCTTCTGGGCGGCAACGCTGGCATCCCAGGCATCCGGTGGCAGCAGGCAGTTGTCGCAGTTGCCGCAGGGCTGGGGATAGGTTTCCCCGAACCCGGCCAGCAGGACCTGACGGCGGCACTGCATGGATTCGCAGTAGCCGAGCAGGTGATCGAGTTTGGACCGTTCGAGCGTTTTGCGGTCTTCGCCGGCTTCGGACTGTTCGATCATCTGCTTGAGCAGCACGACATCGCCGAGCCCATAGCAGAGCCAGGCTTCGGCAGGCTCGCCATCACGGCCGGCGCGGCCGGTTTCCTGGTAATACCCTTCCATCGATTTGGGCAGATCGGTATGCGCGACGAAGCGCACGTCCGGCTTATCGATGCCCATGCCGAAGGCGATGGTGGCGCACATGACGATGCCATCCTCGCGCAGGAAGCGGCGCTGGTTGGCGGCGCGTACCTCGGCGGGCAGGCCTGCGTGGTAGGGCAGGGCGTTCATGCCCTCCTTGCACAGGAACTCGGCGGTTTCTTCCACCTTGCGCCGTGACATGCAGTAGACAATGCCGGCTTCCTGGCGGTGGACCTTGAGAAAGTCCAGCAGCTGGCGCTTGGCGTTGTCTTTCTGGACGACGGTGTAGCGGATGTTGGGACGGTCGAAGGAGCTGACGAAGTGCTGGGCGTTGGTCAGGTCCAGGCGTTCGGCGATTTCGCGCTGGGTCGGCGGATCGGCGGTGGCGGTCAGCGCGATGCGCGGGACGTCGGGCCAGCGCTCGTGCAGGACGGTGAGCTGGCGGTATTCGGGACGGAAGTCGTGGCCCCACTGCGAGACGCAATGGGCTTCGTCGATGGCGAACAGGGCGATCCGGCTGCGCGAGAGCAGCGAGAGGAAGCGGCCGGTCAGCAGTCGCTCGGGGGCGACGTAGAGCATGTCCAGTTCGCCGGCGAGCAGTTCGCGCTCGACGCGGGCGGCGGTTTCGCCATCGAGGGTGGAGTTGAGGTATTCGGCGCGCACGCCGAGCTGGCGCAGGGCTTCGACCTGGTCCTGCATGAGGGCGATCAGCGGCGAGATGACGATGCCGGTGCCGTCGCGGAGCAGGGAGGGGACCTGGTAGCAGAGCGATTTGCCGCCGCCGGTGGGCATGAGGACGAGCGCGTCATTGCCGGCGGCGACATGCTCGACGATCGCCTGCTGCGGACCGCGGAATTCGTCGTAACCAAAGATGCGGCTGAGCAGGTCGTGCGCGGGGCGGGAAGACATCGCGCTAGTTTACCTTGCCCAGGCTACGGGCCGTGTCCTCGGATGCCGGATCGGTGTGTAGGAAAGCCGAGGCCGGAGCCAAAGCCGGAGCGGGAGCCAGAGCCAGAGCTGAAGGCGCAAAGCGCCGGGCGTGGCCTCCTACGGGGTTGGCGCGGTGTGGGTGGGTCTGCAGGACCCGCCGTGAACCCGTCCATGGGGGCTCGATGTGCGCCATCCATGGCGCACAACGGTCCTGCAGACCCACCCACACCGCGCCGTCGACACTTGGCTGGTCTTCAAGGGAGAGCCAGTCGAGAGCCAGTCAAACGCAGACAGGCGCCAATCGGCGCCTGTCTGCTGTTACTTGGCTGTTACCTGTTACCGCTTGCCGAAGAGGCCGTTCTGGCTTGCCCAACCGTTCATCCAGATCTGTCTGGCGAGTGGGGGGCCGGCCCAGACGGGAGCGGCAGGGCGCCCAAGCAGGCGCCCCCCAGCCCCCCC
>NZ_JBDJMT010000028.1:0-34913 GCF_039674045.1 Stenotrophomonas sp. TWI602
ACCGGCGTGGGGACCCAAGCTACCCAGCGGTCGCAAGACCTAGAGCCACACGGTCGCCCACGCCGGGCTCTCGGCACCTAAAGTGCCAGATCGGCAAGAGATAAGAGCCACCCCATGGGTGGCTGCACGCGGTGCCGGGTGGATCGACAGCCACCCATGGGGTGGCCCTACCGTGGATCGACAGCCACCCATGGGGTGGCTCTACCGTGGATCGACAGCCACCCATGGGGTGGCTCTACCGTGGATCGACAGCCACCCATGGGGTGGCTCTACCGGGCGGCACCGGGCGTAAAATGTCGGCATGAACGAATCCCTCGAAAGCCACCTGGTCCACGGCCGCCGCCAGCGCCCGGACGGTCCGTCGCCGGTCGACGTCATCTCGGTGCAGTCCCAGCTCGTTTACGGCTATGCCGGCAACAGCGCGGCCGTGCCGCCGCTGCGCGCGCTGGGCGTGCGCGTGGCCGAAATCCCCACCACGCTGCTCAGCAATGCGCCGTTCTACGACACCACGCGCGGCCGCGTGCTGCCCTCGGACTGGTTCGCCGATCTGCTGCTGGGCGCGGGTGAGCGCGGCCTGCCGCAGCGCGCCCGCATGCTGGTCTCCGGCTATTTCGGCAGTGTCGGCAATGGGGCGGCCTTCGCCGACTGGCTCGATGCGGTGCTGCCGTCTTCGCCGCAGCTGCGTTATTGCCTGGACCCGGTGATTGGCGACACCCACACCGGCCCTTACGTCGAGCCGGGACTGGAAAAAGTTTTTGCCGAACGCCTGCTGCCGCATGCCTGGCTGGTCACGCCGAATGCCTTTGAACTCGGCCGCCTGACCGGCATGCCCAGCCTGGCCCAGGACGATGCGATCGCCGCCTCGCAGGCGCTGTTGGCGCGCGGTCCCGAGTGGGTGCTGGCGCACAGCGTCGGCGGCGATCCGGGTCAGCTGGTCACGCTCGCGGTGAGCCGCGACGCGATCTGGCGCTGGTCCTCGCCGCATCTGCCGGTGGACGTCGCCGGCACCGGCGATGTGCTGATGTCGTTGCTGGTCGCGTTCCTGCTGCGTGGGGAAACCTTCGAACAGGCGATCTCACGCGCCATCGCCGGCGTGCATGTCGCGCTGGAGACCACGCTGGCCAACGGGCATGAAGAGTTCGATGTGCTGGCGGCGGCGCCGGCGGCACTGGCACTGCCGGATCGCTTCGTCGCCGAGCGCCTGGCGTGAGTCTGACACCGGTGGTTGGCATCGTCGGCAGCGACGGTGCCTACGGGCGCTGGCTGCGCCGCTTCCTGGAGCAACGCCTCGGCCTGGAAGTGATCGGCCATGACCCGGCCGACCCCGCGTCGGACAGTCCGGAAACGCTGCTTGATCGCGCCGACGTGTTGATCTTCTCGGCGCCGATCCGGCACACGCCCGCGTTGATCGCCGAGTACGTTGCGCGCTCGGCTGGTCGCGAAGCCGGTCGTCTGTGGTTGGATGTCACCTCGGTCAAATCGGCCCCGGTCGAGGCGATGCTCGCTTCGCAGGCCGAGGTGGTGGGGCTGCATCCGATGACGGCTCCGCCCAAGGCACCGACGCTGAAGGGCAGGGTGATGGTGGTCTGCGAGGCGCGCCTGACGCAGTGGCAGCCGTTCGTGCAGCAGCTGTGCGAGGCACTGGAGGCGGAGTGCGTACGTGCCACGCCCGAGCATCACGACCAGGTCATGGCGCTGGTGCAGGCGATGGTGCATGCCACCCACCTGGCCCAGGCCGGTGTGCTGCGCGAGTACGCGCCGATACTCGGTGCCTTGCCGGCCTTGATGCCGTACCGCTCGGCCTCGTTCGAGCTGGATACCGCGATCATCGCGCGCATCCTCTCGCTCAATCCGGCGATCTACGAAGACATCCAGTTCGGCAACCCGCACGTGGCGCCGATGCTGGACCGCCTGTTGGCGCAGTTGCAGCAGTTGCGGGCACAGCTGGAGCAGGGCGATGACGCGGCGCGCGCGGCGTTCCGCCAGCAGTTGCTGCTGGACAACCGTGACAGCATGGGTGCGGAGGTGCTGGCCGACGGCAACTACACCTTCGAGCGGGTCGGCTACCTGCTGGCCGATCTGACCGAACGCAACGCGATCAGCGTGCACCTGCCCGAAGACCGGCCCGGTTCACTGCGTGAGTTGCTGCATGTGTTCGAGCGGCACGGCGTGAGCCTGGCCTCGATCCATTCCTCGCGGACGCCAGCAGGCGAGGTGCACTTCCGGGTGGGGTTCGTGGTGGGCAGCGATGCCCTCGCGCTGCAGGCGGCGGCCATCGAGATCGATGCCTCGGGTATCGGCCGCGTGCTGGTGCGCTGACACGGTGCGCTGCAGCATTCATCCACAGGAGGTGTGGATGATGTGCGCACAAACATGTGGATAAGTGCGTACGCGCCTTGCGGTAAAAGGCTGTCAAGATGCTTGGTCAAAAATTGACCAACATCCGCGTAACTTTTTTTCAACGCCTCAGGTGACGAGGGTAAGCTCGCCGCCTGCCGTCCGGAACTCACGGCCGTCGCGGATCAGATGGCGGCCATCGGCCAGCTCGTAACGCGCGCTCTGGCCGGTGCCTGGGACGGCATCTGCCTGCTCATCCTTGAACTCGATGATGACGTAATCGTCGCCGTTGGCGTCGGTGGCGGGGAACTGTCGGAACGACATGAAACACCTCCTGCAGCGCATCCAGTGAGGGCTGCAGGATGCGATGGCCGGTGTTACCGGCCCGTCATCAATCGATGAATTGCAGGCGCGCCAGTTCGGCGTAGAGACCGCCCTCGGCCAGCAGCTCGGCATGCGTGCCCTGGGCGACGATGCGGCCGTGGTCCATGACCACGATGCGGTCAGCCTTCAGCACGGTGGCCAGGCGGTGCGCGATCACCAGCGTGGTGCGACCGGCCATCAACCGCTCCAGCGCCTGCTGCACCGCGCGCTCGCTTTGTGCATCCAGTGCACTGGTGGCTTCATCGAGGAGCAGGATCGGCGCGTCCTTGAGCAGGGCACGCGCGATCGCGATGCGTTGCTGCTGGCCGCCGGACAGGCGCGCACCGCGCTCGCCCAGCTCGCTGGCATAGCCTTCGGGCAGGGCCTGCAGGAATTCATCGGCCTCCGCGGCTTCGGCCGCGCGCTGCACTTCCTCGTCCGTTGCCTCCAGGCGGCCATAGCGGATGTTCTCGAACGCACTGCTGGCAAACAGGGTCGGCTGCTGCGGCACCAGCGCCAGCTGTTCGCGCAGCTGCGCCGGATCGACCTCGCGCAGATCCTCGCCATCGACCAGGATGCGACCGGCCGCGGGATCGTGGAAGCGCAGCAGCATCGACAGGATGGTGCTCTTGCCTGCGCCGGAGGGGCCGACCAGCGCGACCGTTTCACCCGGGCGCACGTGCAGATCCACATGGTCCAGCGCAGCGGTATCCGGGCGCTGGGGGTAGTGGAACACCACATCCTCGAAACGGATCTCGCCGCGCAGTGGCTGCGGCAACGCGGTGGGATGGGCCGGGGCAGTGATCTCCACGTCTTCCTGCAGCAGTTCGGCGATGCGACCCATGCCACCCGACGCACGCTGCAGCTCGTTCCAGACCTCGGCAAGCGCGCCGACCGAACCGCCGCCGATCAGCGCATACAGCACGAACTGGCCCAGCGTACCGGCGCTCATGTTGCCGTCGATCACCTCGTGCGCGCCCAGCCACAGCACGCCGACGATGGCGCCGAACACCAGCACGATGGCGCTGGCGGTGACGATCGACTGGGCGCGGATGCGGCGGCGTGCGGCACCGATCGCATCGCCCAGCGCGGCATTGAAGCGGCCGCGCTCATACGGTTCGCGGGCGTGGGCCTGGACGGTGCGTACCGCCCCCAGGGTTTCCGAGGCCAGGCTGTTGGCATCGGCGATGCGGTCCTGGCTGGCGCGCGCGATGTTGCGCAGGCGGCGGGCGCCGATGATGATCGGCAACACCGCCAGCGGAATGCCGACCAGCGACCACGCCGCCAGGTGCGGGCTGGTCACGAACAGCATCACCAGGCTGCCGACCACGGTCACGCTGCTGCGCAGGGCCACCGACATGGTCGAGCCGATCACGCTGCGCAGCAGTTCGCTGTCGGCGGTCAGGCGCGAGACCAGCTCGCCGCTGCGGCTGCGGTCGTGGAAGCCGGCACCCAGCGTGATCAGATGGGCGTACAGGCGGCTGCGCAGATCGGCGACCACCTTTTCGCCCAGCAGCGAGACGAAGAAGAAGCGCGCGGCGGTGGCCAGGGCCAGCACCACCGCGACCAGGAACAGCAGCGCGAAGGCCTTGTTGATCTGGCCGCCGCTGGTGAAGCCGTGGTCGATCATCTGGCGCACCGCGACCGGCAGGCTCAGGGTGGCCACCGAGGACACCGCCAAGGCCACCAGCCAGGCGCTGAACAGCCCGACGTGCCGGCGGACGAACGGCCACAAGGTGTTCAAGCTGCCCAATCGGCGCATCGGCGTGTCGTTCGGAACGGGTGCGTCAGTCATTCGATGGGCCTGGTTCGATGCGGGATTCAATACGGACACGATCACGAGTGGCGTCGCGGAGGCGGTTTTTCAACGGTTCGACCTGATCTGCCGGCAAGCGCAGGTGCAGGTTCACGCCGTCGGCGGTGAACGCTTCGTCCACTTTCTCGGCCAGATGGGCGCCCAGGGCGGCATGCAGCGGGCCCAGATCCTCGAAGCCGGCCTGCACGTCCAGCTCGGCCATGGCGATCAGGGGCAGCCGCGGGGCTACCCGCAGGCACTCGGCGGCAGTGCCGCCATAGGCACGGACCAGGCCGCCGGCACCGAGCTTGATGCCGCCGTACCATCGTGTCACCACGACCATCACGCGATCGAAGCCCTGGCCATCAATGGCGGCCAGGATCGGGCGTCCGGCGGTGCCGGACGGCTCGCCGTCGTCGCTGGAGCGGTAGTCGTTGCCGTAGCGGTAGGCCCAGCAGTTGTGGGTGGCATCGGCGACGGCGACCTGCTGCAGGAACGCCAACGCAGCGGCTGCATGCTGGATTGGCGCGGCATGGGCGATGAAGCGGCTGTGCTTGATCTCCAGGCTGTGGCTGACGGGGGTGGCGAGCGTATCGGGCATTCCCATCATTCTAGTGGGGATGCCTGATCACCGTACGCGCCGCGTCAGTTCTCGAGCAGCTGGCGGAGATCGCGCGGGATGCGCACTTCCGGGTACTGCTGCAGATAACGCTCCAGGCTGGCACGTGCGGTATCCACATCGCCGGCATCGCGTCGCTCGCGGATGCGCTTGAGCCACTGCTTGCGCGGCAGGCTGGCATCGGCAGCGACCGCCTGATGCAAAGCCTGCACGGCATCGTCCGCCGAGGCGGGGGCCGCCATCGGCGCGGCGGCGCGGCGCATCACGCCGGGAGCGCTGGGTGCGGGTTTGGCCGGCGGTGCGTTTTTGAGTGCGGCACGCGGCGCAGCGCGCTCGATCGTCGAACCGGTCACCACGACGCTGTCCAGCGCCGGTTCGCTTGTGTCCATGGCATACGCCGAGGCTGCCTGGGGTGCCGGGGCCGACCTCATTGGCGCCGGGGCCTGCACCGGTGCCGGGGCGGGCGGTGCTGGCGCGGCGATGGCCTCGGGGCGGGGCGAGGACATGTCCCGCCCACGCTCGGTCGCAGGCGGTGCGGCGGCTGGGGCAGGTTCGAGCGCCGTTGTCTTTGCCGCGCGCGGCTGCTGGACCACCGGCGGTGCCGCGGCGGGGGGCGGTGGCGGCGCGGCCTCCATCGCCGGCGCAGTCCCGGTCACCGCGGCGCTGGATGCCGGTGCGGCGACCGGTTCGGCCAACGGCGGGGCGGGCGGGTCTTCGGGCTTGAGCTGCCAGGCGATGCCCACGGCGAAGATCACCGAGGCGGCCAGCCCGAACACGGCCGGCAGGCGTGAGCGCGGCCGTCGCGCAGGCACGGCGGTGTCCGGCGGCAGCGTCCAGGTGGCAGCGTCTGCGGCCGGTGCTTCCACTGCCGTACGGGCGGCCGCAAGCACCGCCTCGTCGATCGCCGGCGCCGGGCCGGTGGCACTCGGGCGACCCAGCAGCCGGGCCAGTTCGCGTTCTTCCGGGGTCAGTGGATCCGGGCGGTTCATCCGCTCAACCCCGTCCGCAGTTTGTCCATGGCATAGCGCAGCCGTGATTTGACTGTCTCACGGCCGACACCGGTGATCTCGGCAATCTCTTCCAGGCTCAGTTCCTGTTCCAGGCGCAACTGCAGGACCTCGCGCTGCTCGGGCGGCAGCTGCTCCATGGCCAGCTGCAGCTGGCGGCGTTGTTCGAACTCGGACAGCTGGGTTTCCGGCGTGCGCGCATCGGCGATCGCCGCGACCCGCTCATCGGCGTCGATCGGGGCTGCAGGCCGGTGCCTGGCCGCACGCCAGTGGTCGTTGAGGCGGTTGTGGGCGATCCGGAACAGCCAGGTGGTGAAGGCGGCATCCGGCTGCCAGCCGGCGCGCGCGGCGATCACGCGCTGCCAGACGTCCTGGAACATCTCATCGGCCAGCGCGCCGTCGCGCAGCTGGCGCAGCAGGAAGCTGTACAGACGGCTGCGATGACGGCCATACAGCGCCTCGAATGCACGCAGGTCGCCGCCGGCCCAGGCCAGCATCAGCGCTTCATCGGTCGGCAGGGCAAGGGCGTCCACGCCGCACAGAGTAAGCGCTGCGGGGGTGTTCGCATAGTCGATGGCGCGCGGGGCGGCAGAGCGGGATGGCATGGTGATGACCTGGGGCACAGCACGAACAACGTCCAGCAGCGCCGGACGGGGTTGAAGCGCTTCCATTGCCCCCCGGTCCGCGCGTTATGCTCGCAGGACAGGGGCGGTGCCGGGCAGTCGGCACGCGAGAGATGAGCAACGTGACCAGCCAGATGGTGACCTCTTCAGTGCAACGGGACGGTGACGCGGTGATCCCTGCCGCGGTCGCCACGGCGTTGTGCGCCCTGTTGCCGGCAGGGGCGGCAATCACGCTGGCCTGGTCGGATCCGGTGCTGGGCGAGGGCGCCCTGGCCCATCCTGAGGGCCGCACCCCGCCGGTGGGCCCTGTTCCCGCGCGGCGTCAGGCGGCCTCGGCCGGCATGGCGCTGCAGCAGTGCTGGAACCACAGCGGGGCCGTCCTGACGCTGGACGTGACCCCGGCCGCCGGGACGACACCGCCGGACACCTGGTGGGCGTTGGCGCGCTCCCTGTTCCAGAGCACCCTGCTGCTGGCGCGGCAGCGCCGCGAGATCGCCTCCCTGGAAGACTCCAAACGCCTGCAGCAGGCGCTCTATGAAATCGCCGATCTGGCCGGTGCGGACCTGGAAATGGCCGAGATGCTGCGCCACTTCCATCGCGTGCTCAATTCGCTGATGTACGCGCAGAACTGTTTCATCGTCGAATACGACGACATCCGCCACCGGGTCCGCTTCCTGTATTTCGCCGACCAGAAAGATGATTTCGTTGCCGACCCGGATCGCAGCTACGAAGAGCATGAAATGCCACGCAGCCTCACCTTCGCGCTGCTGCGGCATGGTGAGCCGTTGAGCGGTCCCTCGCGGGAACTGCTGGCCGTCCTTGATGACGAACATGACCCCGAGCGTGGCCCGGAAAGCCTGGACTGGCTGGGCGTGCCGATGCTGCGCGATGGGCGCGTGTGCGGCGCGATCGTGGTGCAGAGCTACGAACACCGCGCGCGCTATGGCGAGGCCGACCGCACCCTGCTGGGCTATGTCGCCCAGCACATCCTGACCGCGATGGACCGGCGCCAGGCGCAGGTGCAGTTGGAGCGGCAGGTCGAGCGCCGCACGGTCGAGCTGCAGCGTGCCAACCGCAATCTGCAGGAGGAGGTGGTCGAGCGCCGCCGTGCTGAGAAACTGCAGATGGCGCTGTTCAACATCGCCGAGCTGGCGATGAGCGCCGAGTCGCTGTCGCAGTACTACGGCCAGGTGCATGGCGTCGTCGGCACGCTGCTGGATGCGCGCAACTTCTATATCGCGCTGGTCAATGAACGCGGGGATGGGCTGGAGTTCGTGTACTCGGTGGATGAGTACAACCCCTCGCGCGCACCACGGCCCTTCAGCGAAGGCCTGACCGAGTTCATCGTGCGCAACCGGCAACCGCTGCTGGCCACGCGTGAGCGCATCGATGCGCTGCGCGACAGTGGCGTGGTGCGCGAGTTCGGTGCGCGCTCGAACTGCTGGCTGGGTGTGCCGTTGTTGAGCGATGACGATGTGGTCGGCGTGATCGTGGTGCAGAGTTATTCACCGGAGGTGGTGTTCACCGTGCACGACCAGCGGCTGCTGACCTTCGTGGCACAGAACATCGGCAACGGACTGGCGCGCCAGCGTGACCAGGAGCGGTTGCGCAACGCGCATGCCGATCTGGAAAAGCGCGTGGACGAGCGCACCCGCGAGCTGGCCGACGTCAACGACAAGCTGCTGGGCCAGATCGGCGAGCGCCTGCGTGCCGAACAGCGCCTCACCCACCAGGCCATGCACGACGCGCTGACTGGACTGCCCAATCGCCTGCATCTGCTGGACCGGTTGGAAGACGCGATCGTGCGTGCGCGCGCCAACGAAAGCCAGGGCTTTGCCGTGCTGTTCCTGGACCTGGACCGGTTCAAGCTGGTCAATGACAGCATCGGCCATGCTGCTGGTGACCAGATGCTGGTGGAGGTGGCCAAGCGCATCGTCTCGATGATCTCCGCACAGGATGTGGTCGCACGGCTGGGCGGGGATGAGTTCGCGATCCTGCTCCAGTGCGGCGATGGCCTGGCCTCGGCGCTGGAGTTTTCCCAGCGCATGCTGGTGGCGCTGGAAGAATCGATGTGGGTGAAGGGGCGCGAACTGTTCCCCTCGGGCAGCCTGGGTATCGCCATGTGGAACCCGCGTTACCGCAACGGCGAGGAACTGGTGCGCGATGCGGATGCGGCGATGTACCGCGCCAAGGCGCAGGGCAATGATCGCTGCGCCGTGTTCGATGAGGCGATGCGCGAGCAGGCACTGCGCAGCCTGGACCTGGAGGCGGACCTGCGCCGGGCCATCATCAACCGGGATTTCATGCCGTTCTATCAGCCGATCGTGCGGCTCAGCGATGGTGAGCTGGTCGGCCACGAAGCACTGTTGCGCTGGCAGCACGAGCGCCGCGGGCTGCTGCTGCCGAGTGCGTTCCTGGATCTGGGCGAAGAGAGCGGCCTGATCGAACAGGTGGACTGGTTGCTGTACGAACAGGTGATCACCCAGCTCGCGCGCGGTGGCCGTGGGTATCTGTCCGTCAATGTGTCGCCGCGGCACTTCCGCTCGGCCGATTTCAGTACGCGCCTGTTCGGCCTGATCGAAGCGGCCGGCGCCGATCCGCACCGGTTGCGGCTGGAGATCACCGAGGTGGCGCTGCTGGATGATGGCCCGCGCACGCTGCGCATCCTGCAGACCCTGCGTGAGCGCGGGGTGCTGGTGCAGCTGGATGATTTCGGCACCGGCTTCTCGGCGCTGTCCTACCTGCACCGGTTCCCGATCTCGACGCTGAAGATCGACCAATCCTTCATCGCCGGCCTGCACGGCCATGACATGCAGAGCACGCACGCGCTGGTGCAGGGCGTGCTGTCACTGGCGCGCACGCTGGGCATCGAAACGGTGGGCGAGGGCATCGAAACCCAGGCCCAGCACGATACGCTGCTGCAGCTCGGCTGCGATTACGGCCAGGGCTATCTGCTCGGCCGGCCGGCCCCGATGGTGACCCCCGCGACGGCCTGAACCGTCGCGGGGCCGCAGGCATCAACGCAGCGCGTTGGCCCGCTTTTCGTCGATCCACTTGGAGGCCTGCGCCGGCTCGTAGGCACGCATCCAGGCCAGCATTTCATCGATGTCCGAGCCATACCACAGGTCCGCGCGCTGGGCCGGGTGCAGGAAGCGCTCTTCGACCATGCGATCGATCATGCCGATCAGCGGGGCATAGAAGCCGTCCACATCCAGGAACGCGCAGGGCTTGTTGCCGATGCCCAGCTGGCGCCAAGTCAGCATCTCGAAGATTTCTTCCATGGTGCCGAAGCCGCCGGGCAGGGCGACGAACGCATCGGACAGATCGAACATGCGCGACTTGCGCTCGTGCATCGAACCGACGATTTCCAGCTCGGTCAGGCCACGGTGGGCCACTTCCCAGTCCGCCAGCTGCTGCGGGATCACGCCGGTGACTTCACCGCCGCCTTCAAGCACGGCATTGGCCACGGTGCCCATCAGGCCGACGTTGCCGCCGCCGTAGACCAGGCGCAGGCCGTCGCGGGCGATGCGGTCGCCCAGCGCGATGGCGCGCTCGGTGTAGACCGGCTTGCTGCCGGGGTTGGAACCACAGTAAACGCAAATCGACTTCATTGGATCTTCCTGTGTTCAGAAACTGACGCGGCGGAAACGAAAAAGCCCCGCCGATGACCGGTGCGCTGGTCTCGTGACGGGGTGTCGTTCCGCAGGTGCGGTGGCGGATTATCGCGCGTTTCGGGCGCGGGGGCCAATCGGGCGCCGGGGGTGGCGGCTGGGTAGTGGTTGCTCTGCCGGGTTTGTGGCAGCCGACCAACGGTCGGCTCTACCGGGGTTCATGGGGGTAGAGCCGACCGTTGGTCGGCTGCCGTTGTTCGTACCGCCGGCCTCAGGCCGCCTGCGACTGCTCCCGGCGCGGACCTTCCTTCAACGCGCGGCCGACCAGGCCGACCAGCAGGTCCAGCTCTTCGCCGTCCATGCCGAAGTGCGGGGTGAAGCGCAGCGAGTTCTCGCCGCCATGGATCACATTGATGCCATGGTTGCGCAGCCACTCTTCGGTGGAGCCGGTGCCATAGCACTTGAACTGCGGGGCCAGCTCGCAGGAGAACAGCAGGCCGGTGCCCTGGACCTTGGTGATCAGCCCGCCCAGCTCGGTCTTGAGCTGTTCCAGCTTGCGCACGGCTTCCTCGCCGCGCACGCGGATGTTCTCGCGCACCTGCGGGGTCAGCAGCGACAACGTGGCGCAGGCCACGTCCAGCGCCCGCGGGTTGGAGGTCATGGTGTTGCCGTAGATGCCCTTGCGATACAGCTGCGCCGCATGCTCGGTCACGGCCAGCACGGAAAGCGGGAACTGGGCCGCGTTGAGCGCCTTGGAGTAGGTTTCCATGTCCGGCACATCCAGGCCTTCGAAGCCCGGGTAATCCACGATCGAGAGCACGCCGTGCGCGCGCAGTCCGGCCTGGATCGAATCCAGCAGCAGCAGGCTGCCGTGCTGGCGGGTCAGTTCGCGGGCCAGCGCATAGAACGCGGGCGGCACCGAGCGGCCGGGGTCGCCTTCGCCCATCACCGGCTCCAGGAAGACCGCCTCGATGAACCAGCGGTTCTGTTCGGCCTCGGCGAACACGCGCTTGAGCGCCTCCTCGTCATACGGCGCGATCGCGATCACCGTGTCCTCGCCGCGGTAGCTGGCCAGGTGCTGCATGTAAGTCTTGCGACTGGAATCGGAATACAGGCCCGGGCGGTCGGTGCGGCCGTGGAAGCTGCCCTTCACCACCACGCGCTTGATCTTCGCACCGGCGTGGCGGGCGCCCGGATCGGTCTGCAGCTTGGCGTTGACATCGGCGATGCGGGCGGCCAGCCCTACCGCTTCGGAGCCCGAGTTCAGGCACATGAAGTGGCTGTACGGGCAGCCGCCACGACGGTGGCCGATCTCCTTGCGCAACGCCTGGATGAAGCGCTGCTGGGACAGGCTGGGGGTCATCACATTGGCCATGACCTGCGGCGCGGCCATCGCCTGCATCACCGCCTCGGGGGTATGCCCGAAGCCGAGCATGCCGTAGCCGCCGGCGTCGTACAGCACCGCGCCCTTCAGGGTGACCACCCATG
Source organism: Stenotrophomonas sp. TWI602 (assembly GCF_039674045.1). NCBI lineage: Bacteria > Pseudomonadati > Pseudomonadota > Gammaproteobacteria > Lysobacterales > Lysobacteraceae > Stenotrophomonas > Stenotrophomonas sp. TWI602. The sequence continues at coordinate 11,844 of NZ_JBDJMT010000028.1, forward strand.
CGCCACGGGCGGCGAGGGCAACGTACGGGGTGACCGCATCATCGGCATAGAAATTGACGAACCCCTCCTGCATCGCATCGATCTGGGCGCGCTCGTCCAGTGCCAGCAGGCCGCCAAGATCGGCGCGCACGCGCTCGAATTCAGCGGCGGCGGCGTCGATGGCGGCGACCAGGGCGGGGTGGCCGGCGGCCAGGCGTTCGAGGGTGGCGTCATCCAGGCCGGTGGTGAGGCGGGTGCCGGGCTGGGCGCGGAGCGGGGCGAGACGTTCGATGAAGCTCATTGCAGATCTCCTGAAACGATGGCGGCACGGCGGAAAAGCAAAACGCGCGTCTATTCGCGCGCGCTTCGGGCATTCCTGCTCGTGCATCAGACTTCCGGCTCGATGCTAGCACGCGGTTTTTCGCGCGATAACCCCGTCAAAAACTGTTGCAAAGCAGCATTTTGCGCGACGTTTGGCGAATCCTTCGTTGCCACCGAGAGCCAGTCGTACAATGGCCGACATTGCCTACACGTTGCCGTGCGCTCCCTTGAAGAAGTCCGATTTCAACTACGACCTGCCGCCTGAACTGATTGCCCAGGCTCCGCTCGCCGAGCGCGCGGCGAGCCGCCTGATGGTGGTGCCGCCGGCCCCGGCCGCGTTTGATCACCGCCAGGTGCGCGATCTGCCCGACCTGCTGCAGCCCGGCGACCTGCTGGTCTTCAACGACACCCGGGTGATCCCGGCCCGTCTGTTCGGCCAGAAGGCCAGCGGCGGCCGTGTCGAGATCCTGATCGAGCGCCTGCTCGGTGGCCAGCAGGCCCGCGCGCAGGTCGGCGCCAGCAAGTCGCCCAAGCCAGGCAGCCGCATCGCGCTCGACGCCGGTGGCGAGGCCGAGGTGCTGGGCCGCGACGGCGAGTTCTACGTGCTGCAGTTCCACGTGCCCGAGGCGCTGGAGCAATGGCTGCTGCACGCCGGTCGGCTGCCGCTGCCGCCCTACATCCAGCGCGAGCCGGGCGTGGACGACCGCGAGCGCTACCAGACCGTGTTCGCGCGCGAGATCGGCGCGGTGGCCGCCCCGACCGCAGGCCTGCACTTCGATGAGGCCCTGCTGGCCACGTTGAAGGACAAGGGCGTGGCGTTCGGCCACGTGACCTTGCACGTGGGTGCGGGCACCTTCCAGCCGGTCCGCGTGGACGATCTGAAAGAACACGTGATGCACCGTGAGTGGCTGAACGTCGGGGCTGAACTGGTCCAGCAGGTGCGCCGCACCCGGGCTGCGGGCGGCCGGGTGATCGGCGTCGGGACCACCGTGGTGCGTGCGCTGGAAAGCGCCATGCGCGAGGGCGAACTGCTGCCCTACGCCGGGGAAACCCAGATCTTCATCACGCCGGGCTACCGGATCCGCAGCGTGGACGCGATGGTGACCAACTTCCATCTGCCGGAAAGCACGCTGCTGATGATGATCTCGGCGTTTGCCGGCCAGGCCCGGGTGTTCGAGGCCTACCAGGCCGCGATCGCGGAGAAGTACCGCTTCTTCAGCTATGGCGATGCGATGCTGCTGTTCCCGCAGGGGGAATGAGGGCAGCGGGGCAGGCGCGGCCGTTTTCGGCGACAATGGCAGACTATTTGCCCGAATGACCGCTCCATGTCCCGACTCCAGTTCCAGCTCCAGACCACCGACGGTCGCGCCCGCCGCGGCCGCCTGACCTTCCCGCGCGGGACCGTGGAAACCCCGGCCTTCATGCCGGTGGGGACCTATGGCTCGGTGAAGGGCATCCTGCCGGAGCAGATCCGCGCGCTGGGTGCGGAAATCATCCTCGGCAACACCTTCCATCTGTACCTGCGCCCGGGCCTGGACGTGATCGCCGACCACGGCGGCCTGCATGGCTTCGCGCGCTGGAATGGCCCGATCCTGACCGACTCCGGCGGTTTCCAGGTGTTCTCGCTGGCCCACCGCCGCAAGATCACCGAGCAGGGCGTGACGTTCTCCTCGCCGACCGACGGCGCCCGTGTGTTCCTGGGTCCGGAAGAGAGCATGCGCATCCAGAAGGTGCTCGATTCGGACGTGGTGATGATCTTCGACGAGTGCACCCCGTACCCGGCCACCGAGCCGGTCGCGCGCACCTCGATGGAGCTGAGCCTGCGCTGGGCGCAGCGCAGCCGCAACGCGCACGATGAACTGGGCAACGACGCGGCGCTGTTCGGCATCGTCCAGGGCGGCGTCCATCACGACCTGCGCAGCCGCTCGGCCGAGGGTCTGCAGCAGATCGGCTTCGACGGCTACGCCATCGGCGGCCTGGCCGTGGGCGAGCCCGAGCACGAACGCAACGCCATGCTCGACCATATGCACCCGATCCTGCCGGCCGATCGCCCGCGCTACCTGATGGGCGTCGGCCGCCCGGAGGATCTGGTCGAAGGCGTCGCCCGCGGCGTGGACATGTTCGATTGTGTGATGCCGACCCGGAATGCCCGCAACGGCCACTATTTCACCTCGTTCGGCACGGTCCGCATCCGCAACGCCCGCTACGAGCGCGACATGGACACCATCGAGCCGGGCTGCGGCTGCCATGCCTGCACCAGCGGCTATACCCGCTCGTATCTGCGCCACCTGGACCGCTGCAACGAGATGCTGGCGCCGATGCTGGGCACCATCCACAACCTCTATTACTACGAGAAGTTGATGGCCGACATGCGCGAGGCGATCGCGGCGGGAACCTTTACCGCCTTCCGCGAGTCCTTCTACGCGGCCCGTGGTGCGGTCACGCCCGCGCTGTAAAGTGACCCCCGCCAGCCGATCCAGCGCGCGAACCCTGCCAAACGGCCCAAGGACGAACTCCCGGGGCCATGGCATACTTCGAGGCTGACCCCCGTTTCGCGGCGACTCCCCGACCCTCAAAGAGGGCAGGGCGCCTCCCAACCCAAGGACACACTATGAACCTGCTCGCCTTCCTGATTCCCACCGCCAACGCCCAGGCCGCCGGTGGCCAGCCGCAGGGCATGGGTCTGACCACCCTGCTGTTCCCGATCATCCTGATCGCGATCATGTACTTCCTGATGATCCGCCCGCAGATGAAGCGCCAGAAGGAACACAAGGCCATGCTGGAGAAGGTCAAGCGCGGTGACGAAGTGCTGACCAACGGCGGCATCGCCGGCGTGGTCACCGACATCGGCGACAACTTCATCACCATCGAAGTGGCCGAGAACGTGCGCATCCGCGTGCAGAAGGGCGCCGTGGGCAATGTGCTGCCGACCGGCACGCTGAAGTCGGCCAACTGATCCACTCCCTTTCCGTTCAACCGCGGTGCCGGGACGGGCACCGCGCGGGACCCAAGCAATGCTCGAATTTCCACGCTGGAAGTATTTCCTCATCCTGATCGTGTTGGCGGTCAGTGCGTTGTACGCACTGCCCAACATCTACCAGAAGGACCCTGCCGTGCAGATCACCGCCAACCGTGGCGGGCAGATCGACGACGCCCTGCGCGACCGCGTGCTGGGTGACCTCAAGCAGGCCGGCGTGGAGCCGCTGTCGGTGGCCAAGGAAGGCGACAGCCTGATCGTGCGCCTGCCGACGCTGCAGGCGCAGACCGCCGCCAACGACGCCCTGCGCGACGAGATGGGCGAGGACTACGTGGTCGCCCTGAACCTGGCCTCCACCGTGCCGGAGTGGCTGAGCGACCTCGGCGCCAAGCCGATGGTGCTCGGCCTGGATCTGCAGGGCGGCGTGCACTTCGTGCTGCAGGTCGACCAGAAGGCGGCACTGGACAAGCGTCTGGACGCCTACGCCGAAGACGTGCGGACCAGCCTGCGCGATGCCCGCATCGCCTACCAGTCGGTTGAGCGTCGTGGCGACAACACCATCGTGGCCACCATCAGCCCGTCCGCCGGTGCCGATGCCGCCGCGCGTGCCCGCGAAGTCATGGTCAAGGCGCAGCCGACGCTGGGCTACGAGGTGGCGGGCAACCGCATCACCGTGAGCATGCCGGAGACGGAACTGACCGCGATCGCCAACGGCGCCATCGAGCAGAACGTCAACACGCTGCGCAACCGCGTCAATCAGCTCGGCGTGTCCGAGCCGATCATCCAGCGCCAGGGTGCCGACCGCGTGGTCGTGCAGCTGCCGGGCGTGCAGGACACCGCTGAAGCCAAGCGCATGATCGGTGCCACCGCGACGCTGGAGTACCGCGCCGTGGTCGAGGGCAATGCCCAGGACGCGATCACCAGCGGCCGTATCCCGCCGGAGGCCAAGGTCTACCAGCAGCGTGACAACCGTGGCCCGATCCTGCTCAACAAGCGCGTGATCGTGACCGGTGACCAGATGGTCGCCGCCCAGGCCACCACCGACCAGAACGGCGCTGCGGCCGTGAGCGTGACGCTGAACAATGTCGGCGGCCAGCGCATGTTTGATTTCACCAGCGCCAACGTCAACAAGCCGATGGCGGTGGTCTACACCGAACGCATCCCGACCGTGAACGTGGTCGATGGCAAGGAAGTGCGCAGCTTCCGCGTCAAGGAAGAAGTGATCTCGGTCGCCAACATCAACGGCGTGTTCGGCAAGAACTTCCAGACCACCGGCCTTGAGAAGACCGAGGCGGAAAACCTGGCCAAGCTGCTGAAATCCGGTTCGCTGGCCGCACCGATGGACTTCGTTGAAGAACGCATCGTCGGCCCGAGCCTGGGTGCGGAGAACGTCGAGCGCGGCGTGACCGCGGTCGGCTTCGCGTTCCTGTTCACCCTGATCTTCTTCACCGTGTACTACCGCATGTTCGGCGTGATCACCTCGGTGGCCATGCTGTTCAACCTGCTGATCGTGGTGGCGGTGATGTCGCTGTTCAGTGCGACGATGACGCTGCCCGGCTTCGCCGGTCTGGCGCTGTCGATCGGCCTGTCGGTCGACGCCAACGTGCTGATCAACGAGCGTATCCGTGAAGAGCTGCGGGCCGGCATGCCGCCCAAGACGGCCATCGTGGCCGGTTACGAGAAGGCCTCCGGGACCATCCTGGACGCCAACCTCACCGGCATCCTGGCGGGTGTGGCGTTGTATGCGTTCGGTACCGGTCCGTTGAAGGGCTTCGCCGTGACCATGATCGTCGGCATCCTGGCCTCCATGTTCACTGCAATCACCGTCTCGCGTGCCCTTGCCGTGCTGGTCTACAGCCGCCGCAAGAAGCTCAAGACCCTGGCCATTTGACGGGAAGCGAATAGAAACCATGAAACTTTTCCCGTTGCATCTGATCCCGAACGACACCAAGTTCGACTTCATGCGCACCCGCTGGGTGGCCATCGGCCTGGCGGCGCTGGTGTTCATTGCCGCCATCGGCTGCATTGCCTTCAAGGGCTTCAACTACGCGCTGGACTTCACCGGCGGCACCGTGGTCGAAGTCCGCTTCGACAAGCCCGCTGACGTCGATGCCGTGCGCGACCATCTGGAAGGCGCCGGCTATGCCGGTGCCCAGGTACAGAGCTTCGGCAGCGGCAGCAACCTGCTGATCCGTCTGCAGCCGCAGGAGATGGCCGAGGGCGAGAACGCCGGTGAGGCCAACAACCGCACCGCGGAAGCCGTGCAGAAAGCGATCTCGATGGAGGGCAACCAGGCCGCCATCGTGGGTGCCGAGTTTGTCGGCCCGCAGGTCGGTAAAGAGCTGGCGCTGAACGGCCTGTACGCAGCGCTGTTCGTGCTGATCGGCTTCCTGATCTACATCGGTTTCCGCTTCGAGTGGAAGTTCGCGATGGTGGCGATCATCACCACGCTGTTCGACGTGCTGGTGGTGGCGGGTTACTTCTCGCTGAGCGGCCGCGAGTTCGATCTGACCGTGCTGGCAGGTCTGCTGTCGGTGATGGGCTTCTCGATCAACGACACCATCGTGGTCTTCGACCGTGTGCGTGAGAACTTCCGCAGCCTGCGCGTGGAGCCGCTGGAAGTGATGAACCGGTCGATCAACCAGACGCTGTCGCGCACGATCATCACCTCGCTGGTGTTCTTCCTGTCGGTGCTGGCGCTGTACCTGTACGGCGGTGGTTCGCTGGAAGGGCTGGCGCTGAGCCAGATGATCGGTGCGGTGATCGGTACGCTGTCGTCGATCTTCATTGCCTGCCCGCTGCTGACGATGGGCGCGCTGGCGGTGACCAAGCAGGATCTGCTGCCGAAGGCCAAGGACGTGGAAGCGTTGGAGCGTCGTCCGTAAGGTTTCTGGTGGTGTGAAACATCTGAAAGGCCGCGCATTGCGCGGCCTTTCTTTTTGTTTGGGGCCAGAGCCGGAGTTAGAGCCGGAGCCGGAGCTGGAGCCAGAGCCAGAGCCAGAGCCGCAGCCAGAGCGGCGCCTTGGATGTTCACTATTGGAGGGCGACGGATAGCGCTGTGCTGGACCCGCCGTAAACCCATCCCTGGGGGCTCGTGAGCGCCATCCATGGCGCTCCAACGGTCCTGCACATCGCTATCCGTCACCCTCCAGACAGGGGGCTGGATGGCGGTTGGTAAGGCAGAGCGAAGCAAGGCAAAGCCACGCAAAGCAAAGCCACGCAAAGCAAAGCCACGCAAAGCAAAGCAACGGCACCCGCGCTGGCGTGGATCTACGTGGGGCAAGAATCGGCCTTGGCATTGGTGACTCTCTGCACGCGCGATCCTGGTTCGGCGACAGTCGGCCAATCTCCAAGAGTCAGCATCCAATGCACTCGTCACAGCGCCAGGTGTGGCAGGTAGAGCCACGCCATGCGTGGCTGCTCTCCCTCCGCAGCGACCCTGTGTCGGGCAGGGGCCGGTGAGGGCAGGGCGGGACCGTCACCCGCATGGATGCGGGTGTCGAGCCTCCAGGGGCCGATTCACGGCGCGTCCCGACCTGCCCTCACCGGTCCCAGGCCACGAGGAACATACACCCCCGTCGGTTGTACTAAGCAGCGCTGCGCACTACGATCCCTTGCGTTCCGCGCAGCCGCTCCGGTGGCGCGCGACCTCCCTTTTCATCGCGCCGGTCCGCCCTGCGCCAGTCCCCTCGAGGTTTACATGGTCATCAAACCGCGTGTGCGCGGCTTCATCTGCGTCACCACCCATCCCGTCGGCTGCGATGCGGCCGTCAAGCAGCAGATCGATTACATCCAGTCCAAGCCGAAGATCACCAATGGCCCGAAGAAGGTGCTGGTGCTCGGCGCCTCCACCGGCTACGGGCTGGCCGCGCGCATCACTGCCGCCTTCGGCAGCGATGCCGCCACGCTGGGCGTGTTCTTCGAGCGCCCGGGCACCGAGACCAAGCCCGGCACCGCCGGCTGGTACAACACCGCCGCGTTCCACAAGTACGCCGAGCAGGCCGGTCTGTACGCCAAGAGCGTCAATGGCGATGCGTTCTCCGATGAGGTCAAGGCCAAGGTCATCGAGCTGATCAAGCAGGACCTCGGCCAGGTCGACCAGGTGGTGTACAGCCTGGCCGCGCCGCGCCGCAAGCATCCCAAGACCGGTGAAGTGATCAGCTCCACGCTCAAGCCGATCGGTGCGCCGATCACGCTGCGTGGCCTGGATACCGACAAGGAAGTGATCACCGAGACCACGATCGAGCCGGCCACGCCCGAAGAGATCGCCGGCACCGTCGCCGTCATGGGCGGCGAAGACTGGCAGATGTGGATCGATGCGCTGCTCGAGGCCGGTGTGCTGGCCGAGGGCGCGACCACCACGGCCTTCACCTATGTCGGTGAGGAAATCACCCAGGCGATCTACTGGAACGGCTCCATCGGCGCGGCCAAGAAGGATCTGGACGAGAAGGTCGTCGGTCTGCGCCAGAAGCTGGCCCCGATCGGTGGCGATGCGCGCGTGTCGGTGCTCAAGGCGGTGGTCACCCAGGCCAGCTCGGCCATCCCGACCATGCCGCTGTACCTGTCGCTGCTGTTCAAGGTGATGAAGGCCAAGGGCACGCATGAAGGCTGCATCGAGCAGCTCGATACGCTGTACGACATCCTCTACGGCGGCAAGGACGCGGGCACCGCAACCGAGCGCCTGCGCCACGATCTGGTCACCGATGGCGGCCGCAAGGTCGAGCTGATCGATGACGCCGGCCGCCTGCGCGCGGACTACAAGGAAATGGCACCGGAGGTGCAGGGCGAGGTGGTCGCGCTGTGGCCGCAGGTGACCAACGAGAACCTGTACGAGATCAGCGATCTGGCCGGCTACAAGGCCGATTTCCTGCGTCTGTTCGGGTTCGGCGTGGAAGGCGTGGATTACGACGCCGATGTCGCCACCGACGTGAAGATTCCGAACCTGGTCGAGATGGCCTGATCGGAAGGAGGGATGCCGACCAACGGTCGGCATCTACCGGTGTGGTGCGCGCAGATGCCCACGCGCCGCGCCGTGACGCCCATGCGGCGCAGCGGGATGCGCCGGCAGCGCACCCGGATGTCCGGGAAGCCGTAGGTCACGACCGTTGGTCGTGACGCTCAGACGCTCAGCTGAAGTCGAAGTTCATCACCGGCCCCGCCGGGCCGACGAACTCACCCTGCACGTAATCCACGCCGGCACTGAAGAGCAGGCTCATCGAGTTGGCATCGGCGACGAACTCGGCGATGGTCCGGATGTTGGCGGCCTGCGCACGCGCGGTGATCTCGCTGATCTTCTCGCTGTGCTCGCGGGTGCGGGCGAAGTCGGACGTGAAGTCGCGGTCCAGCTTGAGGAACTGCGGCTGGAAGTGCGCCAGCAGCTGGAACGAATCCAGCCCTGATCCGAACTGCTCCAGACCGATCCGGCAGCCCAGCGGGGCGACCGCGGCCAGGAACTGCTGGGCATTGCGCAGGTGGGTGAACACCTTGGCCTCCGGCGCATGCAGCCACAGCTGTTCGCCCGGCACGCCCTGCGCCTCGAGTTCGCGCCGGAGCGTGGCGATCATCTGCGGGTCGTTGAACGACTCCGGGGTGATCTTCACCATCAGGTGGGTCACATGGCCCTCGCGCTTGCGCGCGGCGAGCATGCCGATCGCGTGGGTGACCACCCAGCGGTTGATGTCGGCCAGCAACCCGTGATCCTCGGCAATGCCCAGGAAGGCCGTCGGGCTGAGCAGCTCGCCGTTGTGGTCCAGGCGCAGGTAGGCTTCGTAGAGCTCCAGCGCTTCGCCCTGCAGGTTGAGCACCGGCTGGTAATGCAGCTGGAAGCCATCGCCGGCCAAGGCCTGGCGGATGCGTGCGACCCAGTGCTGGATGCGTTCTTCTTCCACGCGATCCACCGCGGCCGGATCGAATACGCGGGTGGTGTTGCCCAGCTCCAGTGCCGCCTGGGTGCACTCGGTGGCACGCGCCAGCACCTGGCCGATGCTCGCGATCTTTTCACCGACCTGCACACCGCCCACGCTGACCGTGACCGTGGCCGAGCGCTCGCCGATGCTGAACACCTGCGAGGCGAATGCCTCACGGATCTGGTCGGCCAGGGCGACGGTCTGCGCGTAGGGCGCTTCGGTCAGCACGGCAAAGCTGTGCTCGCCGAAGCGCGCCACCTGTGCGGTGTCGCCCACCGAGTGGGCCAGCACGCGGGCGAGGGCGCCGATCAGTGTGTCGGCCGAGTCCAGGCCGATCTCCGGCAGCAGGCGCGCGTAATGATCCGGTTCGATCAACAGCAGGCCGAACCGGCCCTCGCTGCGACCGGCCTGGGCCACGGCATGTTCGACATGCAACATGAAGGTCGGGCGGTTGAGCAGGCCGGTGACCTGGTCGCGCTGGCGCAGGTCCTCGACCTCGCGCGCCAGCTCCGGATCGAACTCCATGCGCCGGCGGAACACCACCTGCAGGCACGATTCGCCCTCATAGCTGGCCTGGGTGAACTCCATCGTGGCCGGGAACACCGCGCCGTCCTGGTTGCGCGCATCCACCTGGTACTGCGGCGGCGGCGCATCGCCCTTGCTCATGGATTTGAGCAGCTGCTTGAAGCCGTCCACATGCTGCGGGGCGACCATGTCCAGCAGCGAGATGCCTTCCACATCGTCGAAGGTTTCGTAGCCGAACATCTCCAGGTAGGCCTCGTTGGCCCGGATGTGCATGCCTTCATGGATGTAGGCGATCGGGTCGCGCGAGGAGGAGATCAGCGCATCGCAGCGGCGCTCGGTCTCGCGCATCTGCGCCTCGATCCGGCGCAGCCCGCGGCGCGCATGCAGATCGGTCCATTCGTTGCGCACTACCGCCAGCAGGTGCTCGGGCCGGTGGCGCAGGGCGATGGCGCGGATGCCATTGGCCCCGGCCTCGACCCACTCGGTTTCGTTGATCGATTCGGCCAGCAGGATCATCGGAATGTCCTTGCCGCTGGCCGCGATCTGCTGGGTCACCTGCAGCAGTGGGATGCTCTGCGCCGCGGTGACCAGCACCAGGTCGATCGGCTGGGTACCCAGTGCCTGGGCCAGTTCCTCACTGTGCTGCGGGCGCGTCGGGCGCACCGCGATGCCGCTGTTGCGCAGCGTGCTGACGATGGTCTCGGCGTTCTCGCCGCTGTCGTCCACGATCAGCAGGCGGACCGTCATGTCATTCGCGTTCTGCATTCACTACTCCCCGGACTGCAAACTTGATACACGATGCGTGTGACTACGTCCATGCGGCAAACGGTAGCCGATCACGGAACGCCGGTTCCGGCTCAGGCCACGCTCCCTGCCGCATGGCCACAGGCCCAGGCCCACTGGAAGTTGTAGCCCCCCAGCCAGCCGGTCACGTCCAGCACCTCCCCAATGAAGTGCAGGCCGGGAACCACGTGCGATTCAAAGGTACTGGAGGACACCTTCCGGGTGTCGACTCCGCCCAGCGTCACTTCGGCGGTACGGTACCCCTCGGTGCCACTGGCCACCAGCGGGAAATTCTGCAACAGCTCGGCCGCCTCGCGCAGCTGTGGCTCGTCGATCTGGCGCACCAGCCGGTCCGGAAGCCAGTGCTCGCACAGGCGCAGCGCCAGCCGGCGCGGCAACACCTCCGACAGCACCGTGCGCAGCTCGGCGGCGCCGCGTTCGGCCTTCATCCGGCGCAGCCACTCCAGCGCGTCCTGGCCGGGGAGCAGGTCCAGGTGCAGCGTATCGCCGGGCTGCCAGTACGAGGAGATCTGCAGGATCGCCGGGCCGCTGATGCCGCGGTGGGTGATCAGCATGGAGTTGCGGAACTCGGTGCCGTTGCAGCGCGCTTCGATCGGCAGGGCCACGCCGCTGAGATCGTTGAAGCGCTCCTGATGCTTGCCACTCAGGGTCAGTGGCACCAGCCCGGCGCGGGTCGGCAGGACCTCATGGCCGAACTGGCGGGCCAGCTCATAGCCGAAGCCGGTCGCGCCCATGCTCGGGATCGACAGGCCACCCGTGGCCACCACCAGCGAGGCGGCATGGAAGTGCCCCTGCGCGGTGTGCACGTGGAAGCCGTCCGCGCCGCGCTCCACCTTCTGCACGCCGCAGTCGGTGCGGATCTGCACGCCGGCGGCCTGGCATTCGTCCACCAGCATCTTCACGATCTGCTTGGAGGAAATGTCGCAGAACAGCTGGCCCAGCTCTTTTTCGTGATACGCGATGCCGTGCCGCTCCACCATCTCGATGAAGTGGTATGGCGTGTAACGGGCCAGCGCGGATTTGCAGAAGTGCGGATTGGCCGACAGGAAGTTGGCCGCCGTGGTGCCGGTGTTGGTGAAGTTGCAGCGCCCGCCGCCGGACATCAGGATCTTCTTGCCAACCTTGTTGGCATGGTCGATCACCTGCACCAGGCGCCCGCGTTTGCCTGCGGTCATCGCGCACATCAGCCCGGCCGCGCCGGCCCCGATGACCAGCACATCACAGCGGATCACACTCACGCCTGCGGCTTCTGCTTGCGCCAGGTGGGGATGACGCTGAGCTGCGCCTTGTCGGACGTCAACTGCACTTCGCCATCCTGGATCTGTACGTCCCACTGCATCGTGCGTTCGATCTGCGCGCCCCATTCGGTGACGAACTCGCCCGGCAGGTCCATCACGGCCAGCGTGGACAGCTTCTTCAGTGCGGAGGCGTTGCGGTCCCACCAGATGTCGGCGGCGCGGCCGCCGTAGGTGACCAGCTGCACCGCGCGCGCGCGGCCGGCGGCCTTGCGCAGGCGCGACTCGTCGGGCTGGCCCAGTTCGATCCACAGCTCGACGTCACCGGTGTAGTCGCGTCGCCACAGGTCCGGCTCGTCGTCCACGCTCAGGCCGCGGCCGAACTCCAGCCGGTCATCGGCGTTCAGCGCGAAGGTGAGCAGGCGCACCATCAGGCGGTCGTCGGTCTCGGACGGGTGCTGGGCCAGCGTCAGCGTATGGCTGGCGTAATAGCCGCGATCCATGTCGCTGATCTGTAGTTCGGCCTTGCGGATGGTGGCGGTGAGGGCCATGGGGATACCTGAAACAAAGAGCGCCATGATAATGGTTCGCCATGAGCCCGTCCGATCCGATCCTCGCTGCCCCCGCACCCAGCCGCCTGCAGTTGCCCCCCGGCGACTGGCCGAGCCTGCTGGAGGGACTGTGTGCGCGCTTTCCGCGCATCGACCGCGCGCAGTGGGCAGACCGCTTCGCCCGGGGGCGGGTGCAGGACGCGCAGGGCAGGGCGCTCGCGCCGGACCAGGCCTGGCAGGTGGGGCTGGAGATCGTGTATTTCCGTGAAGTGGCCGATGAGCCGGTGATTCCCTTCGCCGAGGCCATCGTCCACCAGGACGCGGACCTGCTGGTGGCCGACAAGCCGCACTTCCTGCCGGTCACTCCTGCCGGCGGTTACGTGCGCGAGACGCTGCTGGCCCGGCTGGTGGCGCGCACCGGCAACCGGGATCTGGTGCCGCTGCACCGCCTGGACCGGCTGACCGCCGGGCTGGTGCTGTTCTCCACCCGGCCAGACAGCCGCGATGCCTACCAGCGCCTGTTCCGCGAGCGGCGCATCGAGAAGGTGTACGAAGCCTTGGCGCCGGCATTGCCGCCCCTGGCGTTCCCGCTGGAACGCCATACGCGACTGGTCCCCGGTGAGCCGTTCTTCCGCATGGCCGAAGTGCCCGGCGAGCCCAATGCGCGGACCCGCATCGAAGTGATCGAGGCGGCCGGCCCGGTCTGGCGCTACCGGCTGTACCCGGTCACCGGCCGCAAGCACCAGCTGCGCGTGCACATGGCGGGGCTGGGCGCGCCGATCCTGGGCGATGACCTGTACCCAGACCTGCTCGCGGACGGGCCGGCGGATACGCCGCTGCAGTTGCTGGCGAAGGAACTGACGTTCGATGACCCGCTGAGCGGGCAGCGGCGCACGTTCACCAGCGGCCTGTCGCTCCACCTGTAGAGCCGGCCGCTGGCCGGCTGCCGGGGTGTGTGGTGGTCACCAAGCGCTACGGAGGAGCCGGCCGGCGGCCGGCACTACCGGGCCGCGACTTTCCGCCGCGCCGGACCTCGACCCGCCATCCGTCCGTTCATCTTGCCGAACGCTTGGCCAGCCAGCGGTCCAGTTGCGCGGCAAAGGCCTGCTTGTCCCGCGCATGCAGCGGCGGAGGGCCGCCGGTCTGAACGCCGGCGCCGCGCAGTTCCTCCATGAAATTGCGCATCGACAGCCGCTCGGCCATGTTGTTCGGGGTGTACAGGTCGCCGCGCGGGTTCAATGCGATGGCCTTTTTGTCCAACACCAGGGCCGCCAGCGGGATGTCCTGCGTGACGACCAGATCGCCCGGCTGGACCCGTTCCACGATCACGCTGTCGGCCACATCCAGGCCCGGCGGAACCTGGATCGAGCGGATGAAACGGGACGGAGGGGTCCGCAGCCAGTGGTTCGCGACCAGCGTCATCTCGATCCCGGCGCGCTCGGCGGCCCGGAACAGGATCTCCTTGATGACGGCCGGACAGGCGTCGGCGTCCACCCAGATGTGAACTTTAGGGGTCGGGGCATCGGTCATTTGGCTGATCTTAAGGTAGGAAAAATCTGAATAGGGGGTGCGATTTCGTGTAGGATCGCCCGACCCCTTGTCCTGTCAGGCGGGAGGGGGAGGATGGCTGAATCACCCAGCTATCGCTTTTTCGGTAAAACACGAGTATCGTCACCCACACTGTGTTTGCTAGGGTCACCGTGAATCGTGGCCTGGTGCAGTTGATCTCACGATCTGCTCATCGATCCGCTTTACCAACGCCTGCAACTCAGTCTCGGCTCCGATACGCGGCGGCCGCGATTATTTCAACTATTGTTTCAGGAGTTAGTACATGTCTGATCGTCAGCAGGGCACCGTGAAGTGGTTCAACGACGCCAAGGGCTTCGGCTTCATCACCCCGGAAAGCGGCCCGGACCTCTTCGTGCATTTCCGCGCGATCCAGGGCACCGGCTTCAAGTCGCTGCAGGAAGGCCAGAAGGTGACTTTCGTCGCCGTGCAGGGCCAGAAGGGTATGCAGGCTGACCAGGTGCAGGCGGTCTAATCGACCCCCCGCAACCGTAAGGTCGCCTAAAACGCCGGAAGCGAAAGCTTCCGGCTTTTTTTATTGGGCGGCGTCCGGCCATCGTCGACGCAGAGCCGTTGAAGACGTCATCGCAGACCCCGTTGAAGACGTCATCGCAGACCCCGTTGAAGACGTCATCGTTCCTGTTGCCCGGTTACGATGCCGCTTTGACCCTGCGGAACCCTCGATGATCAAGGTGCACCATCTGGACCACTCGCGCTCGCTGCGCGTGTTGTGGATGCTCGAAGAACTGGGCCTGCCGTACCAGGTCGTCAACTACCAGCGCGATCCCAAGACCTGGCTGGCACCGCAGGCGCTGCGCGACGTGCACCCGCTGGGAAAATCGCCGGTGCTGCAGGACGACGCCCTGGTCCTGGCCGAATCCGGCGCGATCCTGGAATACCTGGCCGACCGCTACGACAGCGGCCGCCAGCTCTCGCCCGAGCCGATGCCGGCCCAGGCCCCCGAACGCGTGCGTTACCGCTACTGGATGCACTACGCCGAAGGCTCGGCAATGCCGCCGCTGGTGATGACGCTGGTGTTTTCGCGGCTGCGCAAGGCGCCGATGCCGTTCTTCGCCAAGCCGATCGCACGCTCCATCGCCGACAAGGCGCTGAACGGCTTCGTGCGTCCGCAGGTGAAGCTGCACATGGACTGGATGGAACGCGAGCTCGGCCAGTCGCCGTGGTTTGCCGGTGAACGCTTTACCGCTGCCGATATCCAGATGAGCTTCCCGATCCAGGCCGCCGCCGCGCGCGGTGGCGACATGACCGCCTATCCACGGCTGCAGGCGTACCTGGCGCGGATCGAGCAGCGCCCGGCGTACCAGCGTGCGGTGGAGCGCGGCGGTCCGTTGAACCTCGGCGGCGGTTCGCGCTGAACTTGCGGCGCAGCCGGTCTGTCCCCATTTCATACCGATGAGCACCCAGCCCCTGCGTTTCGACAACCGTTTCATCCGCGACCTGCCCGGCGACCCGGAAACCGGCCCGCGCGTGCGGGAGGTGCGCGAGGCCGCGTGGTCTTCGGTCATGCCGACGCCGGTCGCCGCGCCACAGCTGCTGGCGTACTCGCCTGAGGTGGCCACGCTGTTGGGCATGGGCGAGGACCTGATCGAGAGCGAGGATTTCGCGCGGGTGTTCGGCGGCAATGCGCTGTATGCCGGGATGGCACCGTGGGCGGCCAACTACGGTGGGCATCAGTTCGGCCATTGGGCGGGGCAACTCGGCGATGGCCGTGCGATCTCGCTGGGCGAGCTGCTCACTCCGGATGGTGCGCATTGGGAGCTGCAGTTGAAGGGTGCCGGGCGCACACCGTACTCGCGGGGCGCCGACGGGCGGGCGGTGCTGCGCTCGTCCATCCGCGAGTTCCTGTGCAGCGAAGCGATGCATCACCTCGGTGTGCCGACCACGCGGGCGCTGAGTCTGGTTGGCACCGGCGATACCGTGGTGCGCGACATGTTCTACGACGGTCGCCCTGAAGCCGAGCCCGGCGCGATCGTGTGTCGCGTCGCGCCGTCGTTCATCCGCTTTGGCAGCTTCGAACTGCCGGCGTCGCGCGGCGACACGACGTTGCTGCGGCAGTTGGCCGATGTCTGCATCGCGCGCGATTTTCCTGCGCTGGCAGAGGCGGGCGAGGCGCGCCATGCGCGCTGGTTTGCCGACATCTGCGAGCGCACCGCGGTGCTTGTCGCGCATTGGATGCGCGTCGGTTTCGTGCATGGCGTGATGAACACCGACAACCTCTCCATCCTCGGGCTCACCATCGATTACGGCCCGTATGGCTGGGTCGAGGATTACGATCCCGAGTGGACCCCCAACACCACCGACGCGCAGGGCCGACGCTATCGTTTCGGCACGCAGCCGCAGGTGGCGTACTGGAATCTCACCCGGCTGGCGCAGGCCTTGGCGCCGCTGTTCGAGGATGTCACCCCGCTGCATGACGGTCTGGCGCGCTTCCAGCAGGTGCACGCGCAATGCGAGCGCGCCGACATCGCCGCGAAGCTGGGCCTGGACGGCTGCCGCGATGACGACGTGGCGTTGATGGCGGCCTGGCTGGAGATCCTGCACGAGGGCGAGATGGACATGACGCTCGCGTTCCGCGGGCTGATGGCGATCGATCCTGCATCGCCTTCGGTGGCGGTGCTGGAGGAGGCGTTCTACAGCCCGGCCCGTCGCGAAGCGGTGCTGCCGTCGCTGCAGGCATGGCTGCAGCAGTACGCGGTGCGCCTGCGTTGCGATGGCCTGAGTGCACAGGCGCGTCAGCAGCAGATGGGCCGCGCCAACCCGGTCTACGTGCTGCGCAACTGGCTGGCCCAGGAGGCGATCGAGCAGGCGGAGCAGGGCGATCTCAGTGGCGTGCACACGCTGCTGGAGGTGCTGCGTCGCCCGTATGACGTGCAGCCCGGGCGCGAGCACTTCGCGGCCAAGCGACCCGAGTGGGCGCGTGTGAAGGCCGGCTGCTCGATGCTGTCCTGCAGCTCGTAGGGCGCTCGGTTACCCTATGCCACCCTTTGTGCTGTGCCGATCATGACCGAGTCTTCCGCCACGCCCGCCTGGGCCGGCCGCCTGCGCGACATCGCCGATTTCCCCAAGCCGGGCATCCTGTTCAAGGACATCATGCCGTTGCTCGCCGACGGCCCGGATTTCGCGGCCGCCATCGATGCGATGGTCGCGCCCTGGCGCGACGCCAATCTGCAGGCGGTGATGGGGATCGAGTCGCGCGGTTTCATCCTCGGCGCGGCCATGGCGCGGGTGCTGGGCGTGGGCTTCGTGCCGGTGCGCAAGCCGGGCAAGCTGCCGGGCAAGGTGCTCCGCCAGGATTACACCCTGGAATACCGCACCGACAGCATCGAAGTGCACGCCGATGCCTTGCCGGCCGGCGCACGCGTGCTGGTGATCGATGATGTGCTCGCCACGGGCGGCACCCTGCTGGCGGCGTTGTCGCTGGCCCGCCAGCTGCAGGTCGAGGTGGTCGGCGCGGCCGTGCTGGTGGAACTGGCGGGCCTTGGCGGCCGCGACCGCTGGACGGATGACGTCCCGCTGCTGGCCAACCTGGTCTATTGAGCCGGAAAACCGCGCGGGCGCGCCGCCACTGGTAGTGCCGGCCGCTGGCCGGCACCTCAAACGCCCCGACGCAAGTGCAGCCGACCAACGGTCGGCTCTACCCAATGCGTGAAGCGATCAGCCGACCAACGGTCGGCTCTACCGCTCAGACATCCATCTTGCGGACGCGGAACCGGCGGCCCTTGATCTTGCCGGCCTCCAGCTGGGCGATCGCCCGGCCGGCATGTTCGCGCGCGATGGCCACATACGAACGCGTGGCGTAGATGTCGATCTTGCCGATGTACTTGGCTGCCAGCCCGGCATCGCCGGTCAGTGCGCCGAGGATGTCGCCCGGGCGCAGCTTGTCGGTCTTGCCGCCATCGATGCGCAGCGTGGTCATCGCGGCCTGCGGCAGCACCGGCGGGCGCGCGGTGGCCAGCGGCGTCTTCTGCCAGTCCAGCGGCTTGCCCTGTGCCATTTCCAGCGCATCGGCGCGGTTGCGCTCGCGGTGCGTCACCAGGCTGATCGCCAGGCCCGTGGCACCGGCGCGGCCGGTGCGGCCAACGCGATGCTCGTAGGTTTCGATATCGGTCGGCAGCTCGTAATTGATCACCGCGGCCAGATCCTGCACATCCAGGCCTCGCGCGGCGACGTCACTGGCGACCAGCACGTTGCAGCTGCGGTTGGCGAAGCGCACCAGCACTTCATCGCGGTCGCGCTGCTCCATCTCGCCGTGCAGCGGCAGCGCGGAGAACCCGAACTGCTGCAGCGAAATGGCGACATCGTCGACATCGCGGCGGGTGTTGCAGAACACCACGGCCGATTCCGGCGTGTACTTGAGCAGCAGGCCGGCCAGCGCCTTCTGCTTCAGTGCCAACTCGGTCTCGCAGAACAGGTGACGGATCGCCGGCGCGTGATCGGCGCCTTCCACGGTCACTTCCACCGGATCGCGCAGCAGCACGCGGGCGATCTCGCGGATCTCATCCGGGAAGGTCGCCGAGAACAGCAGCGTCTGGCGGTCCTTGCTGGTGCGCCCGGCGATCTCGCGGATCGGCTCTTCAAAGCCCATGTCGAGCATGCGGTCGGCTTCATCCAGCACCAGGGTGGTCACGCCGCCCAGATGCAGGACGCGCTTGCGGCCCAGCTCCTGGATGCGCCCGGGGGTGCCGACGACGACCTGCGGATCGTGTGCCTCCAGCGAGGCCAGCTGCGGGCCCAGCGGCATGCCGCCGGTCAGCACCAGCAGCTTCAGGTTCGGAATGCCGGTGGCCAGCTTGCGGATCTGCTTGCCGACCTGGTCGGCCAGCTCGCGGGTCGGGCACAGCACCAGCGCCTGGGCGCGGGTCACGGACGGGTCCAGCGCCTGCAGCAGGCCCAGCCCGAAGGCCGCGGTCTTGCCGCTGCCGGTCGGGGCCTGTGCGATGACATCGCGGCGCTCAAGGATGGCCGGCAGGCTCTGGGCCTGCACGGGGGTGAGCGAGGTATAGCCCATGGCATCGATGCCGGGCAGCAGCGCTGGTTTCAGCGGCAGGGAGGAGAATTCAGACATGCGGTAGTGTCGCAGAAGTCCGCCCGGCGTGCCTCAGCCGAGCAGCGCGTGTACGCCCAGGTTGATCCCCAACCCGCCCGCCAACAGCCAGCCGAACAGCAGCAGCGCCAGCAGCAGCGGCTTCATCCCGGCCTTGCGCAGCGCCGAGGCGTGCGTGGTCAGACCGAGCGCGGCCATCGCCATCGCCAGCAACACGGTGTCCAGATCGATCGCTGCACTGACGATGGCCGCCGGCAGCACCTGCAGCGAAGTGAGCCCGGCCACCGCCACGAAGCCGAACGCGAACCAGGGCACCACGATCCTGGCGCGCTGGCCGGGCGCCCCCGGCGTACCCCGGCGTGCCAACAGCATCGACAGCCCGATCAGGAAGGGTGCCAACATCATCACCCGCACCATCTTGGCGATCACGGCGGTGTCGGCTGCGGCTGCGCTCACCGCGCGCCCGGCCGCGACCACCTGCGCAACCTCGTGCACGGTCGAGCCGGTGAACACGCCGTAGGCCTGCGCGCTCATCGGGATCCAGCCGTGCGCCTGATTGAGCTGGTACAGCAGCGGGTACACGAACATCGCGAGCGTGCCGAACACCACCACGGTGGAAACGGCCACCGTCACCTGCTCGGCGCGCCCGCGCACCACCGGTTCGGCCGCCATCACCGCCGCCGCCCCGCAGATCGAGCTGCCGGCGCCGATCAGCAGGGCGCTTTCCTTCTCGAGACCGAACCATCGCGTGCCGGCCCACCAGGCCAGCGCGAACGTGCTGGTCAGCACCAGCGCATCGATCAGCACCCCGCTGATACCGACCTGGCCGATATCCTGGAAGGTCAGGCGCAGGCCGTACAGCACGATGCCCGCCCGCAGCAGCCAGTGCTTGGAAAAGCCGACCCCGGCGCCGGCATGGACCGCCAGCCGCGGGTAAAGGGTGTTGCCCAGCGCGATGCCCAGCACGATGGCCAGGGTGAGCGCGCTGATGCCGTGCGCCTGCAGCCACGGCAGTGGCGCCAGTCCCATGGCCGCAGCTGCAACGGCGCCGGTCAGCAGCAGCCCGGGCAGGCGGCCGCGCCAGCGCTGCGCGGTGGTGGGTGAGGGCAGGGCGGCGGCAGAAGTGTTCACAAGGGTCTCCAGTCAAAGCACAGCCCTAGGCTGCGCGTCGCCGATGAACCTGTAAAACGCATTGTTCATGTCAATTCGACCTGTTTGGTGCGTTAATTGGCCTCATGCACCTCACCCTCCGCCAATGGCAGGTTTTCGTCTCCATTGCCGACGCCGGCACCACGGCCGCGGCGGGCGCGCAGCTGGCGTTGTCGCAGTCGGCCACCAGTGCCGCGCTCAACGAACTGGAGAGCCACCTGGCCAGCCCGTTGTTCGACCGGATCGGGCGTCGGCTGGTGCTCAATCCGCAGGGGCGGGCGCTGCTGGATCCGGCCCGCGCGCTGCTGGTCGCCGCCGCCGATCTGGAGCGGCTCGCCGGCGCAGGGCAGTCCAGCGCCGGCGTCCTGCCTCTGCTGCTGCGGCTCGGGGCCAGCACCACGATCGGCAACTACCTGCTGCCGTCCTGCGTCGCCGCGCTGCTGGCCGATAACCCGCAGGCGCAGGTGGACCTGCGGATCGGCAACAGCGCGGACGTTGTCGCGGCCGTACAGCGGCTGGAGGTCGATCTGGGCCTGATTGAAGGCCCGTGCCATGAAAGCGGCCTGCAGGTGCTGCCGTGGCAACGCGATGATCTGGTCATCGTGGCCGCGCCGGGAACGACGCCCACGTGCATGGACGTCGCGGCGCTGGCGCAGGCCCGCTGGCTGCTGCGTGAGCCGGGTTCGGGCACCCGCGAGGCGGTCGAGCAGGCGCTGCTGCCGCACCTGCATCACTTTGCCCGCGCCATGCAGTTGGGCAGCACCGAGGCGATCAAGCAGGCGGCTGCGGCCGGGCTTGGCCTGGCGTGCCTGTCGCGGCATGCGGTGGCCGATCTGCTCGCGCTGGGCAGCGTGCGCGTCGTGGAAACGCCGGTGCCGCCGATGTCGCGCCAGCTGTGGGTGGTACGCCATCCGGCCAAGCGGGTGCCCGCGGCGCTGTGGGCGCTGCTGGGGCTGCCTGCGGACGCGTTCGGTCAGGAGTAAGCGACGCGGTTGCCGTCAGACCGTACAATGGTCGGATGCCTCTGATTACTCTGCAAAACGTCGACTTCAGCGTCGGCGGCCCCCTGTTGCTGGAAAAAGCCGAACTGTCGATCGAGCCGGGCGAGCGTATCGCCCTGATCGGGCGCAACGGCGCCGGCAAATCGACCCTGCTCAAACTGCTGTCCGGCGATCACAAGCCCGATGACGGCGAAGTCCGCGTGCAGCAGGGGGTGCGCATCACCCGCCTGGAACAGGAGGTGCCGCACGGTGCCGCCGGCAGCGTGTTCGACGTGGTCGCCGATGGCCTGGGCGAACTGGGCCAGTGGCTGGCCGAATTCCACCACCTGAGCATGGCCGACGATTTCGACGGCGATGCGCTCTCGGCCGTGCAGGCCAAGATCGATGCCGCCAACGGCTGGGGCCTGGATCAGCGCGTCAGCGAGACCCTGACCAAGCTTGACCTGGACGGCGATGCCGAATTCGCGCGCCTGTCCGGCGGCATGAAGCGCCGCGTGCTGCTGGGCCGCGCGCTGGTGTCCTCGCCGGATCTGCTGCTGCTCGACGAACCGACCAACCACCTGGACATCGAAGCCATCGACTGGCTCGAAATGTTCCTCAAGAACTGGAACGGCAGCGTGGTGTTCGTCACCCATGACCGTCGCTTCCTGCGTGCACTGGCCACCCGCATTGTCGAGATCGACCGCGGCCAGGTCACCAGCTGGCCGGGCGACTGGGCCAACTACGAACGCCGCCGCGAAGAGCGCATGAACGCGCAGGCGCAGGAAAACGCACGCTTCGACAAACTGCTCGCGCAGGAAGAGATCTGGATCCGCCAGGGCATCAAGGCCCGCCGCACCCGCGACGAAGGCCGTGTGCGCCGCCTCAAGGCAATGCGCAACGATCGCTCGCAGCGCCGCGAACTCGGCGGCAACGTGCGCATGGAAGCGGCGCAGGCGGAGAACTCCGGCAAGAAGGTGATCGACGTCAAGGACATCTCGTTCGCCTTCGGCGAGCGCGTGATGGTCAAGGACTTCAGCACCGTCATCCTGCGCGGCGACCGCATCGGCCTGATCGGGCCGAACGGCAGCGGCAAGACCACGCTGCTCAAGCTGCTGCTGGGCGACCTGCAGCCGCAGAGCGGCGAAGTGCGCGCCGGTACCAACCTGCAGATCGCGTATTTCGACCAGTACCGTGCGGTGCTGCGCGAAGACTGGACCGCGATCGAGAACGTGGCCGAGGGCCGCGATTTCATCGAGTTCAACGGCAAGCGCAAGCACGTGCACGCCTACCTGCAGGACTTCCTGTTCTCGCCCGAGCGCGCCCGCGCGCCGATCACCCGTTTGTCCGGTGGTGAGCGCAACCGCCTGCTGCTGGCCAAGCTGTTCGCGCAGCCGTCCAACCTGCTGGTGATGGATGAACCGACCAACGATCTGGACGTGGAAACCCTCGAGCTGCTCGAAGAGCTGCTGAGCGATTACACCGGCACGTTGCTGCTGGTCAGCCATGACCGTGACTTCCTGGACAACGTGGTGACCTCCACGATGGTGATGGAAGGCGACGGCGTGGTCGGCGAGTACGTCGGCGGCTACACCGATTGGCAGCGCCATGCTGCACGCGTGGCCGCCGCGGCTGCGTCCGCACCGGTGGTGGCGGCCAAGCCGGTTGCTGCGGCCGCCGCTGCTGCCGCGCCGGCCGAGCCCAAGCGCAAGCT
Organism: Stenotrophomonas sp. TWI602; assembly: GCF_039674045.1. Classification (NCBI taxonomy): domain Bacteria; kingdom Pseudomonadati; phylum Pseudomonadota; class Gammaproteobacteria; order Lysobacterales; family Lysobacteraceae; genus Stenotrophomonas; species Stenotrophomonas sp. TWI602. The sequence goes on from NZ_JBDJMT010000028.1 coordinate 34,616, forward strand.
GAGCTACAAGGACGCGCGCGAGCTGGAACAGCTGCCGCTGAAGATCGAAACGCTGGAGAAGGACGTCGAAGGCCTCACCGCCGCGATGAACGACCCGGCGTTCTATCAGCGCAGCGCGCCCGACATGGCCGCGCACAATGCGAAGCTCGCCAAGGTGCAGGCCGAGCTGGATGCCGCGTACGCGCGCTGGGAAGAGCTGGACGCCTGATCCAGCAATCGATGTAGAGCCGACCGTTGGTCGGCTGGCGCTGCCATACCGGTAGTGCCGGCCGCTGGCCGGCTCCAGGCAATCCAGAGG
>NZ_JBDJMT010000029.1:0-33584 GCF_039674045.1 Stenotrophomonas sp. TWI602
CTTTAGGTTTGCCGTCGCCCCGCCCCCCTGCCGCCACTACCAATGGGCGTGGAGCCGGCCAGCGGCCGGCACTACCAATGGCGAGGAGCGGGCCAGCGGCCGGCACTACCAATGGCGAGGAGCCGGCCAGCGGCCGGCACTGCCAAATGGCGAGGAGCCGGCCAGCGGCCGGCACTACCCATGGCGAGGGGCCGTGCAGCGGCCGGCACTACCTCTCGCCCACAAAAAACCCCGCCGAAGCGGGGTTTTTCGTTACGCCACCAACAGGGCTCAGTTGGCCTTGTGGATCGCGCGCTTGCTCACGGCCATCGCGGCGTCATGCACCACTTCCGACAGCGACGGGTGGGCGTGGCAGATGCGCGCCAGGTCGTCGGCCGAACCGCTGAACTCCATGGTCAGCACGCCTTCGTGCACCAGCTCGGAGACGTTCGCGCCGACCAGGTGCATGCCCAGGATGCGGTCGGTCTCGGCATGCGCCAGGACCTTCACGAAGCCGGTCGGCTCGATCATCGCCACGGCACGGCCGTTGGCGGCGAACGGGAAGCTGCCCGCCTTGTACGGGATGCCTTCGTCCTTGAGCTGCTGCTCGGTCTTGCCGACCCAGGCCAGCTCCGGCTCGGTGTAGATGACCCACGGGATCGTGTCGAAGTTGACGTGGCCCGGCAGGCCTGCGATCAGCTCGGCCACTGCGATGCCTTCTTCGAAGCCCTTGTGCGCCAGCATCGGGCCGCGCACGCAGTCACCGACCGCCCAGACGCCATTGACGCCGGTGTGGCAGTGCGCGTCCACTTCGATCTGGCCACGCTCGTTGATCTTGACGCCGGTGCCTTCGGCCAGCAGGCCCTTGGTGGCGGCGCGACGGCCAACGGCCACCAGCAGCTTGTCCACGATCAGGCTCTTCTCGCCTTCACCATCGGTGTAGGTCAGGGCGACTTCCTTCTTCTTGCCCTTGCCGGTCACCTCGGCCTTGGAGACCTTGGCGCCCAGGCGGATGTCCAGGCCCTGCTTCTTGAATTCCTTCAAGGCGGTCTTGGCCACTTCGGCATCGGCAGCGGCCAGGAAGTCCGGCAGCGCTTCCAGGATGGTCACTTCCGAACCCAGGCGCTTCCAGACGCTGCCCAGTTCCAGGCCGATCACGCCGGCACCGATCACGGCCAGGCGAGCCGGCACTTCGGTGAAATCCAGGCCGCCGACGTTGTCGACGATGGTTTCGCCATCGAACTTGGCGAACGGCAGTTCGATCGAATCCGAGCCGGCGGCGATGATGACGTTGGTGCCCTTCAGCTCGACTTCCGAACCGTCGTGCTGCTTGACCTTGACGATGTTGCCCGGTTGCAGCTCACCGAAACCGTAGTACGCGGTGACCTTGTTCGCCTTGAACAGCATGGCGATGCCGCCGGTGAACTGCTTGACGATCTTGTCCTTGCGGCCAACCATCGCCTCGACGTCCATCTTGGCATCCTTGAAGCTGATGCCGTGGTCGCCAAAGATGTGGCCCATGTTCCAGAACTGGCGCGAGGAATCGAGCAGCGCCTTGGACGGGATGCAGCCCACGCGCAGGCAGGTGCCACCCAGGGCCGGCTTGCCGTCCTTGCCCAGCGCAGCGTCGATGCAGGCGGTCTTCAGACCCAGCTGCGCGGCGCGGATGGCGGCATGGTAACCGGCCGGACCGGCACCGATGACGACGACGTCGAATTGTTCAGCCATTGATAGTTCCTTGTTGCATTCCCGAGCTTCGCTTGAAGCCGGTGGCGCGCAGGCGCCGGGGGAGAGAGCAGGGCAGTGCGGTGCAGTGCCGTAAAACCAGAACCCCTCCGCGCGGGCGCGGAGGGGTGGGAGGTCTTACAGGCCGAACAGCATGCGGCCCGGGTTTTCCAGCTGGTTCTTGATGTCCACCAGGAACTGGACCGAGTCCTTGCCGTCGATGATGCGGTGATCGTAGGACAGCGCCAGGTACATCATCGGCGCGATCACGACCTGGCCGTTCTGCGCGATCGGACGCTCCTTGATGGCGTGCATGCCCAGGATGGCGCTCTGCGGCGGGTTGATGATCGGGGTCGACAGCAGCGAGCCGAAGGTGCCGCCGTTGGTGACGGTGAAGGTGCCGCCCTGCAGTTCTTCCAGGCTCAGCTTGCCGTCACGGGCCTTCTTGGCGTAGTCGGCGATGGTCTTTTCGATGTCGGCGAACGACATGCGCTCGACGTTGCGCAGGACCGGGGTCACCAGACCCTTCTCGGTCGACACGGCGATCGAGATGTCCGAGTAGCCGTGATAGATGATGTCGTCACCATCGATCGAGGCATTGACCAGCGGGAAGCGCTGCAGCGCGTTGGCGGCGGCCTTCACGAAGAAGCTCATGAAGCCCAGCTTGATGCCGTGGGCCTTGACGAACTCGTCCTGCAGATCCTTGCGCGCGGCCGAGACCTTGGACAGGTCGACCTCGTTGAAGGTGGTCAGCATCGCGGTGCCGTTCTTGGACTGCATCAGGCGCTCGGCGATGCGCTTGCGGATGCGGGTCATCGGAACGCGCTCTTCCGGACGTGCGCCACCGGACTTGCCGGCGCCACCGTTGCGGGCGAAGTTGACGATGTCTTCCTTGGTCACCGCGCCGCGGCGGCCGGTGCCGTCCACGTCGGCCGGGTTCACGCCTTCGGTGATGGCGGTGAAGCGGGCGCCCGGGGGCAGCGAATCGGCAGCGGACTTGGTGGCCGGGGCCGGCGCTGCGGCAGCGGCCGGAGCGGCAGCGGCCGGAGCAGCGGCCGGGGCATCGGCCTTCTTCTCTTCGGCCGGCGCAGCAGCAGCGGTCGCGCCTTCTTCGATGATCGCCACGACCTGGCTGGAGGTCACGGTGGCACCCACCTCGAACTTGATCTCCTTCAGCACGCCGTCGACCGGCGACGGCACTTCCAGGACGACCTTGTCGGTTTCCAGATCAAGCAGGTTTTCATCGCGCTTGACGGCATCGCCGACCTTCTTGTGCCAGGTGGCGATGGTGCCGTCGGCGACGGATTCGGGCAGTACCGGGGCTTTGACTTCGGTGGCCATGCGGGAGCTTCCTGGTTTGTCTTTTCTAGAATGAGGGGGAGAGTTATTCAGCGACCGAGTCGTTGAACGTGTTGACCAGGGCATCGGCGATCAGCTTCTGCTGTTCGATGATGTGGTCAGCCATGTGTCCAGCGGCCGGCGATGCCGAACGGGCGCGACCTGCGTAATGGATGCTCTGGCCATCGGCCAGGCATGCCTGCAGGTGGTGACGGATCTGGTACCAGGCACCCTGGTTCTGCGGTTCTTCCTGACACCACACCACATCGGCCGCCTTGCCGTACTTCTTCAGCTCTGCTGCCAGTGCCACGCGCGGGAACGGATACAGCTGTTCGACGCGGATGATGGCGACATCGTCCTGGCCACGCTTGGTCTGGTCTTCCAGCAGGTCGTAGTAGACCTTGCCCGAGCACAGCACCACGCGCTTGACCTTCTTGGCGTCTGCGTTGGCATCGCCGATCAGGTGCTGGAACTCGCCGTTGGCCAGTTCGTCCAGGGTCGACACGGCCAGCTTGTGGCGCAGCAGCGACTTGGGCGACATCACGATCAGCGGCTTGCGGGTGGTCATGCGCATCTGGCGACGCAGCATGTGGTACGCCTGCGCCGGGGTCGACGGCACGCACACCAGCATGTTCTCCAGCGCGCACAGCTGCAGGAAGCGCTCCAGACGCGCGGAGCTGTGCTCCGGGCCCTGGCCTTCGTAACCGTGCGGCAGCAGCAGGGTCAGGCCGGTGATACGGCCCCACTTGGCTTCGCCGGCGGCGATGAACTGATCGATCACGACCTGGGCGCCGTTGGCGAAATCGCCGAACTGGCCTTCCCAGATGCACAGGGTGTTCGGATCGGTGGTGGAGAAGCCGTACTCATAGGCCATCACCGCTTCTTCGCTGAGCAGCGAATCGATGATGGTGGCCTGTTCCGGCGACTCGACCAGCTGGCGCAGCGGCAGGTAGTAGTTGTCGGTCTTCTGGTCGTGCAGGATTGCGTGGCGGTGCGTGAACGTACCGCGGCCCACGTCCTGGCCGACCAGGCGCAGGTTGTTGCCTTCGTCGAGGATGGTGGCGTAGGCCAGGTTCTCGGCAAAGCCCCAGTCACCCGGGATCTCGCCGGCGGCCATCTTGCGGCGGTCGTCATAGACCTTGGCCACGCGCGAGTGCAGTTCCACGCCTTCGGGCACGGTGTTGATCATCTGCGCCAGCTGCTTGACCTTCTCCATGCCGACGGCGGTGGAGACCGCGTCGGAGAGCTTGCCGTTGAGCAGCTTGGGCCAATCCACGTACATCTTGCTGGTGGCCGGGGTCTTTTCGACCTGGGCCAGCTCGGTGGTGACTTCACCGGCATCGAGCTTGTTGCGGTAGGCATCGACCAGCGCCTTGCCGCCGCCGGCTTCGATCACGCCGGCAGCTTCCAGCGCCGCGGCGTACAGCTCGCGGGTGGTCTGGTGCTTGCGGATCACCTGGTACATCAGCGGCTGCGTGATCGCCGGTTCGTCGGCCTCGTTATGGCCCCAACGGCGGTAGCACATCAGATCGATGACCACGTCCTTGGCGAACTTCTGGCGGAACTCGAAGGCCAGCTGGGCGGCAAACACCACGGCTTCCGGATCGTCGCCATTCACGTGCAGCACCGGGGCGGCGATCATCTTGGCCACGTCGGTGGCGTAGCGCGTGGAGCGCGTATCCAGCGGGTTGGAGGTGGTGAAACCGACCTGGTTGTTGACCACGATGTGCACCGTGCCACCGACGGCGAAGCCGCGGGCCTGGGACATCTGGAACAGCTCCATCACCACGCCCTGGCCGGAGAAGGCCGCGTCGCCGTGGATCAGGATCGGCATCACCTGCTTGCGGGCGGTATCGCCACGACGTTCCTGGCGCGAGCGCACGCTGCCGGCCACGACCGGATCGGCGATTTCCAGGTGCGACGGGTTGAACGCCAGCGCCAGGTGGACGGCGCCACCCGGGGTGGAGACGTCGGCGGAGAAGCCCATGTGGTACTTCACGTCGCCGGCGGAGGCGTGGTCGTCGTGCTCGAACTTGCCTTCGAACTCGTCGAACAGCTTGCGCGGGCTCTTGCCGAGGGTGTTGACCAGCACGTTCAGGCGGCCGCGATGGGCCATGCCGATCACCACGTCCTTGACGCCATCCTTGCCGGCGTCACGGATGATGGTGTCCATCATCGGGATCAGCGAGTCGCCGCCTTCCAGCGAGAAGCGCTTCTGGCCGACATACTTGGTGTGCAGGTAGCGCTCCAGACCCTCGGCAGCCGTCAGGCGCTCCAGGGTGCGGCGCTGGGTATCGGCATCCAGGTTGTAGTTGCCACCGGCCAGTTCCAGGCGCTGGTACAGCCACTGGCGCTGCTCGACCTCGGAGATGTGCATGAATTCCGCACCGATCGAGCCGGTGTAGGTCTTCTTCAGGCGCTCCAGCAGGTCGCGCAGTTTCATGCGCGGCTGGCCGGCGACGCCGCCGGTGCTGAACTCACTGCCCAGGTCGCTTTCCGACAGGCTGTGGAACGGCAGGCCCAGATCCGGCGGATTGGTCGGCGCGGTCAGGCTCAGCGGGTCCAGGCGGGCCGCCATGTGGCCACGCGAACGGTAGGCGGTGATCAGGCGGCCGACATTGCGCTCGCGCTCGTCGCCGGCACCGGCGGCAGTGCCGCTCTTGACGGCATTCTTGGCGGCGTCGGCAATGTGGGCGATGACGGCCGAATGCGGAATATCACCGGCTTCGCGGCCCTGGAAGCCGTCGAAGTAGGTCTTCCATTTGGGATCGACACTGTCCGGAGAAACGAGGTACTGCTCGTACAGATCCTCGATATAGGAGGCGTTGCCGCCGGCGAGCTGCGAAGATTGCGCAAACTGCTTCAGTTGATTGTCCACGATGGAGAGTCGGATTCGCTTGTGGGGTAAGGCTTCGATGATCCGGCAGGGAAAAGTGAATAGCCCTGCGCGGGCGGTATCTAACACCCCAAATTGTACCCCCATCGAGACAGGAAGGGGCACCGTACGGGCCAGTGCGGGGACCGCGGTGTCATTCCCAGACAGGTTCGGGAGCGTGGGGTGAGCTACAGGCCCAGTGCGCGCAGTTCGCTGCAATCACGCGAACGTTCCCATACGCGCTGCAAACCGTCCTGCAACGGCCGCGAACGTGCCGGCTGGGACACACCCGCCTCACCGTCGAAGCGGTGGCCACTCAGACGAAAGTAGTAGTCGCCCGCGTCATTGAGCAGGCAGGCCGATGCCGTCGCGCGGTCGATCGGATCGCTCACTTCGCGCACCCGGAAGACGCTCGGCAGGCGCTGCAGCAGGGTCAACAGGGGCGAGCCGGCCTGCCGGATGGCGGCGCTGTCGTGGACGATCAGCCAGGCCTGTTTGTCGTGGCGGGCGGTGGCGTAGCGTCGCAGCGCCTCCAGCACCGGCGGTGCATCAAGCAGGCCGGGGTCGAGCTGGCGGCTGTGGATCCAGAGCTGGCGGCGGGCGCGGTGGACCAGTGCGGTGGTGATCGCCACGGCGTCCTCGGCCCGGTCGATCGCGACCGCTCCGGACAGGGTCAGGTGCATGTGCTGGTGGGCGATACCGGCCTCGTCGAACACCTCGCCCTCCGGCAGGAAGCCCTGCCGGGTGTAGAACACGCGGGCCGGCAGCTGCGCATGCAGCCCGACCTCGCGCCAGCCACGGGCCCGGGCCTGATCGATCAGGGCCTGCAGCAGGGCCTCGCCGACGCCTTTGCCGCGCCAGGCGGCCAGCACCGCCATCCGGCCGATCCGCCCATCCGGGGTGAGCCGGCCGGCACCGATCGGCGCGCCGTCGGTGTCCCGGGCCAGCACGTGCACGCTGAGGGGATCGAGCGCGTCGATCTCCAGCTCGGCCGGTACCTGCTGTTCGTCGACGAACACGGTGAACCGCACCCGGTGCAGCGCGGCGTGCTGCGCCGGGTAATCGACCACGTCAACCTGGAAACCGGAGGCGGCCATGGCGGGCGGGCGGATCAGCCGCGCGGGGGCTCGTCCTTGCCGTCGGTCTCGTCGCTGTCATCGAAATCGACGATCACTTCGATGCCGTCGTCATGGATGGTGACCTCGTGCACGTCGGCCTGGATGGCCTCGTCATCGATGACCTCGACCGCGTCGGTGCCGTCGACGATGTCGTACTCGGCGACGTAGTCGTCTTCATCCTCCAACCCGGCATCGTCCACCAGCTGGTAGAAGCCGCCGGCGACCAGCGCCTGCACGGCATCACGGCCCTTGGCCGAGAGCTTCTGGTACAGCGCCGCGCCGATCTGTTCGGTGCCGGCCAGTACCTGGGCATCCTTGACCGGCAGGGCGAAGTCCAGGCCGCTGCAGTACAGGCTGGCGCCACGCTTGGCACGGCGCCAGGCCAGGCGCGCCCACGGGTGGCGCTGCAATTCCACGCCCGCGCCCAGCGCGGCTTCGATCTCCTCGCGCGGCAGCGGTTCGCCGTGCGCCATCACTTCCCCGGCGGCGCGGTAGGTGGTGATGAAGCGGCCGAACCAGTCGCCGAGCTTGTCCGGGTCGTTCATGCGGATCGCATTGAGCGCTTCGACCACGCGGTTCATCGAGACCACGTCGATCTCGTTCGGGTCCTGCGGCACCTTCAGGTCCGGATCCTGGTAACGGATGGACTCGTCGGCACCGTCAATCAGGGTATCGAGGTAGTCGCTGATCAGCTCGGCCGAGGCCGGGGCACGCATGCCGAAGGAGAAGGTCAGGCAGGGGTCTTCGGCGACGCCGTTGTGCGGCACGTTCGGCGGCAGGTAGAGCATGTCGCCCGGGGCCAGCACCCAGTCGTGGGTCGGCTTGAAGCGGCGCAGCAGCTTGAGTTCGACGTCGTCGCGGAAGTCCAGCGGCGGGCGCTTGCCCTTGATGGATTCGCTGGCATCGATCTGCCAGCGGCGGTGGCCGTAAGCCTGCAGCAGGAAGACGTCGTACTGGTCGACATGCGCCCCGACCGAGCCGCCGGTGGCGGCGAAGCTGATCATCACGTCATCCATGCGCCAGCGCGGCAGGAAGTTGAAGTGGCTGATCAGGGCGCGCACGTCGGCGTCCCACTTGTCCACGTCCTGGACCAGCAGGGTCCAGTCGTGGTCGGGCATGCCCGGGAACTCTTCTTCCTGGAACGGGCCGGTACGCACGCTCCAGCCATCGGTGGCGCGGTCGTGGGTGATCAGGCGCGACAGGGCGCCTTCCTCGCAGGCCAGGCCGGCGAGGTCTTCGGGCTGGACCGGCGTTTCGAAATCGGGGAAGGCGCCGCGGATGAGCAGCGGGCGCTTCTGCCAGTAGTCGCGCAGGAAGGTGGCGGCGGGCATGCCCAGCGGAAGGCCGGGGCGGGCCTGGATGTCGATGACGGGGGTTTTGGTCTTGCGTGCGGCCATGGGGGAGATCCTTGCAGCGTATAGACGGGTATTCGGGGGCGCGACGGTGCCGCGCCCATGCCTTCAGATCGCCTTGGCCAGGTCCGCCGCCAGGCCGATGTAGCCGCCCGGGGTGAGGGCGCGCAGGCTCTGCTTGGCGTCGGCCGGCAGCTCCAGGGATTCGACGAAGGCCTGCATCGACTCGGTGGTGATGCCCTGACCACGGGTGAGGGCCTTGAGCTGTTCGTAGGGGTTGGGCAGGCCGTGGCGGCGCATGACGGTCTGCACGGCTTCGGCCAGTACTTCCCACGCGGCGTCCAGATCGGCGTCCAGGCGTTCCGGGTTCACGGTCAGCTTGCCCAGGCCCTTGGCCAGCGAGTCCAGGGCGACCTGGGTGTGGCCAAAGGCCGTGCCGACCGCACGCAGCACGGTGGAGTCGGTCAGATCACGCTGCCAGCGGCTGATCGGCAGCTTGGCGCTGAAATGCTCGAACAGGGCGTTGGCGATGCCGAAGTTGCCTTCGGCGTTTTCGAAATCGATCGGGTTGACCTTGTGTGGCATGGTCGACGAGCCGACTTCGCCTTCCTTGAGCTTCTGCTTGAAGTAGCCCAGCGAGATATAGCCCCAGACGTCGCGGGCCAGATCGATCAGGATGATGTTGGCGCGGCGCGCGGCATCGCCGATTTCGGCGACGTTGTCATGCGGTTCGATCTGGGTGGTGTACGGGTTGAACACCAGGCCGAGGCTTTCCACGAAGCGCTGGGCGAAGGCCGGCCAGTCCACGTCCGGGTAGGCGATGACGTGGGCGTTGTAGTTGCCCACCGCGCCGTTGATCTTGCCGGTCAGCTCCACCGCGGCGATCTGGCGGCGCTGGCGCTCCAGACGGGCCACCACGTTGGCCACTTCCTTGCCCAGGGTGGTCGGCGAGGCGGTCTGGCCGTGGGTACGTGACAGCATCGGCTGGGCCGCCTGGGCGTGGGCCAGGGCGCGCAGCACGCCGGCGATGTTGTCCAGCGACGGCAGCAGCACCTCGCGGCGGGCCTGCTCGAGCATCAGGCCATAGCTGAGGTTGTTGATGTCTTCGCTGGTGCAGGCGAAATGCACGAACTCCAGCGCCGGGCCCAGCTCGGCATCGGCGGCGAGCTGTTCCTTGATGAAGTACTCCACGGCCTTGACGTCATGGTTGGTGGTGCGCTCGATCTCCTTCACCCGCGCGGCGTGGGCCGGGGCGAAGTCGTCGGCCAGGGCGCGCAGGCGGGCGGTGGCGGCAGCCGAGAACGGGGCCAGTTCGACGATACCCGGCTCATTGGCCAGTGCCAGCAGCCATTCCACTTCCACCTTCACGCGGGCCTTGATCAGGCCGTATTCGGAGAAGATCGGGCGCAGGGCGTCGACCTTGCCGGCGTAGCGGCCATCAAGCGGGGACAGGGCGAGCAGGGCGAATTCGGACATGGCAGGGCGCAGGTCGTTGGCAGCGGGGGCCGTCATTCTACGCTGCCCCGGCGTCCTCGGCCTGTGCCATGCGCACCGTCACCGCCTGGATCCGGTGCCCGGCCATGCGCTTGATCGTGAACAGGTGCCCGTCGATCTCCAGCTGCTCGCCTTCCTCGGGCAGGCGCTGGAGCTGGTGCACGATCAGCCCGCCGACCGAATTCAGATGGTCGGGCGCGCTCAGGTCATGGCCCAGCAGGCGCTCCAGCCGAAAGATGGAGGTCGAGCCGGCCACCAGCAGGGTGCCGTCCGCGCCGCGGGTCGGGGCGTCCTTGACGATATGCGGGTGCTCGTCCTCGATATCGCCGACCACCACTTCCAGCAGGTCTTCCAGGGTGAAGTAGCCCAGGATGCGGCCGTGTTCTTCCACGCACAGTGCCAGGTGGGTGGTGCCGGTGCGGAAACGCTCCAGCACCAGCGGTACCGGGGTCTCCAGCGCGATCAGGTTGGCCGGGCGCAGCAGCGGGCGCAGATCGTCGGTCGGATGGCCGCGGGCGATCTCCACCAGCAGGTCCTTCATGTGCAGGATGCCGAGCACTTCCTCCCCGTCGCGGTCGAACCACGGGTAGCGGCTGTAGCGGCTCTCGGCGAACTCGGCCATCACGTCGGCCAGGCTCATCCCGTCGCGGAACGAACGCATATGGTCGCGCGAGCGCATCAGGTCGCCGGCCACCAGTTCGGGCAGTTCCAGCGCGTGGCTCATCAGCGTGAGGTCCTGGTCCGGCGCGCTGCCGGTGGGCTGCTGGCGGCCCACGATGAGCTTGAGTTCCTCGCGTGAATAACGGTGCGAGGTGTGCTCCACATCACCCCAGCCGGCCAGGCGCAGCAGCGCGTTGGCGCTGTTGTTGAGCAGCCAGATGGCCGGATACATCGCCCAGTAGAACAGGTACAGCGGTGCGGCCGTCCACAGCGACATTGCTTCCGGGCGGCGGATCGCCATCGATTTGGGGGCCAGTTCGCCGAGCACGATGTGCAGGAACGAGATGATGCTGAAGGCGATGATGAAAGCGGTCAGGCGCGAGGCTTCCGGGGTCAACCCCAGCGTATCGAACAGCGGTTGCAGCAGGTGCGCGAACGCCGGTTCGCCGACCCAGCCCAGGCCCAGCGAGGACAGCGTGATGCCCAGCTGGCAGGCGGACAGGTACGCATCCAGGTGCGCGTGCACGTTGAGCAGCAGGCGCCCACGCCAGCCGTGGTTCTCGGCCAGGCCGACGGCCTGGGTGTGGCGCAGCTTGACCAGGGCGAACTCGGCGGCCACGAAGAAGCCGTTGAGCACCACCAGCAGCAGGGCCAGTACCAGCAGCAGGAGGTTGCCGATCATTCGCGGCCCCGCAGCGGCGCTGCCAGGGGCGAAGGGGTACCCGCGGTCGCCGGGGCGGCGAGGGCGGTCATCGATGCGTGCGCGGCGGCACGCCCGGTACTACTGTCGGGATCGTCACCCATGGGGGCGGCAGGCTGTCTGAATGGAAGCGGATCCCGAGTCTAGCCGATCACTCACGGTCTTGGGTTTCAGCGGTGCTTGAGAGTATCGTGATCAGAGCCGCCAGCCAGGGAATCAGGCCCGTTGCCAGCCGCAGGTTCCCTTTCATCCACGAAAGACGTGCGGAGTTGAAGCAATGAGTAAGGGTTTCAGGATTGAACACGACAGCATGGGCGAGCTGCAGGTGCCCGCCGATGCGTTGTGGGGCGCGCAGACCCAGCGCGCCGTCGATAATTTCCCGGTGTCGGGCCAACGCATGCCGCGTGGTTTCATCCGCGCGCTCGGCCTGGTCAAGGGCGCTGCGGCGAACGTCAATGTCGAGCTGGGCCATCTGCCGCGCAACATCGGCAAGGCCATCGAAGCCGCTGCGGCGGACGTTGCCGACGGCCGCCACGACGCGCACTTCCCGATCGATGTGTACCAGACCGGTTCGGGCACCTCCTCGAACATGAATGCCAACGAGGTCATTGCCACGCTCGCCAACCGCGCGGGCAAGGCCGGCAAGACCGCGGTGCATCCCAACGATCACGTCAACCAGGGGCAAAGCTCCAACGATGTGATTCCCACCGCGCTGCGTGTCTCCGCGTTGCTGGGCGTGCATGAGCAGCTGCTGCCTTCACTGGTGCACCTGCGCAAGACCATCGACAAGCGCGGCCGTGCGCTGCGCAAGGTGGTCAAGACCGGTCGCACCCATCTGATGGACGCGATGCCGCTGACCTTCGAGCAGGAATTCGGTGCGTGGTCGGCGCAGTTGTCTTCGGCCCAGGATCGCATCGAGGACAGCCTCAAGCGGCTGCGGCGCCTGCCGCTGGGCGGCACGGCGATCGGCACCGGCATCAATGCCGACCCCCGGTTCGGCACGCTGGTGGCCAAGCAGCTCAAGCAGCAGACCGGCATCAAGTTCGACAGCGCGGAAAACAAGTTTGAAGGCCTGGCCGCGCAGGACGATGCGGTTGAACTGTCCGGCCAGCTCAATGCGTTGGCCGTGGCGCTGATCAAGATCGCCAACGACCTGCGCTGGATGAATGCCGGGCCGCTGGCCGGGCTGGGCGAGATCGAACTGCCGGCGCTGCAGCCGGGCAGCTCGATCATGCCGGGCAAGGTCAATCCGGTGATCCCCGAAGCCACCGTGATGGTGTGCGCCCAGGTGATCGGCCACCACACCGCGATCACCGTGGCCGGCCAGACCGGCAACTTCCAGTTGAACGTGACGCTGCCGCTGATCGCGGCGAACCTGCTCGATGGCATCAACCTGCTGGCCAACATCACCCGTCTGCTCGCCGATACCGCGATCGCCGGGCTGAAAGTGCGCGAGGATCGCGTCCGCGAGGCACTGGATCGCAACCCGATCCTGGTGACCGCCTTGAACCCGATCATCGGCTACGAAAAGGCGGCGGCGATCGCCAAGCGTGCCTACCAGGAACAACGCCCGGTGCTGGACGTGGCCAAGGAAGACAGTGGCCTGTCCGACGCCGAACTGCGCAGGCTGCTGGATCCGGCGGCCCTCACTGCCGGTGGCATCCATGGCGGCGGTGGCGGGGGCGGTTGAGCGCGCGTATGACCTGAAATAAAAAACGGGCCGAACGGCCCGTTTTTTTGTGCGCGAGTCCCCGCCCAAACTCAGTGGCGAGCGGCCTGCAGATTGCCGAAGGTCTCGGTGTAATCCTTGAACTCGGGGATCTTCGTGATCAGATCCGGCGGGATCGGCTGCATGCCGTCCGGCACCTGGATTTTCACCGAGCGCTTGGCCGGGTCCGGCGGGGCGTCGGTCAGGGTGTTCTGGCGCAGCACCTGCAGCTGGCCGAACATGCCCTGCAGCATCGCCTGCTGCTCCTCATTGAGCGGAATTTCGATCTCATCGATCTTCATGTGCCCGTTGGGCAGGATGATGATGTTCGGCGCAGGTGCGCGGCGCACGGTGACCATGCCGTCGCTGACGGTGATCTTGGGCTTGCTGCGCTCGGCGCGGTGATTGCGGTACTCCTGATCGCAACCGGTGGCGACCAGGCAGAACAGGGCGAACAGCAACAGACTCAGCTTCTTCATGAGCAGGGCAACGCATGCGACGGGAGGGGAGATTGTAGTCCTCCCGCACCGGGAAGGGCCTGCCTGCGACGCATCGTCGCAGGCAGTGCCGGGGTTACTTGCCGCAGTCGTCGATGTCGCTCTGGTCCATCGTCGCGTACGGCTGGAAGGCCGGCAGCGCGGCGGCCAGCGCCTGCTGCCTGGCCATCATGCCGGGCAGCAGCCCGCACAGCCTCTGGGCCTGATCCTCGATCTTCCTGGCTTCTTCATTCACGCGCGCCTCAATGCCCTGGGTGTCGCCGGAGAACATGCCTTTGATCGCTTCGCCGGCCGCCTTCACGCCCAGATTGGCACCGGCCACGCCGATTTCCATGCCGGCGTTGGCGAGCTGCTCGACCTGCTTGCGGTAGTCCAGCAGCAGCGCCCGCTGGTGGGCGTCCACGGTGACCGCCTTGCCGTCGATGAGCAGGTCGCCCTGGGGGCTGATCTCCGCCTTCGGGGTCTTCCCGTTGGCGATGGAAATGTTGCCCTGGCTGATCTCCCGGCGGGCCTTCTCGGTGGCCTCCTGCACGGTCTTGCCGATGCCATCGGTATCCAGCGCGCTGGTCGCCGGGGCGGCGGCGCTCTGGTCGGCGGGCGCCTTGCCCTTGCCACTGTCGGGGGCGGTACAGGCTGCGATCGGCAGGCACAACAGCAGGGCAGGCAGCAGCAGTCGAGTCGTCATGATGCGTATCCGTCAGAGGAGAAGAGAGGCTTACTTGCCGCGCGGCAGTTCAACCCGGCCGCGCACGTTGCTGTGGCGGATATCGCCGCTGCCGCTGTTGGCCACGCGCAGGTCGCCGCCGACATCGCGCGCGGTGACATCGCCCGACCCATGACGGTCCACGGTGACGCTGCCGCCGATATCGCGCAGGTCGGTGTCGCCGGAGCCGACGGTGCCGACGCGCACGTTGCCCTTGGCTTTGCGCACATCGGTATCCCCGGAGCCGACCACGCCGATCTCGACGTTGCCACCGACCGTATCCAGCTCGAAGTCGCCCGAGCCGATCGTGCCGACCTTGGCGTCCCCGCGGATGTTGCGGGCCTTGAAATCGCCCGAACCGACCGAGAGCAGGTTCAGCGCACCGGCACCGTCGAGGATGACATCGCCCGAGCCGACCGCTGCGGTCACCAGGCCTTTGATCTCCTGAAGCTTGATGTCACCCGAGCCGACGTCCGCGCTCAGCGAGTGCGCACCGGTGACGCTGGCATCGCCCGAGCCGACCTTGAGCTGGACCAGGATCGAGTCCGGTACGGTGCCGCGCATGTCCAGGTAGGCATAGCTGCTGCCGCTGATGGTGAGCGTGTTGCGGGCGTCGCGCTGCAGGCGGACGACGAGCTTGTCGCCGACCTTCTGCTGGGTCACGGTCAGTTCGCGCAGCCAATCCGCGTTGGAGGCGCAGGCGCGCCCCCCGAGCTGGGCCGCGCCCGGGCCAGCCTGCAGCACCAGATCGTGCTGGTTCACTTCGAACACCACCGCCTTGGCGCCGGCCAGGTCGAGCTTCAGGTCACGGGCTTCGTTGAACGTGCACTGCGGCTCATTGGCGAGCGCGGTCAGCGGCAGCAACAGCAGGGAAGCAACAGCGAGCGTGCGGATCATGGGCGGTTCCTCGATGAAGGGCAGGGATCAGATTTCGCCGGCGCGGCGGCGCAGGCGGATGGCCAGGAACAGGAACACCACGCCGACGGCGGCACCGATCCACAGTTCCGGCATCGCGAAGGCAGCCAGTTGGTGGCTCGGGCCCAGTTCGTTGACCAGGTTGTCCATGTTGCCGTTGCCGCTGAACATCGACTCGCCGCGGTAGAACTGGTCGCTGGCCGGGACCGCGCTGAGCAGCAGGCGGCCCACGATGTGCTTCCAGAACCAGCCGCCGGTCAGGTCGAACAGGGTCATCAGCTTGGTGGTGCTGACGATGATGCCGGCGAACAGCGGCAGCATCACCGCCCACAGGAACGGCTTGGTCTTGGCCCAGGCCGAGCACAGCAGCAGCCAGCCAACGGTCGGCAGGGCCCAGAGCAGGTAGACCGGGATCCAGGACAGGTGACCGGCGAGAATGGTCAGCGGGCTCGCCGGACCCCAGATCAGCAGCATCGGATCGCCGCCGTGGGCGATCACCACGATCGAGATCATCACCAGGAAGCCGAACATGGTCAGGGCCGAGGCGATCACCGCGATGAGCGGGGCGATCAGCAGCGCACTCACGGCCTTGGACAGGACGGTGGACGTATCCGACAGCGGCAATGACTTCCAGAACAGGATGCTGCGGTCGCGACGGTCGTCGTACAGGGCGCCCAGGCAGTAGAAGAACACCACGAAGGCGAGCACGATCAGCGGCCAGCCCGAGCTCAGGATCAGGGTCAGATCCAGGCCGTTGGCCAGGTCATGCAGGTTCTTGGCATCGAGCTTGCTGGTCAGCAGACTCAGGTCCAGGCCGTTGATGCTGACATTTTCGTCGTTGAGGTGGAGGCCGCCGCTCTTGACCGCACGGTGCATGGCCACCAGGCCGAACACGATGCCGAGCAGGCTCATCACCAGCGAGATGCCACCGGCGATCACCGGCGCATACAGGAACCCGCCGCGGTTTTCCCAGTACTCACGCTTGAGCAGCCACTTGAACGAGCTGGCCTTGCTGATGGGGTGGTTGACGGTGTTCATGCGTAGGTTCCCTTCATGATGGCCACGAACAGATCCGCCAGCCCCGGGCTGCGGATTTCGCCCAAGGGCGTGAGCTGCGCGCGTGGCACCCCGTCGAACAGCAGCACGGTCTTGCCGAAGGGCAGGGCGCGTTCGTCGATCGGCTTGAGTGCGCGCGCGGCCTCGACGGCATCGGCCGACACCAGCACTTCGGTATAGCGCTCGCCGATGTCTTCCATATCGGTGGTGAGCACGATGCGGCCATCGCGGATGAACATCACATCGGTGAGGATGTGCTCGATCTCTTCCACCTGGTGGGTGGTGACGATGATCGTCTTCTGCTCATCGAAGTAGTCCTCCAGCAGACGCTGGTAGAACTCCTTGCGGTACAGGATGTCCAGGCCCAGGGTCGGCTCGTCCAGCACCAGCACCTTGGCATCGATGGCCATCACCAGGGCCAGGTGCAGCTGCACGATCATGCCCTTGGACAGTTCGCGCACGCGCTGCTTGGGATGCAGCTTGGTGGAGGCCAGGAAGCGCTCGCAGCGCGCCCGGTCGAAACGCGGATGGGTGCCGGCGACGAAATCGATGGCCTCGCGCACCTTCATCCAGCGCGGCAGCACCGCCACGTCGGCGATGAAGCACACATCGTTCATCAGGGCGTTGCGCTGCTCGGTCGGGTCCAGCCCGAGCACGCGCAGCTCGCCTTCCACCGAGGTCAGGCCGAGCAGCGCCTTGAGCAGGGTGGTCTTGCCGGCGCCGTTGGGGCCGATCAGCCCGGTGATGCGGCCGGGTGCGATCGTGAAACTGGTGTTGTCCAGCGCCACGGTCTGTTTGTAGGCCTTGCGCAGGCCTCGAGCGGAAATGACGACATCACTTGCAACGGCATTCATGAGGATTTCCCCTGGGGCAGCAATTCGTCGAGGTTCAGGCCGAGGCGTTGGATGCGCTCCAGGACCAGCGGCCATTCTTCATTGAGAAACCGGTCGCGCTCGCTGCTGCGCAGCTGCGTGGCCGCTTCCTCGGTCATGAACATGCCCAGGCCGCGGCGCTTTTCGACCAGGCCTTCATCAGCCAGTTCCTGGTAGGCGCGCGATACGGTGATGGGGTTGAGCTGGTACTCGGCGGCAACCTGCCGGACCGAAGGCAGGGCATCGCCGGGCTTGATGATGCCGTCAAGCATCATGGCGATCACCCGCTCTTTCAGCTGGCGGTAGATCGGAGCACGATCGCTCCATTGAATATCGCTCATGGTCAGCTCCGTGGGTTCAGCGACTGCGCGAATGAGAAGTAAGGCATGGACAGGGAGCTGTGCAGCCGGCGGGGGGGCGTGGGGGCGCCGTTGGCGGTCCCTGCCTCGATGACGCCTGCGTCCTGCGGGCCTTCAAACACATCGGCGCTGGCAGGGCTGCCAGCGTCACCGGAGGGGATGCCGAACCAGCCGAGCAGGAGCAACGCCGAGGCGGCGGTGACGGCTTTGGCGGCGTGGCGGTGGCGCATGCGGTTCATGGGCTTCCCCTGTCTAGGTGACTGGTGTTGTATGCAACTATAACACCGGCACGCCGAAGATCAACAGGGGGCGATACCCAACTGATGGCAGGGGCGGCATGACCGCGTTCGAAATATCCCAAGTCATTGAATATAAACAATATGTTATCAGTGTGCGGCGTCGAACTGCGCCAGCGCACATTCATTGATGTCAATGGTATGGCAAGCCACCAGCGCATTCAGGCAATCATATGCGGATGTCAGCCGCCGCGGCTGACATCGCCAGATGCGACAAAGCAGCCCTGAATGGGGCCGACCCGCGCCCTGCATGTGGCGCCGCGACCGCGTTGCTGGTGGGCGCCCGAAACCGGCGGACCGGCGGCGTCCGGTGGCAAAAACGCCGGTGATATAGTGCCGCCGCAGCCTTGGCAGCCCTTGCCAGGCCCGTTCACCCCCTCGTTGTCCCCACTTTGGAGTGTCGCGATGCACCACGTGTCTCTGCTGTCGTCTGTCCGTCGCGACCGCGCGCCGCGCCGGGCGCGTTGGTCCCTGCTGTTGCTGGCGGCCGGCCTGCTGGTGGGCGCGTCGGCCCAGGCGGCCGATCTGCTGGATGTGAGCTACCGCCCGCTGGCCGGGAAGGGCGAGGTCAACCTGGCCAAGCAGTACGGCGGCAAGGTGCTGCTGGTGGTCAACACCGCCAGCAAGTGCGGTTTCACCCCGCAGTACGAAGGTCTGGAGGCGTTGCAGCGCAAGTACGCCGCGCGTGGTTTCTCGGTGCTTGGCTTCCCTTCCAACGACTTCAAGGGGCAGGAGCCGGGCGACGAGACCCAGATCCAGGAGTTCTGCACGCTGACCTACGGCGTGAAGTTCCCGATGTTCCAGAAGGTGGTGGTGACCGGGCGGGACGCGACGCCGCTGTATCGCAGTCTCGCCACCGCCACGGGCGTGTCCCCGGGCTGGAACTTCCACAAGTATCTGATCAGCCGCGACGGCCGGGTGGTGGCGCAGTTCCCGAGCAAGGTCACGCCGGACGATCCGAAGCTGGTGGCGGCGATCGAACGTGAACTCTCTGTCACCGCCAACAAGCGCTGACGATATCGACATCTCGGACGCGCGTGCGACAATGGTTGCTTTCGCGCCGACGTCGGCGTCCAGTCACTTCCAGGAATGCAGCGAATGAAGATGGGAATGCGCGGCGCCGCGGCGTCGGTTCTGATTCTGGCGATGGGTGCCACCGGTACCGCGATGTCGCAACAACCAGCCGCCCGCGCGGCTGTCAAGGAGACTTCCACTTTGAACACCCAACGGGAAAAGCTCGGCTACGCCATCGGTATCGATGTGGCCAATTCGTTCGGTCCGATTTCCAGCGAGATCGACCTGGCCGCCCTGCGCCGCGGTGTGACCAATGCCTTTGAAGGCAAGCAGCCGCTCATCAGCCAGGAAGAGGCGCAGAAGACCGATGCCGCCCTGCGCCAGGCCGTGATGGCCAAGAGCGGCCAGCCGGTTCCGGGCGTTGCGCCGGGCACCGCGCCGCCGAAGGTGGACCGTGAAAAGGTCGGCCTGATGCTGGGCGGCTTCGCCGTGGGCCCGTCGCTGGCACCGCTGAAGGACGATCTGGACCTGGACGCGCTGTTCGATGCGGTCAGCACCACCTTCAACAATGGCACCCCGAAGATGACGGCCGAGCAGGCCAAGGCCACGCTGGAAGGCTTCATGAAGGGCAAGCAGGCTGAAATGGACGCCAAGTCCGCCGCCCAGGCCGGTACCAACCGGGTGGATGGCAACAACTTCCTGGCCAAGAACAAGACCGCGCCGGGCGTGGTGACCACCGCTTCGGGCCTGCAGTACCAGGTGCTGCGTCCGGGTTCGGGCGAGCGCCCGATGCCGACCAGCAAGGTGCGCGTGAACTACGAAGGCAAGCTGCTCGACGGCACCGTCTTCGACAGCAGCTACCAGCGCGGCCAGCCGATCGAGTTCGGTCTGGACCAGGTGATCAAGGGCTGGTCCGAAGGTGTCTCGCTGATGCCGACCGGGTCCAAGTACCGCTTCTGGATTCCGGGCGAGCTGGCCTATGGCGAGCAGGGCACCCCGGGTGGTCCGATCGGTCCGAACGCGACGCTGACGTTCGACGTCGAGCTGCTGAACGTTCTGCCGTAACGGATCTGGAGCACCACCGCCCATGCGCGTTGCGATTTTCGGTACCGGCTACGTCGGTCTTGTCACGGGTACCTGCCTGGCCGAGGTTGGCCACCAGGTGATCTGTGTCGATATCGACCAAGCCAAGGTCGACGGCCTCAACAACGGGATCATCCCGATCTATGAGCCCGGCCTGGAACCGATGGTCAAGGCCAACCACGATGCGTCGCGGTTGACCTTCACCTCCGACGCCGCCGCCGCGATCGCGCATGGCCAGGTGATCTTCATTGCCGTGGGCACGCCACCGGACGAGGACGGCAGTGCCGACCTGCAGTACGTGCTGGCCGTGGCCCGCACCATCGGCCGGCACATCACCGTGCCGGTGGTGGTGGTGAACAAATCGACCGTGCCGGTTGGCACGGCCGACAAAGTCCGTGAGGCCATCGCGCAGGCGCTGGCCGAGCGCGGCGTGGAGATCGCGTTCGACGTGGTCTCCAACCCCGAATTCCTCAAGGAAGGTGACGCGGTCGCCGACTGCATGCGGCCCGACCGCATCGTGGTGGGCGCGTCCAATCCCGAATCGGTCGCGCTGATGCGCCGCCTGTATGCGCCGTTCAATCGCAATCACGACCGCGTGGTGGAGATGGACGTGCGCTCGGCGGAGCTGACCAAGTACGCGGCCAACGCGATGCTGGCGACCAAGATTTCGTTCATGAACGAAATCGCGAATATCGCCGAGAAGGTCGGTGCCGACATCGAACAGGTCCGTCAGGGCATCGGCTCGGATCCGCGCATCGGCTGGCACTTCATCTATCCCGGCGCCGGCTACGGCGGCTCGTGCTTCCCCAAGGATGTGCAGGCCCTGGCCCGGACCGCCCAGCAGCATGGCCATGAGCCGAAGCTGTTGAACGCGGTGGAAGCCGTCAACGAGCACCAGAAGGGCCATCTGTACGCCCTGATCCAGCGCCACTACGACCGTGGCGAGGATGAAGGCGTGCGCGGCAAGACCTTCGCGGTGTGGGGCCTGGCGTTCAAGCCCAACACCGATGACATGCGTGAAGCCTCCAGTCGCCGCCTGCTGGCGCAGCTGTGGGAGGCGGGGGCGCAGGTGCGCGCCTACGATCCGGAAGCGACCGAAGAAGCGCGCCGCATTTTCGGCGAGCGCGATGATCTGGTGTTCTGCGACAACGCGTACGACGCCCTCGAGGGCGCCGATGCGCTGGTCGTGGTGACCGAATGGAAGCAGTTCCGCAGCCCGGATTTCGTCCGCCTGCGCGAGATGCTCAACGATGCGGTCGTGTTTGACGGCCGCAATCTGTACGACCCGCAGGACATCGAAGCCGCGGGCCTGGCTTACTACGGCATTGGCCGGGGACGTTCGTTGAATGCATGAGTCCACACCCTCCGAGCGCGAACAGGCACTGGAAGCACGCCTGATCGAGCTGGAAATGCGCGTCTCCTTCCAGGAGCAGGCGTTGGCCGAACTGAGCGAGGCCCTGGCCGATGCGCGCATGGAAGGCAACCGCAATGCCGACCTGACCCGTATCCTGCTCGAAGACCTCGGCAAGGTCCGCACCGCGTTGTATTCCGATTCGGCCGAAGAGCCGCCGCCTCCGCATTACTGATCTGACGTCATGAGCGATACTCTCCGCGACCAGCTGCTGGGCCTTGGCTTCAAAGCCGCGCCCAAACCCGAACGAACCAACGACCGCAAGCCGGATCGTCGACCCGACGCGCGCCGTGACGGCCGCCCGGCCGGCAAGCCGCAGGGCGCACGCCCGGCCGGCAAGCCAGGCGAGGGCCAGCGCCCCGCCCGCGACGGCGACCGCCGCCCGCAGGGCAAGGGCCGCCCCGGTGCCCGTCCGCCGCAGGGCGCACCCGGCAAACCGCGCTCGCGCGAGGACATCGACCTCGCCAAGGCGTATGCGATCCGCGCGCAGAAGGAAAAAGACGACCGCATCGAGGCCGAGCGCCTGAAGCAGGAAGAAGCGCGTCTGCGTCGCGAAGCCAAGGCCAAGCTGGAGGTCCTGCTGGAAGGCAAGTCGCTCAACGCTGAAGCGGCCGACATCGCGCGCCACTTCCCCTATGGCGGCAAGATCAAGCGCATCTACGTCACCGCCGATCAGCTCAAGGCACTCAATGCCGGCGAGCTCGGCGTGCTGCAGCAGAACGGCCGCTATGTGCTGGTGACTGCCGCGGTGCTGGCCGACGCCGAAGCGGTGTTCGCACCGTCGGTGGCGCTGAAGGTCGATCCGGATGCGCCGGCCGGTGAAGATCCGTATGCCGATCCGCAGTACCAGGTGCCCGACGACCTGGTCTGGTAAGCCAACGCAACCATTGTTGAACGCACTGGGCGCCGTCAGGCGCCCGTTGCATGTCAGGAGCAGGGCCATGCAGGAACGCAGTCCCGGGTATTTCCCGCATATCGATGGCCTGCGTGCGATCGCCGTGCTGGCGGTCATCCTCTATCACCTCAAGGCGAGCTGGTTGCCGGGTGGCTTCACTGGCGTGGATGTGTTCTTCGTCATCTCCGGTTTCGTGGTCAGCGCCTCGGTGGATCGCCTGCCGGCGGTCGGCGGCTGGGCCGGGCTGGCACGCTTCTATGCGCGCCGCATGCGTCGCATCGCGCCGGCACTGGTGGTCTGCCTGCTGGTAACGGCGATGCTCAGCGCGTTGCTGATTCCCGAATCCTGGCTCAGCGAGACCAGCGACAAGACCGGCCGGATGGCGTTCTTCGGGCTGAGCAACTGGGTGCTGGCCAGCACCGGCAACGACTACTTCTCGCCGCGCACCGAGTTCAATCCGTACACGCATACCTGGTCGCTGGGTGTGGAAGAGCAGTTCTACCTGCTGTTCCCGCTGTTGTTCCTGGCGTGGGCCAGAGGCCCGCGCGGGCGCTGGCTGTCGCTGGGCCTGTTCGGCGTGGCAACCGTGGCATCGCTGGGCTACGCGGTGTTCCGCGCGCGGCAGGGCGGTCATGAGATCGATGCGTTCTACCTGACCACCACCCGCTTCTGGCAGCTGGGCGCTGGCGTGCTGCTGTTCCAGCTATTGTCCCTGAGCGGCCGGTTCACGCCGCCACCGGCTCCGCCGCGCGGTATCAGCTGGCGCTCGCCGCTGCTGGTGCTGAGCCTTGCGGCGCTGGGCTATGGGTTGTGGGCGGCACGGCCGGGGCATTCGCCGTGGATCGATGGGCTGTGGCCGGTGGTGGGCACGCTGGGGTTGCTGGGCCTGCTGCAGCGCTCATCCGGGGGCTGGATCGGGCGCGCGCTGGCGACCACGCCGATGGTGACGATCGGTCGGCTGTCCTACTCGCTGTACCTGTGGCACTGGCCGGTCTTCGTGCTGTTCCGCTGGACGGTGGGCCTGGAGACGGTGGCCACCGGCGGCGCCGCGCTGCTGTGCGTGGCACTGTTGTCCTGGCTGTCGTGGCGCTGGGTGGAACAGCCCCTGCGGCATGGGGCACGCTGGCGCGTCAGCAACGCGCGCTGGGTCGTGGTCGGGCTGGGCGTACTGGTGCTCGGCGCCGGCCTGCAGTCGGCGCTGGTCAAGACCCAACAGTACACCTCGCTCAGTGTGGTCAGCCGTGCCCCGCTGGACTGGTACCCGTATGCCAAGGGGCTGAAGAAGGAAATCCCGGACTGCCGCGTGCGGGTCAGCAACGTGCCGGTGCTGGGCGGGCAGGCGCGTCTGTATGAGCGTGGTGAGTGCCCGGGACGCACCGCATCCACCCGCCAACTGTTCGTGGCCGGTGATTCGCATGCGCTGGCCTACCACGAAATGTTGCAGCGCCTGGTTGTGCGGGATGGAGCGCCGATCCGCCTGTATGGCAGCGGAGGGTGCGCGCTGGTCGGGCTGCGCGCCTGGCAGGGGCCCAATCCGGCCTGCGAGGCCTATGCGCGCAATGTGCTGGACGATATCCAGGCGCGTGCGCAGCCGGGCGATGTGGTGCTGTTGGCAGGGCTGCGGCTGCCGCGCCTGTCTGAGCAGTACGCACTGTTCGATGTCGCGCAGGTTCGCGCCGACCATCTCAGCGAGGCGGCCAATGCAGGCCGCACCGCCGAAATCGCGCACTGGATCGAGCAGCTCAGGCCGCTGGCCGATCGCGGTGTTCACATCGTGCTGGAAGCGCCCAAACCCGTGCTGCCCGCGCCCCCGTACCGGTGCTCGGATGTATTCAACCGCCACAACCCGATCTGCGCCAACGGCATGACCGTGCCGCGCAGCGAGATCGAGCAGTTGCGTGCCCCGGTATTGGCCGGCCTGCAGCAGGTGGCTGCAGGTCTGCCCGGCGCGTCGATCTGGGATCCGATGCCGTTGCTGTGCCCCGGCGAGCAATGCCTGCCGACCCGTGAGGGCAAGCCGCTGTTCTTCGATGGTGACCATCTCAGCGGCTATGGCAATCGTCTGCTGCTGCCTGATTTCCAGGCGCAGTTGGCGCGGTGGGAGACGACGGCGCCCGCCGTCGCCCCCTGAATCACACCGCCCGCGATCAGTCGCGGGTAGCCGTGTCTGCAGCGGCTTCGATCGGCCCGGCGACTTCCTGGCCCGCCTGCCAGACCGCGCCAATGCGCTGCGTGTTGGCGATATCCACCAGCGGATCGGCATCGAGCACCAGCAGGTCGGCGCGCTTGCCGGCGGCAATGCGGCCGCGGTCGGTCTGCCCCAGCAATGCCGCCGCTTGCGCGGTGGCGACGTGCAAGGCTTCGGAGGGCGTCAGCCCGGCCTCCACCAACAGCTGCAGTTCCCGGTGTTCGGCCACGCCGATCACCCGTTGCGGCATCGCGCCGGCATCGGTGCCGAAGCCAAGCTTCACCCCGGCCGCATGCAGGCGGCGCACGTTGTCCAGATTGGTCGCGACCGCCTTGCGTGCGGCCGGTATGCCATCGCTGGCCAGCTGGCTGCGCTGCCACTCCGGCTGCGACCAGCGCGCCAGCACATCGGCGTGCAGTGCCTGGCGCAGGAAGGGCTGCTGCAATGCCAGCGGATGCTCGGCATACCCGTAGTTGGCCTCGTCGATGGCGATGGTGGGGATGTACCAGGTGCCCTGGTCGCGCATCTTCCGCGCCAGCATCGGGTCCACCGCGCGGTCGCGGATACCGTGGGCGAGGATGTCGACGTTGGCATCGACCAGGTCGCGGGCCTGCTCGAGATCGTGGATGTGGGCGGCGACCTTGAGCCCGCGCCCATGCGCTTCGGCGATGGCCGCGCGGTAGACCTCCGGGGTCATCATCGGACGCTTGCCGCCGAGATCATCGACCCACAGCTTGATCAGATCCACGCCATCGGCGTGCTGGATGGCCACGGCCGCGCGCGCCTGCTCGGCGTTGCGCGGCCGTGCCACCGGGTCATGGCGCAGACCCATGGTATCTGCCGGGGGTGCGCCATCCGGGGCGCCGATACCGCCGCCGGCGCCATACAGCTGCGCACCCAGGCCGGGATCGGCGTTCACCGCTTGGCGGATGGCGAAAAAGTCCGCGCCGTTCATGCCCAGCGCCGTCACCGTGGTGATGCCGTAGCGCTGGAACTGGCGCAGGTCACGCACCACGTTGTCATGGGTGTAGAAACGGTCGCCGTGCTCCAGCCCCTGCGTGTTGCCAACATGGGCATGGTCGCTGACCAGGCCGGGCAACAGGGTCTTGCCGGTGTAATCGATGCGGCGCGCACCGGTGGCGGCCGCCGGCAGCGGCGTGCCGACATGCACGATCCGCGCGCCGTCGATCAGCACCGGTGTGATGCCGAGGTCGCGCGTGCCATCGAAGACACGGGCATTGTCGAACAGGATCGGCTCGGCTGCGGCAGGCAGGGCGGTGGTGGCGGCAAGCAGCAGCGCCCACAGGCGGGTCGGTCGCATCGGCGGCTCCAGTCAGGGGGAGCCTTGAGCCTACCCCATCCGGGGGATCGGGTTGCCGGCCACTGGCCGGCATTGCCGGCAGCGGATGATCAGCGCGTGCGCGCGCGCAGCAGCGGCAGGCTGATCGCGAAGAAGCACAGCAAGGCGCCGGCCAACGCAAACCCGCTGCCCACGAGGAACGCGGTACGGCCCTGATCGATCGGCCACAACTGGCCCGCGATCAGCGCGCCGAGCACGCCGCCCACCCCGGAGGAGAAGCCGTACAACAAGCCCTGGCCATGGCCGTTGAGGCGCCCGGGGAAGTAGGTGGCCAGCATCTGCATCGCGGCGGCGAAGAAGGCGGCGAAGCCCAGTGCATGCGCGGTCTGGGCGACCAGCATCACCGGCAGGTTCTCCGGGAACAGCGCGGTGACCGCCCAGCGCACGGTGGAACTGAGCAGGGCGATCAGCAGCATCCAGCTGGCGTCATAGCGCCGGAAGAAGCGCCCGATGGTGAAGAACACGCCCACTTCGAACACCACCCCGACCGTCCACAGCACGCCCAGGGTGGAGGTCGCATAGCCGTGGTGATCCATGTAGACCGAAAAGAACGTGTAGTACGGGCCGAACGACAGCTGCTCCATGAACGCGGCCAGGAAGAACGCCAGCACCTGCGGCTTGCGCACGATCGCCCAGAAGCCACTGGCATCGCCGTCAGTGCGCTGCAGGTTGCGTGCGTAGTGGTTGGCAAAGCCCGAGGCGGTCAGCAGGCCGAACAGCGGCAGCATCAACCACGGCAGCAGATGCGCGTTGCCGGCACCGCCGTCGCCTTCGATGATCCAGCCGAACAGCATCACCACGGCGATGAAGCCCAGCGAGCCCCAGACCCGGATCAGCCCATAGCGATGGCTGTCGCTGCCCAGGTGCGTCAACGTGATCGATTCGAACTGCGGCATCACCGCGTTGTAGAAGAAGCAGAACGCGATCATCGCCGGGTACAGCCACGGCTGCGGCAATGGCAGCAGGAACGCGCAGAAGGTCAGCAGGGTGAGCACGCAGCCCAGCCGCAGCCAGAAGATCGGGCGCGGCGAGGCGGCGGCGAGGGAGGTCCAGGTGGTGGGGGCCACGATGCGGGTGGCGTACCAGATGCCCATCATCACGCTGATCGCGGTCACGCTCATGCCACGCGAGGTCAGGAACAACGACCAGTACGGCGTGAACGCGCCCAGGGCGGCGTAATAGAACAGGTAGAACGACGACAGGCGGACGGCCGGTACGGCGTCGCGGGGGAGGGCGGTCATGCAGGGTCTCGGAGGGCGCGCACCCGCCAACAGTGGGTGCCTACCCGTGCATTATGCCGGTAGCACCCGACCGTGGGTCGGGCAAACGAACGACACCGTCAATCCATCACGCCGGTAGCACCCGACCGTTGGTCGGGTGACGCGGTCATTCCGGATCGTAATCCAGGTTCGAGGCCAGCCAGCGCTCGGCCTGCACGCGGTCCACGCCTTTGCGCTTGGCATAGGCGACCACCTGCTCACGGGTGACCCGGCCGACCACGAAATACTGGCTCTGCGGGTGGCTGAAGTAATAGCCCGACACCGCCGCGGTGGGCAGCATCGCAAAGCTCTCGGTCAGCTGCATGTCCGCGTTGCGCTCGGCATCCAGCAAGCGGAACAGCGTGGCCTTCTCGCTGTGTTCCGGGCAGGCCGGATAGCCCGGGGCAGGACGGATGCCGGCGTACTTTTCGGCGATCAGCGATTCGTTGTCCAGCTGCTCATCGGGCTGGTAGCCCCAGTAATCCATGCGCACGTGCTGGTGCAGGCGCTCGGCCAGCGCTTCGGCCAGGCGGTCGGCCAGCGCCTTGAGCAGGATCGCGTTGTAATCGTCGTGGTCGGCCTCGAAGCGGGCCACGTGCGGGTCGATGCCGATGCCGGCGGTGACCGCGAACGCGCCGATCCAATCCTGCTTGCCGCTGTCGGCCGGGGCGATGAAATCGGCCAGGCAGAAATCCGGGCGTTCGACCGGCTTGTCCACCTGCTGGCGCAGGAAGTGCAGCACGGCCGGGCCGTTGTCGGTGCGCAGGTGCACGTCATCGCCGACGCTGTTGGCTGGCCACAGGCCGAACACGGCCTTGGCGGTCAGCCACTTCTCCTCGACGATGCGGGTGAGCATCGCGCGGGCGTCCTGGTACAGATCGGTGGCCTGCGGGCCGACGATCTCATCGGTCAGGATCGCCGGGAACTTGCCGGCCAGTTCCCAGGCCTGGAAGAACGGGGTCCAGTCGATCACCTCGACCAGGTCGGCCAGTGGGTAATCGTCGAGCACATGCAGGCCCGGCTTGCGCGGCGCCGGTGGTGTGTAGTTGCCCCAGTCGCCCACGAACCGCTGGGCGCGTGCCTTGGCGAGGGTGACCAACCGCTTGGCGTCGCCGCGGTTGCGGTGGCGTTGGCGGATGTCGGCGTAGTCGGCCTCGTTGGCGGCCACGAAGGCATCGCGCAGCTCACGCGAGATCAGCGATTGCGCCACGCCGACCGCGCGCGAGGCATCCTTCACCCACACCGTGGGCGCCTTGTAATGCGGGTCGATCTTCAGCGCGGTGTGCGCGCGCGAGGTGGTCGCACCGCCGATCATCAGCGGCATGGTGAAGCCCTGGCGCTCCATCTCGCGGGCGACGTGGCTCATCTCTTCCAGCGAGGGCGTGATCAGGCCGGACAGGCCGATGATGTCGGCGTTCTCGGCGCGCGCGGCGTCCAGGATCTTCTGCGCCGGGACCATCACGCCCAGATCGACCACGTCGAAATTGTTGCAGGCCAGGACCACACCGACGATGTTCTTGCCGATGTCGTGCACGTCACCCTTGACCGTGGCCATGATGATCTTGCCGTTGCTCTTGGCGGTGTCGCCGCTGCGGGCCTTTTCCGCCTCGATGTACGGCAGCAGGTAGGCCACCGCCTTCTTCATCACGCGTGCGGATTTGACCACCTGCGGCAGGAACATCTTGCCGGCGCCAAACAGGTCGCCCACGATGTTCATGCCGTCCATCAGCGGCCCTTCGATCACATCCAGCGGACGGGTCGAACGCGCACGCGCCTCTTCGGTGTCCTGCTCGACCCACGCATCCATGCCGTGCACCAGCGCATGGGCAAGGCGGTCATTGACCGGCTTCTCGCGCCAGGCCAGGTCTTCGCCGCGCACTTCGCCCTTCTTGCCCTTGTAGCGCTCGGCGATCTCCAGCAGGCGCTCGGTGCCATCGCTGCGGCGGTTGAGGATCACATCCTCAACGCGCTCGCGCAGCTCGGCGTCGAGATCATCGTAGATCGGCATCGCGCCGGCGTTGACGATGCCCATGTCCATGCCCGCGCCGATGGCATGGAACAGGAACACCGAGTGGATCGCCTGGCGCACGGTTTCATTGCCGCGGAAGGAGAACGACACGTTGGAGACGCCGCCGGAGACATGGCAGTGCGGCAACGTCCGCTTGATGATGCGGGTGGCTTCGATGAAGTCGACCGCGTAGTTGTCGTGTTCTTCGATGCCGGTGGCGACGGCGAAGATGTTCGGGTCGAAGATGATGTCCTGTGGCGGGAAGCCGACCTGCTCGGTCAGGACCCGGTAGGCGCGGGTGCAGATCTCGACCTTGCGCGCGCACGTATCGGCCTGACCTTCTTCATCGAAGGCCATCACCACGGCCGCTGCGCCGTAACGCAGTACCTTGCGCGCCTGTTCGATGAACTGCGCTTCGCCTTCCTTGAGCGAGATCGAGTTGACCACGCTCTTGCCCTGCAGGCACTTCAGCCCCGCTTCGATCACGCTCCACTTGGAGGAGTCGACCATCACCGGAATCCGGGCGATGTCCGGCTCGGACATGATCAGGTTGAGGTAGCGCGTCATCGCCTTTTCGGAATCGATCAGGCCCTCGTCCATGTTGACGTCGAGAATCTGCGCGCCGTTGGCGACCTGCTGGCGCGCCACTTCCACCGCTTCCTCGTAGCGCTCTTCCTTGACCAGCTTGCGGAACTGCGCGCTGCCGGTGACGTTGGTGCGCTCACCGATGTTGACGAACAGCAGGTCCGGAGTGATGACCAGCGGCTCGAGACCGGACAGGCGAGTGTGGCGGGAAGACGTCATGGGCAGGCGGGCACGGGCTGGCGGAGGAAGGTCAACGACAACGGGAGCGTGGGGCGGATGCGGTCATGCCGCGTCTTCCAGCGGTGGTGCGGGCAGGCGGCGCGGCGGCAGATCCGCCACCGCTTCGGCGATGGCACGGATATGTGCCGGGGTGGTGCCGCAGCAGCCGCCCACCAGGTTGAGCAGACCGGCGCTGGCGAATTCGCGCAGCGTGGTGGCCATTTCTTCCGGGGTTTCGTCGTACTCACCGAACGCATTGGGCAGGCC
Source organism: Stenotrophomonas sp. TWI602 (assembly GCF_039674045.1). Taxonomy (NCBI): domain Bacteria; kingdom Pseudomonadati; phylum Pseudomonadota; class Gammaproteobacteria; order Lysobacterales; family Lysobacteraceae; genus Stenotrophomonas; species Stenotrophomonas sp. TWI602. The sequence continues at coordinate 29,937 of NZ_JBDJMT010000029.1, forward strand.
GGCATTGGGATGCGCGCTGACCAGGCACTCGGCCACCGTGGACAAGGTCTCCACGTGGGGCCGCATGTCGCTGGCACCGAGCGCGCAGTTCAGCCCGATCGACAGCGGCCGGCCGTGCGCGACCGAGGCGTAGAACGCCTCTGCCGTCTGCCCGGACAACGTGCGCCCGGAGGCATCGGTGATGGTGCCGGAGATCATCACCGGCAGCCGCCCGCCGCGGGCATCGAACACTTCTTCGATGGCGAACAGCGCGGCTTTGGCGTTGAGCGTGTCGAAGATGGTTTCCACCATCAGGGTGTCGGCACCGCCGTCGATCAGCCCATCGATGGCCTCGCGGTAGGTCTCGCGCAGCGCATCGAAGCTGGTGTTGCGGAAGCCGGGATCGTTCACGTCCGGGCTGATCGACGCGGTGCGGCTGGTGGGGCCGAGTACGCCGATCACGAAGCGCGGCTTGCCCGGCGTGGTCGTCGCGACCGCATCGCAGCAGGCGCGCGCTACTGCGGCACCGGCTTTGTTGAGCTCGTAGACCAGGTGTTCAAGGTGATAGTCGGCCTGGCTGACCGAGGTCGCGTTGAACGTATTGGTCTCGACCAGATCGGCGCCGGCTTCCAGGTACGCGGTATGGATGCCGCCGATCACCTCCGGGCGGGTCAACAACAGCAGGTCGTTGTTGCCCTTGAGGTCATGTCCCTGCGGCGTGTCGCCGGGCGCGGCATGGTCGCAGCCGGGCCCGTGCTGGTGGTCGTAACCGCCGGCGAAGCGCGCGCCGCGGTAATCGTCCTCTTCCAGCCCATGCCGCTGGATCATCGTGCCCATGGCGCCATCGATGATCAGGATGCGCTGGGCCAGCGCCGTTTCCAGCGCGTGCACGCGGTCGGGGTGGAGCCAGGGCAGGGATGGCATGGGCAGACCTCAGGGCTTGCTGGCGATCAGCGAAATGACTTCGAAATGCGGCGGGCGCTTCTCGCGGGTCACGGTTTCCAGGCTGGAGACGACCAGGCCGGCCTTCTCCACGAACTTGCGCAGTTCCTTGTCGCTGAAGCCGAGGTTGACGTGGCCATAGGCATCCACGGCCGCACGGTGCTCGTGACGGGCCAGGCTGCACAGCAGCAGGCGACCGCCCGGGCGCAGCACGCGCGCACCCTCGGCGACGGCCTGGGCCGGCTTGGCCGCATAGGTCAGTGCGTGCATCAGCACCACCAGGTCGAAGCTCTGGTCGGGGAAGGGCAGGGCATGCATATCGCCTTCGCGCACTTCCACGTTGGCCAGCCGGCGCAGGCGCTCGCTGGCGGCGGCGACCACGCGCGCGCTGGTGTCGATACAGATGTAGCGCTTGGCGTGCGGCGCCACAAGCTCGGCCAGCACGCCGTCACCGGAGGCGATGTCGAGCACGTCACCGGTTTCCAGCAACGGCAGGGCGGTGCGTGCCAGCGCCTCCCAGGTGCGGCCCGGGGAATAATGGCGTTCCATGTCGCCGGCGACGCTGTCGGCCCAGTTCTGGTCCGCCGCACGGCTGGCCATGACGGCAGCAACGCGTTCAGCATCCTGGCGCAGCAGCGGGTCGTCGCTGCCGGTGCTCAGGGCATGCCACAATGCGCGCTGCGCCGGATCCAGCGCGGCGTCATCGAAGCGGTAATACGCCGAGACGCCGGAGCGACGGTCGCGTACCAGGCCGGCTTCCTTGAGTCGGGCCAGGTGGGTGGACACCCGCGGCTGCGCCAGCGTGGTGATGGCCGACAGCTCGGCCACGGTGAGTTCTTCCTGTTCCAGCAGCGCCAGCAGGCGCACCCGGGTGGCGTCGGCAAACACTTTCAGCCGGACGGACCAGTCCTCGAGATCCATAAATATCTACCTATCGCGATATAGAGATATTTTCGTCCTTTGGCGGCGGTGCGGTCAAGTCAGGCGTGCTTTCCCCGCCCCCCGGTACAATCGCCCGACCGGGCCGCGCGCACTGTGGCCCTTATCACTCTGTACCCGGGAGGGTGTTGTGGATTTCAGCTTTACCGAAGAGCAGTTGATGCTGCAGGACGTTGCGCGCCGAATCGCGCAGGAAAAAATCGCGCCCAGCGCCGAACACCACGACCGCACCGGCGAGTTCCCGCTGGAGAACATCCGCCTGCTGGGCGAGAACGGTCTGATGGGCATTGAAGTGCCCGAAGCCTACGGCGGTGCGGGCATGGACCCGATCGCCTACGTCCTGGCGATGGTGGAGGTCGCCGCCGGAGACGCTGCGCATTCAACGATCATGTCGGTCAACAACTCGCTGTTCTGCAACGGCATCCTGACCCACGGCAGCGAAGCGCAGAAGCAGAAGTATGTGCGCGCCATCGCCGAGGGCGAGGCCATCGGCGCGTTCGCGCTGACCGAGCCGCAGTCCGGGTCAGATGCGACGGCCATGCGCTGCCGCGCGGTCAAGCAGGCCGACGGCACCTACGTGATCAACGGCAAGAAGAGCTGGATCACCTCCGGCCCGGTGGCCAAGTACATCGTGCTGTTTGCGATGACCGATCCGGAACAGGGCGCGCGTGGCATCACCGCGTTCATGATCGACACCGACAAGGTCGGCTTCCATCGCGGCAAGACCGAGCCGAAGCTGGGCATCCGTGCCTCGGCCACCTGCGAAATCGAGTTCCAGGATTACGTGGCCAGCGCCGACGACGTGCTGGGCAAGGAAGGCGAGGGCTTCAAGATCGCCATGGGCGTGCTCGACGCCGGCCGCATCGGCATCGCCTCCCAGGCCATCGGCATCGCCCGCGCTGCCTATGAGGCCACGATCGAATACGTGAAGGACCGCAAGGCCTTCGGTGCCGCCATCGGCACCTTCCAGATGACCCAGGCCAAGATCGCCGACATGAAGTGCAAGCTGGACGCGGCGATGCTGCTGACGCTGCGCGCGGCATGGGTGAAAGGCCAGGGCAAGCGTTTCAGCAATGAAGCGGCGATCGCCAAGCTGACCGCCTCCGAAGCGGCGATGTGGATCACCCACCAGGCCGTGCAGATCCATGGCGGCATGGGCTATTCCAAGGAAATGCCGCTGGAGCGTTACTTCCGTGATGCCAAGATCACCGAGATCTACGAGGGCACCTCGGAGATCCAGCGGTTGGTGATCGCGCGCAACGAGACCGGTCTGCGCTGAGGTTCGACGGCCACGACCCACGGTCGTGGCCTGCCCGGTAGGTGCCGCCCGGTGGGCGGGCCCCGGGTGTGGGCGAAAGTGGCCGCGGTGTTTGCCGGCCCGCCCCAAGGGGGTTTACCGCGGGGCAGGGGTCCAGACCCGGCGCACCCCCCGCGCCACCGTGCTGCGGCGGATGTGGCTGTGGCCCGACCCTGCCGTTGCCAAGGGCAATACCTCACTGACCCAGTTGCTGATCGGATTCGGCATTGGCGCAGCAATCAATGTCGTGCTCGGCCTGGTGCTCAACCGCGGCCCGCGCGCGAAGGGCGAGCCTGCCCGCCATCATTTCTTCTACCTGCCGATGCAGTGGCCGTCGCTGGCGATCGTGGTCGCCTGCGCGGCGGTGGCGCTGCTGCGCTGAGCGGTAGTGCCGGCCGCTGGCCGGCAACCAGGCGGTGCATGTAGGACAGGGCAGTGCCGGCCGCTGGCCGGCAACCAGGCGGTGCATGTAGGACAGGGCAGTGCCGGCC
>NZ_JBDJMT010000030.1:0-33523 GCF_039674045.1 Stenotrophomonas sp. TWI602
TTCGCTCCTTTTGTTGATAATGTTTGGGGGGGGGGTGTGGGTTCTGTGGGGGGCGGGGGGTGGGGGGGCCCCCCCCGCCTGCGCGATCAGTTGCCGTCCAGTTCCATGTTGATGGCCAGCGAGCGGATTTCCTTCACGAGCACGTTGAAGGATTCCGGCATGCCCGCGACCATCTCGTGCTCACCGTCGACGATGTTCTTGTACATCTGGTTGCGGCCCTGCACGTCATCGGACTTCACCGTCAGCATTTCCTGCAGGGTGTAGGCCGCGCCGTAGGCTTCCAGCGCCCAGACTTCCATTTCACCGAAGCGCTGGCCACCGAACTGCGCCTTGCCGCCCAGCGGCTGCTGGGTAACGAGCGAGTACGGGCCGGTCGAACGGGCGTGCATCTTGTCGTCGACCAGGTGGTTCAGCTTCAGGTAGTGCATGTAGCCCACGGTGGTGTGGCGATCGAATGCCTCACCGGTGCGGCCGTCATACAGCTGGGTCTGGCCGCTCAGCGGCAGGTCGGCCAGGGCAAGCATGTGCTTGATCTCGGCTTCGGTGGCACCGTCGAACACCGGCGTTGCCATCGGCACGCCGTCGGTCAGGTTGGCGGCCAGGCGCAGCAGCTCCTCGTCGCTGAACTGGGTCAGATCGACGTGGTTGGCGTGCTGGGTCTTGTCGTGGTTGTACACGTCGTCCAGGAACGTGCGCAGGTCGTTGATCGCGGCCTGGGCTTCCAGCATGCCCTGGATCTTGCGACCCAGGCCCTTGGCGGCCCAACCCAGATGCACTTCCAGAATCTGGCCGATGTTCATACGCGACGGCACGCCCAGCGGGTTCAGCACGATGTCCACGGTTTCGCCCGAGGCCATGTACGGCATGTCTTCGACCGGCACCACGTTGGAGACCACACCCTTGTTGCCGTGGCGGCCTGCCATCTTGTCACCCGGCTGGATGCGACGCTTCACGGCCAGGAAGACCTTGACCATCTTCAGCACGCCCGGGGCCAGATCGTCGCCCGCGGTGATCTTGCCGCGCTTGTCGGCGAAGCGACGCTCGAATTCCTTCTCGTGCGCCTGGATCTGCTTCTGGGCGCGTTCGATGGCTTCCGAGGCGTCCTCGTCCTTCATGCGCAGCACGAACCAGTCCGCCTTCTTCAGGCCGTCCAGGTAGGCGTCGGTAACGGTGTCGCCCTTCTTCAGGTTGGCACCGCCGTTGACCACCTTGCCCACGATCTGCGAACGCAGACGGGCGTAGATGGCACCTTCCAGGATGCGGAACTGGTCGTCGAAGTCCTTCTTGACGCGCTTGATTTCAGACTCTTCGATCTGACGGGCGCGCTTGTCCTTCTCGATACCATCGCGGGTGAAGACCTGCACGTCGATGACGGTGCCGTCCATGCCCGGCGGCACGCGCAGCGAGCTGTCCTTCACGTCCGAGGCCTTCTCGCCAAAGATCGCGCGGAGCAGCTTCTCTTCCGGGGTCAGCTGGCTTTCGCCCTTCGGGGTGACCTTGCCGACCATGATGTCGCCGGCACGCACTTCGGCGCCGATGTACACCACGCCCGACTCGTCCAGACGGTTCAGGGCCTGCTCGGACACGTTCGGGATGTCGGCGGAGATTTCCTCCGGCCCCAGCTTGGTGTCACGCGCAACGCAGGTCAGCTCTTCGATGTGGATCGTGGTGTAACGATCCTCTTCCACCACACGCTCGGAAAGCAGGATGGAGTCTTCGAAGTTGTAGCCGTTCCACGGCATGAAGGCGATCAGCATGTTCTGGCCCAGGGCCAGTTCGCCGATGTCGGTGGACGGACCATCAGCCAGCACGTCGCCACGCGCCACCACGTTGCCCACTTCCACCAGCGGACGCTGGTTGATGCAGGTGTTCTGGTTGGAACGGGTGTACTTGATCAGGTTGTAGATATCCACGCCGGCGTCGGTCGCGTCGGTGATTTCCACTTCGTTGACCTTGACCACGATGCGGCCGGCGTCGATCTGCACGATCTCGCCGCCACGACGGGCGTTCACGGTCACACCGGAGTCACGGGCCACGGCGCGTTCGATACCGGTACCCACCAGCGGCTTCTGGGCACGCAGGGTCGGCACGGCCTGACGCTGCATGTTGGCGCCCATCAGTGCACGGTTGGCGTCATCGTGCTCCAGGAACGGGACGAGCGCGGCAGCGATCGACACGGTCTGCATCGGCGAGACGTCCATGAAGTGGACTTCTGCCGGCGGCTTGAGCAGCGACTCACCCTGGAAGCGGCACGGCACGAACTGCTCGGTGAGCATGCTCTTGGCATCGGTCAGGGCGTTGGCCTGGGCGATGACGTACTCGTTCTCTTCGATGGCCGACAGGAATTCGATCTCGTCGGAGACCTTGCCGTCAGCAACCTTGCGGTACGGGGTTTCGAGGAAGCCGTACTGGTTGGTGCGGGCGTACACGGCCAGCGAGTTGATCAGGCCGATGTTCGGGCCTTCCGGCGTTTCGATGGTGCAGACGCGGCCGTAATGGGTCGGGTGCACGTCGCGCACTTCGAAGCCGGCGCGTTCGCGGGTCAGACCGCCCGGGCCCAGGGCCGAGACGCGACGCTTGTGCGTCACTTCCGACAGCGGGTTGTTCTGATCCATGAACTGGGACAGCTGCGAGGAGCCGAAGAACTCCTTGATGGCCGCGGCGACCGGCTTGGCGTTGATCAGCTCCTGCGGGGTCAGGCCTTCGGATTCGGCCATCGACAGGCGTTCCTTGACCGCGCGCTCGACGCGGACCAGGCCCACGCGGAACACGTTCTCGGCCATTTCACCGACCGAACGCACACGACGGTTGCCCAGGTGATCGATGTCATCGACCACGCCACGACCGTTGCGGATCTCGGTCAGGACCTTGATCACTTCCAGGATGTCGGAGGTGTCGGCGTGCTCGGCGACCAGGCGCTTGGACTCTTCGTCGTTGCGCTCACCGAAGTACTTGCGGTCGTACAGCACGGCTTCGCCGGTGACAGCCTTGCGGCCGACACGGCGGTTGAACTTCATGCGGCCGACCGTGGACAGGTCGTAGCGCTCGAAGGTGAAGAACAGGTTGTGGAACAGGTTCTGCGCGGCATCCTTGGTCGGCGGCTCGCCCGGACGCATCATGCGGTAGATCTCGACCAGGGCTTCCAGCTGGGTCTTGGTCGGATCGATGCGCAGGGTGTTGGACAGGTACGGGCCACGATCCAGATCGTTCACCCACAGGGTGCCCACGGCATCCACACCGGCCTTGCGGAAGGCCTGCAGCTGCTCGTCGGTGATTTCGTCGTTGGCCTGGGCCAGCAGTTCACCGGTGTTGGCATCGACCACGTCGTGCGACAGGATGCGGCCGACGATGTAATCGTCCGGCACGGCCAGGGCGGCGATGCCCGAGGCTTCCAGCTGCTTGACGTGACGCGCGGTGATGCGCTTGCCGGCTTCCACGATGACCTTGTCACCGTCGGCCAGGTCGAAGTTCAGGGTCTCGCCGCGCAGACGCTCGGCCACCAGTTCGAGCTGCACGCCTTCATCGGGGTTGATGTGGAACGTGTTGATCTCGAAGAACTCGGCCAGCATCTCTTCGTTGCTGTAACCCAGCGCACGCAGCAGGATCGAGACCGGCAGTTTGCGGCGACGATCGATACGGGTGAACAGGGCATCCTTCGGGTCGAACTCGAAGTCCAGCCAGGAACCGCGGTACGGGATGATGCGGGCGCTGTACAGCAGCTTGCCCGAGCTGTGGGTCTTGCCACGGTCGTGGTCGAAGAACACACCCGGCGAACGGTGCAGCTGCGAGACGATCACGCGCTCGGTACCGTTCACGATGAAGGTGCCGTTGTCGGTCATCAGCGGGATTTCGCCGAGGTAGACCTCCTGCTCCTTCACGTACTTGATGGCCTTGGTCGACGACTCACGGTCGTAGATCACCAGGCGCACGGTCACGCGCAGCGGCGCGCCGTAGCTCATGCCACGCTGGCGGCACTCGCGCTCGTCGAACACGGGATCGCCGAGCTTGTAGCCGACGTATTCCAGGGCAGCGTTGCCGCTGTAGCTGGAGATCGGGAACACCGACTTCAGGGCGGCATGCAGGCCGTGGTCCGTGCGCTTGGCCGGATCGACGTTTTCCTGCAGGAATTCACGGTAGGAATCGACCTGGATGGCAAGCAGGAACGGCACTTCGAGGATCGAGCGCTGCTTGCCGAAATCCTTGCGGATACGCTTCTTTTCGGTGAACGAATAAGACGTCATGAGGTATCACCTTGGCTGTGCGGATCGTGCGTCCACGACCCGAGGGGAAACTGAAATTGTCAGTTGGAAGTCGCTGGTATTGCCGGCACCAGCACGCCTTCTCCCGCTACTTCCAACTGCCAACTCGTCTGCATCCACTCCCCTGCCCGCGCGCCTGGGCGCCGCTGTGACGGGGGATGACCGCAGCCCGTGTTGGGCTCGTATTTCGGGTGTTGCGTGAAACGACCAAAGGCCGGGGGCTTACGCCCCCAGCCTTGGCTGCATCGCCGTGTTTCGATGGCGAGGCAAGGAACTGCTTACTTGACTTCGACAGTCGCGCCAGCAGCTTCCAGGTCCTTCTTGAACTTGGCAGCGTCGTCCTTCGAAGCGGCTTCCTTGATCATGCCGCCGGCTTCTGCCAGATCCTTCGCTTCCTTCAGGCCCAGGCCGGTGATGGCGCGGACAGCCTTGATGACTTCGACCTTCTTGTCGCCGGCCGACTTCAGGATGACGTCGAATTCGGTCTGCTCTTCAACAGCGGCAGCCGGGCCAGCAGCAGCAGCTGCGGCGACCGGAGCAGCGGCGGAGACGCCGAACTTCTCTTCGATGGCCTTGACCAGCTCCATCACTTCCATCAGGGACTTCTCGGCGATGGCGTCGACGATCTGTTCGTTGGTAAGGGACATTTTGATTACCTTTGGATAATTTTCTGGGTTGAGGTTCCGTTCGGAACCACGGAAACGTCGACTCAGGCGGTTTCGGCGACCGGCTCGGCAGCGTCAGCGGTTTCACCGCCACCCTGCTTGTCGGCCACGGCCTTGACGGCACGGGCGAACATCGTGGCCGGCTCGGCCAGGACGCGGGCCAGCATGGCCAGAGCCTGATCACGGGTCGGCAGCGAGGCCAGCACGTCGACATGGCCAGCCGGGAACAGTTCCCCGCCGATGGCCACGACCTTTGCCTGCAGCTTGTCGTTGGTCTTGGCAAAATCCTTGATCAGGCGACCGGCTGCGCCGGGCTCCTCGAGCGAGAACGCGTACAGCAGCGGACCGACGAGCGCGTCTTTGGCGCATTCGTATTCGGTACCTTCCACTGCACGTGCCGCCAGCGTGTTCTTGACAACTTTCAAGAAAACGCCGGTTTCGCGTGCCTGCTTGCGCATCGCGGTCATCTGGGAGACCGTGGTGCCAGCGTATTCGGCTGCGATCAAGGAGTGGGCCTTGGCGGCGACGTCTGCCAGCTCGGCGACTACTTCTTGCTTCTGGGACAGATTGAGAGCCATTGCACTCCTCCAATTGAACTCCGCTTACGGCTCCTGCCGTGTGCGGTCCTGGGCGGCATCCATCCTGGACGCCGGGAACATCAGGTGATGTTCCAAGGGTGGGCCGTTCTAGACCTGGATGGCCAACCTGGGAGAACCCAGACGTGCGTAAACCAGAAAAACTCCAGAAGGGCACCATCTACGCAGGGTGATTCCCGGGGGAATCGATTAAGCGTTCGGTACTGCGCCGGCGGCGACTCCCTGCCAATGCGAGCATCCTTGCCCGTCGCCGGTATGTACTGACCGCGCCTGCGGTCTTTGACGGCTATCTCTGCAGGGCGAGCCCCACTCGGATTGCCTTCAAATATCGCGGGTACCGGACCGGGGTCCGGCACCCGCTTGAAACGATTACTTCAGCGACAGCGAGGACTGGTCGATGGTCACGCCCGGGCCCATCGTCGAGCTGACCGAAACCTTCTGCAGGTAGGTGCCCTTCGAGGTGGCCGGCTTGGCCTTGACCAGATCCATCAGCAGCGCCTGCAGGTTCAACTTCAGCGCGTCTTCGGCGAAGTCGGCCTTGCCGATGGTGCAATGGATGATGCCGGCCTTGTCAGTGCGGTAACGCACCTGACCCGACTTGGCATTCTTGACGGCTTCGCCCGGGTTGGCCGACACGGTGCCGACCTTCGGGTTCGGCATCAGGCCGCGCGGGCCGAGCACGGTGCCCAGCTTACCCACGACGCGCATGGCGTCCGGGGTCGCGATGACGACGTCGTAGTTCAGATCGCCGGCCTGCATCTTCTCGGCCAGGTCGTCCATGCCCACGGCTTCGGCGCCAGCGGCCAGGGCTTCGTCAGCCTTGGCACCGGCCGGTGCGAAGACGGCAACGCGCACGCTCTTGCCGGTACCGGACGGCAGCACGGTGGAACCGCGCACCTGCTGGTCGGACTTCTTGGCGTCCACGCCCAGGCGCACAGCAACGTCGAAGGACTCGACGAACTTGGCCTTGGTAGCGGTCTTCAGGATCTTGATGGCGTCCTCGAAGGCGTATGCCTTGCCCGGGACGACGGCGGCCTTGATGGCCTTCTCACGCTTGGTCTGTGCCATCTTCTTAACCCTCTACCACGAGGCCCATGGAACGGGCAGAACCGGCGATGGTGCGCACCGCGGCATCCAGATCGGCAGCCGTCAGGTCTGCTTCCTTGGTCTTGGCGATCTCTTCGAGCTGCTTGCGGGTCACCTGGCCCACCTTCTCGGTGTTCGGGCGCTTGGAGCCCGAGGAGATGCCTGCAGCCTTCTTGAGCAGCACGGCAGCCGGGGTGCTCTTGGTGATGAAGGTGAAGGTACGGTCCGAGTAGGCCGTGATGATGACCGGCACCGGCAGACCCGGCTCCAGCTTCTGCGTGGCGGCATTGAAGGCCTTGCAGAATTCCATGATGTTCAGGCCACGCTGACCCAGCGCAGGACCGACCGGCGGCGAGGGGTTGGCCTGACCGGCCTTCACCTGCAGCTTGATATAACCGACAACTTTCTTTGCCATGAGTATGCTCTCCGGGTGCTAGCGCCTTACGACAACAGGCTCCCCATCGGACCGGGAATCACGCGTCCCGGCATCGCGTTTTGAATTCACGCAGAAGGCCACCTCGCGGCGGCCCTTGCTTTTTGCCAGCTTCCTGGCAGGAAGCCGCGCACTATATCAGGTTTTTTCCGCCCTTGCCTCAAGGCTGACGGGCGCAGGCTGTTCAGGTTCCGGGCGGCCGCCCGGAACCCTGCCGCCCCAGGCTCAGACGGCCTTTTCGACCTGGCCGAATTCGAGCTCGACCGGGGTGGCGCGACCGAAGATCAGCACCGAGACGCGCAGACGGCTCTTCTCGTAGTTGACTTCCTCGACCACACCGTTGAAGTCGTTGAACGGACCTTCGGTGACACGGACCATCTGGCCCGGCTCGAACAGCACCTTCGGACGGGGCTTTTCCACACCTTCCTGAACGCGGTCCAGGATGGCGGCAGCCTCTTCATCACGGATCGGCAGCGGACGATCGGCGGTACCGCCGATGAAGCCCATCACCTTGGAGGTGTCCTTGACCAGGTGCCAGCTTTCGTTGTCGATGCGCGGGATACCGTTTTCTTCGTGGGTCTCGATCTGGACCAGCACGTAACCCGGGAAGAACTTGCGCTCGGAACGGCGCTTCTGGCCGGCGCGCATTTCAACCACTTCCTCGGTCGGGACCAGGACGTCACCGAAGCGCTCCTGCATCTCGTCACGCACGATGCGATCGCGCAGAGCCTGCGCAACCGACTTTTCGAAGCCCGAATAGGCGTGAACGACGTACCAACGCTTCACTGGTTTCTCCTTATCGACCCAGGAACCACTGGGTCAATTTCTGAATCACGAAGTCAAATCCGCCCAGCAGCAGGCTGAGGATGATCACCACAACGATCACCACCCAGGTCATGCGAATGGCTTCCTGGCGCGTCGGCCAGACCACCTTGCGCAGTTCGAAACGCGATTCGGAAAGGAATTCCCGCGTGTCGCGACCCTTGCCGGTCAACAGGAACACGCCGAGGCCGGCCACCAGGCCAACGACAACGGCCAGACCGCGAAGCGGACCGGCCCATGCACTCTGGGAGGCATGCTCAGGAGCACCGAACCAATACCAAGCAAAAAGACCCGCCAGCACCAGGATCGCTGCGACGGCGTACTTGACGATGTCACCTCCAGTGGAGGCGTTGTCTTTGGAATGCTCGATCTTGCTGTTCATCCGGCTCTGGCTGCTGTGGCGGCATAGCCGCTGGAAGGGAGAAGTGGCACGCCAGGAGGGACTCGAACCCCCAACCTGCGGTTTTGGAGACCGCTGCTCTGCCAATTGAGCTACTGGCGTACTGAAAAAACTTGCCTTCCCTAAGACGGCGAAGGCGGACCGAGGTTCCCGGCCCGCCACTCGCGAGACCGGCAGCAGCGCTATGCGACCGCCGGTATTGCAGTATTACGCGATGATCTTGGAGACCACGCCGGCGCCGACGGTACGGCCGCCTTCGCGAATCGCGAAGCGCAGGCCTTCATCCATGGCGACCGGGTTGATCAGGGTGACAACCATCTTCACGTTGTCGCCCGGCATCACCATTTCCACACCTTCCGGCAGTTCGCAAGCGCCGGTGATGTCGGTGGTACGGAAGTAGAACTGCGGACGGTAGCCCTTGAAGAACGGGGTGTGACGGCCACCTTCGTCCTTGGACAGCACGTACACTTCGGCGTCGAAGGTGGTGTGCGGCTTGATCGAACCCGGCTTGGCCAGGACCTGGCCACGCTCGACGTCGTCACGCTTGGTGCCGCGCAGCAGCAGACCGGCGTTGTCGCCTGCCTGACCCTGGTCGAGCAGCTTGCGGAACATTTCCACGCCGGTGACGGTGGTCTTCTGGACCGGACGGATACCGACGATTTCGATTTCTTCGCCGACCTTGATCACGCCGCGCTCGATACGACCGGTCACTACGGTGCCGCGGCCCGAGATAGAGAACACGTCTTCGACCGGCATCAGGAAGGGCTTGTCGATGTCACGTTCCGGGGTCGGGATCCAGCTGTCGAGAGCTTCGACCAGCTTGATCACGGCCGGCACGCCGATCTCGCTCTGGTCGCCTTCCAGCGCCAGGCGGGCCGAACCCGAGATGATCGGGGTGTCATCGCCCGGGAAGTCGTACTTGCTCAGCAGCTCGCGGACTTCCATTTCAACCAGCTCCAGCAGCTCGGCGTCATCGACCATGTCTGCCTTGTTCAGGAAGACGACGATGTACGGCACGCCGACCTGACGCGAGAGCAGGATGTGCTCACGGGTCTGCGGCATCGGGCCGTCAGCAGCCGAACAGACCAGGATCGCGCCGTCCATCTGGGCAGCACCGGTGATCATGTTCTTGACGTAGTCAGCATGGCCCGGGCAATCGACGTGGGCGTAATGACGTTCGGTGGATTCGTATTCGACGTGTGCGGTCGAGATCGTGATGCCACGCGCCTTTTCTTCCGGCGCGGCGTCGATCGACGAGTAGTCCTTGAACTCACCGCCAAAGCGCTCGGCACCGATCTTGGTCAGTGCGGCGGTCAGCGTGGTCTTGCCGTGGTCAACGTGACCGATGGTGCCGACATTGACGTGCGGCTTGGTGCGCTCGAACTTACCCTTGGCCATGGCTGCTTATCTCGAAATCGTCTGAATTGGTAGCACTTAGATGGTGCTCACGAAAGGAATCGAACCTTCGACCTCCTCCTTACCAAGGAGGTGCTCTACCGACTGAGCTACGTGAGCGAGTTTTGTATTATGGCACGAATTTGAATATATTCAAACTCATTCAATGGAGCGGGAGACGGGGATCGAACCCGCACCATCAGCTTGGAAGGCTGAGGTTCTACCATTGAACTACTCCCGCATCGGAAGCTCTTGCCACAACATGAAACTGGTGGAGGGAGGTGGATTCGAACCACCGAAGGCGTAAGCCAGCAGATTTACAGTCTGCCCCCGTTGGCCGCTTGGGTATCCCTCCTTACCACCCTGTCCCGTGGCGCCGAAGCGTTTTCGGTGTGGGGTGGAAGAGCCGTGAATTTTGGGGATAAACGGGGGTTCTGTCAACAACCTTTTTGAACTTTTTCACATGAATGTCGAATTGCCTTGCCGGGACGGGCTATTGGCCCGGCAACGGCAGGGTTTCGGTGGCGAAGATCGCCACATGCGGTACGCCATCGGCACCGATCCAGCCGCGATACATGCCCTGGGTGTTGAACGGGGTCGCCGCGCGGCCGTCGGCGGCGAGCACGATCGCGCCGCCATCGCCACCGAGGGCGGGAATGCGCTCGTTGATCACCGCGCGTCCCGCATCCACCGGCCCCTGCTTGAGGTACTGCATGCGGGCACAGATATCGTGCGCGGCCGCCGTGCGGATGTAGTACTCGCCCCAGCCCGTGCCCGATACCGCGCATCCTGCATCGGCATAGGTGCCCGCGCCGATGATCGGTGAGTCGCCCACGCGGCCATAGCGCTTGTTGGTCATCCCTCCGGTGGAGGTGCCGGCGGCAAGCTTGCCGTCCTTGTCCAGCGCGACCGCCCCGACGGTGCCAAAGTGCCGCGCCGTTTCCAGATCCGCATGGGCCTGGCCGCTGGCCTCTTCCTTCAGCGCCTTCTGCAGCTGCTGCCAGCGCTTGTCGGTGCGGAAGTAGGACGGATCCACCAGGGCAATGCCCTGGCTGCTGGCGAACGCCTCGGCGCCCTGCCCGACCATCATCACGTGCGGAGAATGCTGCATCACCGCTTCAGCGAGCAGGATCGGGTTGCGCACGCGCTGCACGCCGGCCACCGCGCCCGCCTTGAGCGTGGCGCCGTCCATCAGCGAGGCATCCAGTTCGTTGCGGCCATCGTGGGTGAACACCGCCCCTTTGCCGGCATTGAAGGTGGGATCGTCCTCGAGCACGGTGATCGCCGCGGTAACGGCTTCCAGTGCCGGCTTGCCCGCCGCCAGCGCGGCATGGCCTTTCAACAGCGCCTGCTGCAGGGCCGCGCGCGCGGCGGTTTCTTCGGCGGGCGACAGATCCTTGCGCTCCACCCCCGCCCCGCCGTGTATGACCAGTACAGGCTCGGCGGCGGCGGCGGCCAGCGGGAGCGACAGGCACAGCGACAACACCACCACAGCAGAACGCGACATGGACAGGCACTCTCAAGGGACGAGGCCGCATCATGGCACGCGCGACGGGCCACCCACGCGCGTGGCCGCGACCTCACAACGCGCGCGACAGCATCCACGCATGGCGTGGATCTACCGGCGCAGCTGCAGGCGCCCCTCGCGGATATCGGCCGTCATCTCGAACGCCGCGTCGTCCACCTGGAAGCCATCCAGATGCAGGCGACTTCCTTCGCCCACCCCGGTCACCGGAATGGCGAGAAAATCCAGCGGTTTACCGCCGCGCAGGCGATCGGCCGCGCGCTGCGGCATCACCAGCCACGCAAAACCGCCGTCGCGGCTGAACACCTGGCCGGTGCCGTCGGCCTCGACACACAGCGCGGTGTCTTCATCTACGCCGAGGCCGACCATGTTCTGCTGCCCACTGCGCTGGGCGGCACGGGCCACGAAGACGATCAGGCGGCCGAGCCGGTCGCGCTTGCCGAAGTGGGTATCGGTGACCACGTTGGACAGGTACGGCATGGCCAGGAAATCACTGTCCAGGGTCACGGCCCTGCCCATCGGATCGCGCAGCGCGCGGCGGGACGTCACGCTGCCGCCATCCAGGGCGCCGTAGCTGTAGCCCCCCAGGATGGCCAACCCGGCACTGGTGCCGGCGATCGGCCGGCCGGCGCGGACGTGTGCATTGAGCGCCGCGTTCACCGCCGTGCCCTTCCAGAAACGGATATAGCGCGCCTGGTCGCCGCCGGCGATGAAGATCGCATCGGCGGCAGCGATCACCCCCAGCACGGCCGGGTCGTCGGCCGCGCGCCGACTGTTGAACACCAGGGTCTGTACCGATGCCACGCCGCCGATCTCCCGATAGAGCCGGTTCTGCAGCTCATCGGCACCGGACGCGCGCAGGATAACCACCCGGCCATGGCCGGCGCGCGCCACCCACCATTGGAAGGCTGCCGGCACCCACTCGCCGCCGCCCATCAGCATCATCGCCGGCTCGGTGTGGGGCGCCCGCGGGGCCTGCAGGGCGCCGACCTCGTAATAGCGGTAGCCCCGATCCTGCAGACTGCGCGGATTCTGGGCGTGGAGGGGGAGCGAGAGCGCTGCAAGCAGCAACCACAGAAGGGAATGGATCGGCCGGAAACCCTTGTGCACGTTGACCTCCCTGAATAAAACGGGAGTGTAAGCGCTTTCACTCTTTGCCAGAGAAATTGGCAGTGGTCAACCCCGTAAAAAAGGCGTTAAATGCGCGCCGTCCATTCACGAAATGTGAATGGGGGACAGGCCTCCCTCGAGGCCGACACTTTCTTCTCGAGAATTCTCATGCGTAAACAGGCGATGGCGTGGTCGATCCAGCTGGCGTTGATGGGTGTGGCCGCAACTGCGGGCGCCCAGACGCCCGCCCCCGGGGTGCAGCAACTGGATACGGTGCAGGTCACCGGCTCGCGCATTCCGCGTGCGCAGGTGGAGGGGCCGGCCCCGGTCACCGTCATCACTGCCGAGCAGATCCAGGCCAGCGGCTTCACCAGCGTGCCGGACGTGCTGCGCTCGATGACCCAGAACGGGGGCGAGACCCAGAGCCAGCAGTCCTCCAGCGGCGCGGACTTCTCCCCCGGTGCGCAGCAGGTCGACCTGCGCGGCCTTGGCCCCAACCACACCCTTGTGCTGGTCAACGGCCGCCGCATCGCCGATTTCCCGATGCCCTTCCAGGGCCGCAGCAACTTCACCGACGTCTCCAACATCCCGATCGGGATGATCGAGCGCATCGAAGTGCTGACCGGCAGCGCCTCGGCGATCTATGGTTCTGACGCGATCGCCGGCGTGGTCAACTTCATCCTGAAGAAGCAGGTGGATGGCACCACGGTCGACATGCGCATGGGCACCACCAGCGAAGGCGGTGGTGAGTCCTTCGACATGAGCATCGCCAGTGGCTTCGACGCCGGCCGTTTCAGCGCGGTCTACAGCCTGGAACTGCAGTCGCAGACCCCGCTGTGGGCCTATGAGCGTGGGCAGCAGGATTCCACGCTGGACGCGCCGACCGAGAGCGCCCGCGCCCTGCGCCGCGCCTACCTGCGCACCGACTACAACGACGACTACCTGGACCCGGGCCAGGCCACCTGCGATGCGCTGGCCGGCCAAAACAACGGCAGCACCCAGTACGCCGAGCGTGCGCGATATGGCTTCTACTGCGGCAGCGACCGCTCGATCGGCTACGGCACGATCCTGAGCAAACGCCGCGGTGCCAACGGCTATGCCTCGCTGCGCTACGCCTTCGACAACGGCGCGGAGTGGTTCGCCGATGTGCAGATGGGTTACCACGACCTGGCGCTGATGCGCGATGTCACCCAGTGGGGCCGCATGGCCGCCGACGGCAACGAGGACGGCTACTTCTACAACCAGGCCACCGACCAGGTCGAGTTCTGGCAGCGCCAGTTCTCCCCCGAGGAAATGGGCGGACTCGACAACGGCATGGTGCGCAGCACCCAGAAGACCTTCAGCGTGACCACCGGCTTCAAGGGCGCGCTCGGTGCGGACTGGGAATACGAGGCGTCGCTGAGCCATTCGCAGTACCAGTCCAGCATCCGCTGGCCGCAGATCATCGCCGCCAAGGCCAATGCACTGTTCCTGGGCGAGCAGCTGGGCGAGTACACCGATGACGACGACAACGTGTTCCCGGTGTTCAACGCCGACCCGGCGCGCCTGTACCGGCCGCTGAGCCGCAGCGAGTACGATTCGATCGCCGCACGCACCACCTATACCCCGAAGTCGCGCACCGAGACTGCCGCGCTGACCCTGACCAATGGCGAGCTGTTCGAGCTGCCGGGTGGCAAGGCCGGCTTCGCGGCGACCGCCGAGTTCGGCAATCAGTCCTACGCACTGAACCCGGACCCGCTGGCCACGCAGTACTACTACTACAGCTGGAAGGATTCGGACGGGCACGGCAGCCGCAACCGCTGGGCGACCGCGGCCGAGCTGCGCCTGCCGCTGCATGACACGTTCAACGTCAGCCTGGCCGGCCGCTTCGACCAGTACCGTTACTCCGGCAACACGATCGGCAAGGCGACCTGGAGCGGTGGCCTGGAGTGGCGCCCGATCGACACGCTGCTGGTGCGCGGCTCCTACGGCACCGCGTTCCGCGCGCCCGACCTGCACTACGTGTATGCCGGCCCGGGCAACGATGAAACCAGTGCCAACGACTATTACACCTGCGCGGTGGACGGCGGCGATGACTGTTCGGATTACGAAGAGAACCTGATCCGCACGCGCGAAGGCAACCGCCAGCTGGACCCGGAAACCAGCACGTCGTGGAGTGCTGGTTTTGTGTGGTCGCCGGCAGCGGGCCTGGATCTGTCCGTGGACTGGTTCGATATCGACATGCGCGACCAGGTGCAGGACATGGATGTGAGCACGATTCTGCGCGACGAGGCGGCCTGCCGCCTGGGCGACGCGGACGCGGCGTCGCCGACCTGCGTGGATGCGATCAGCCGGGTTACCCGCACCAGTGATGGCCGCCTGTATGGCGTGCACGTGAGCCCGATCAACATCGCGCGCGAAACGACCCGCGGCATCGATGTGGGCCTGCGCTACCGCCTGAGCACCGGGATCGGCGATTTCATCCTCAGTGGCAACCACACCTGGGTGAAGACGCACGATTTCCAGCAGTTCGAGGGCGATGTGGTCGAGGACCAGTTCGCGATCAACAGCGGTTTCGACATTCCGCGCACCAAGACCAGTGCGAGCGTGACCTGGGAGAACGCGGCGTGGTCGGCCACGCTGTACGGCTCGCGCCTGGGCAAACTGCCAACCTACGACAGCTATGACCAGAGTTTCGATCCGGACAGCGGCGACAGCCCGTGGATCGGGGCGACGTACCGCTACAACGTGTCGTTGCAGTACCGCTTCGATGATCATTCGCGCCTGTCGCTGTCGGTGGTCAACATCGCCAACAAGCTGCCGCCGAAGGATGTGACGTACACGCCGTATCCGTACTACGACGTCTCCTGGTTCGACACCGTGGGCCGGACGATCAACCTGCAGTACACCCACAAGTTTGGCGGTACGGCGTTGTAAGCGCCGTTTCACTGCCGATAGGGGATCAAGGACGGAGGCATTGCCTCCGTCTTTTTTTTGCGCGTTGCCCGCGATGCGGCGCGGCCACCGTGTTTTCCACACGCCACGTGGAAAGCCATGGGGGTTTGGTGTGGACAAGTGCATGCAAGCCATGCGGCACAATGCTTTCAGGGCGTGGCTATTTTTTGTCCAGCCGCGGATCGCGGTTTTCCACACACACCGTGGAAAGCGATGGGGGTTTGCTGTGGACAACCCCGGGTGAGCGATGCACTGCAACGGTTTTCAGTGGTGGTCAGAAATTGTCCACGTCGCTGGCGGGCGGGTCAGATGGGTTGCCGGCCAGCGGCCGGCACTACCGCGCGCGGGTTTTCCACATGGTGCGTGGAGAGGCGTGGGGGTTTGTTGTGGACAAGTGAGGCGGAGGCATACCAGGCAAGGGTTTCGGCGCCTGGTCAATTTTTATCCAGTCCATGCCGGGTGTGGAATGCGCTCCCCAAAAACGCAAACGCCCCGCTCAGGGCGGGGCGTTGCGGGCATCAACGTGCGAGGAACTCAGACGTTGAAGCGGAAGTGCAGGATGTCGCCTTCCTGGACGCGGTATTCCTTGCCTTCCAGACGCAGACGACCCGCTTCCTTGGCACCGGCCTCGCCCTTGTACTTGATGAAGTCGTCATACGCGATGGTTTCGGCGCGGATGAAGCCCTTCTCGAAGTCGGTATGGATCACGGCGGCGGCCTGCGGAGCGGTGGCGCCCTTGCGCACGGTCCATGCGCGGACTTCCTTCACGCCTGCGGTGAAGTAGGTCTGCAGACCCAGCAGCTGGTACGCGGCGTAGATCACGCGGTTCAAGCCCGGCTCGGACAGGCCCAGATCGGCCAGGAAGGTGTCGCGGTCTTCGTCGTCGAGCTGGGACAGCTCTTCTTCGATCGCGGCCGACACCGGCACCACCTGCGCGCCTTCCTCGGCGGCACGGGCGCGCACGGCATCCAGATGCGGGTTGTTCTCGAAGCCGTCTTCCAGCACGTTGGCGATGTACATCACCGGCTTGAGGGTCAGCAGGAACAGATCACGGACCAGCGCCTTCTCTTCCTCGTCCAGGCCAGCGGTACGACCGGCCTTGCCGTCGGCCAGCGCAGCCTGCAGCTTGGCCAGCACCGGCTTGCGGGCCGCGGCTTCCTTGTCGCCCCCCTTGGCAGCGCGCTCGGCGCGGTTCAGCGCCTTCTCGACGCTGTCCAGATCGGCCAGGGCCAGTTCGGTATCGATGGTGTCGATATCCGAGAGCGGGTCGACCTTGTTGTTGACGTGGATGACGTCGGCATTCTCGAAGCAGCGCACCACGTGGGTGATCGCATCCACTTCGCGGATGTGGGCCAGGAACTTGTTGCCCAGGCCTTCACCACTGGCCGCGCCGGCGACGAGGCCGGCGATGTCCACGAACTCCACCGCGGTCGGGATGACCTTCTGCGGGTTGATGATGGCCGCCAGCTCGTTCAGGCGCGGATCCGGCACCGGCACGATGCCGACGTTCGGTTCAATCGTGCAGAACGGGAAGTTGGCCGCCGCGATGCCCGCCTTGGTCAGCGCATTGAACAGGGTCGATTTGCCGACGTTGGGCAGACCGACGATGCCGCATTTGATACCCATCTTTGACAACCTCTGGGGTGGTAGGTACCGACCGTTGGTCGGTACACCGTGGTTATTTCGGGGTGTGGAGGCGCTTCATCGCCTCACTGTAATCGCCGGATACCGCCAGCGGCAGCACGTCGATCGCATCTTCGATGGCATGACCAATCAGCACATCATCGTCTTTGCTGGCGCGCCCCAGCACCCACGGGACCACGCGGTCCTTGTGGCCGGGATGGCCGATGCCGATGCGCAGGCGGTGGAATCTGCCATGGCCGAGCAGGCGGATGGTGTCGCGCAGGCCATTCTGGCCGCCGTGGCCACCGTCGAACTTGAGCCGTGCCACGCCGGGCGGCAGGTCCAGCTCGTCGTGCGCCAGCAGCGTTTCTTCCGGTTCGATCTTCCAGAAGCGCTGCGCCGCGGTGACCGATTTGCCACTGAGGTTCATGAAGGTGGCGGGCTTGAGCAGCCATACCGGCTGGCCGGCGATATCGACCTTGGCGGTCTCGCCGAACAACTTGCTGTCCACGCTCCAGCGCGCGCCGGCCTGTTCGACCAGGGCGTCAATGAAACGAAACCCGGCATTGTGCCGGGTCTGGGCGTGCTCGGGTCCGGGGTTGCCCAGACCAACGATCAATCGCAATCCTGTCATTACTCTTCTTTCGTCGGTACCGGCCCTGTGCCGGTACATACAGAAACGGCGCCTGCCCCGAAGGACAGGCGCCGCAATCACTTACTCTGCAGCCGGCGCTTCGTCGGCAGCTTCTTCCTTGCCGAGCTTGGCGGTGACGATCGCGTCGTCATGGTCCTTGCCCTGGGCCAGGGCCGGGATCTCGACGCCCTTCGGCAGCTTGATGTCCGACAGGTAGATCACGTCACCAGCCTTCAGGTCGGCCAGGTCGACGTCGATCGATTCCGGCAGGTCCTTCGGCAGGCAGGTGATGCTCACTTCCTTCAGTTCGTGGGTGACCACGACGTCGGCAGCCTTGCCGGCCGGCGAGGTGTCTTCGTTGATGAAGTGCAGCGGGACGTTGGCGGTCAGCGCTTCGTTCTCGTTCACGCGCAGGAAATCCAGATGCAGGATCAGCTGCTTGAACGGGTGGCGCTGCATGTCACGCAGCAGCACCTTGGTGACCTTGCCATCCAGATTCAGGTCCAGGATGGACGAGTAGAACCACTCGTTCTGCTGGGCCAGCCAGATTTCGTTGTGGTTGAGCTGGATGACGCTCGGCTCGACGTCGCCGCCGTAGATGATCGCCGGGATCTGGCCAGCGCCACGCAGGCGGCGGCTCGCACCCTTGCCTTGCAGTTCGCGCTGGACGACCTTGATTTCATGATTCTTGGCCATGCTGATTTACTACCTTCGTTGTTTGCCGCGCCATGAGGGCGAGGCGATGAGGGGAGATCCGCGACCAGATCTCCCCGGGAAACCACCCACCGTTGCCGGTGGGCGGAAAAATCAATCCACGTACAGCGAGCTGACCGACTCACCGAAGGCGATGCGGCGCATCGTCTCGGCCAGCATTTCCGCCACGCTGAGCTGGCGGATCTTGCTGCACACCCGCGCCTCTTCACGCAGCGGGATGGTGTCGGTCACCACCAGCTCATCGAGCTGGGAGTTGTTGATGTTGTCCACCGCCGGGCCCGAGAGCACGGCGTGGGTGCAGTACGCGGCGACCTTGAGGGCGCCACGCGCCTTCAGGGCTGCAGCGGCCGCACACAGGGTGCCGGCGGTATCGACGATGTCATCGACCATCACGCAGGTCTTGCCTTCGACGTCACCGATGATGTTCATCACGGTGGAGACGTTGGCGCGCGGGCGGCGCTTGTCGATGATCGCCAGATCGGCATCGTCCAGGCGCTTGGCGACGGCGCGCGCGCGCACCACACCGCCCACGTCCGGGGACACCACGATCAGGTTTTCCGTGCCGTAGGCGCGCCAGATATCGGCGAGCAGCAGCGGCGAGGCGTATACGTTGTCCACCGGCATGTCGAAGAAACCCTGGATCTGATCGGCATGCAGATCCACCGTCAGTACCCGGTCAGCCCCGACAGCGCTGAACATCTTTGCAGCCACCTTGGCGGTGATCGGCACGCGCGAGGACCGCATGCGGCGATCCTGGCGCGAGTAGCCGAAATACGGCACCACGGCGGTGACACTGTTGACCGAAGCGCGCTTGAGCGCATCGATCAGGACCAGCAGTTCCATCAGGTTCTCTGCGCTGGGTGCACAGGTCGGCTGGATCACGAACACGTCCTGCTTACGGACGTTTTCCTCGATCTCGACCTGCACTTCACCATCGGAGAAGCGCGACACCAATGCCTTGCCAGGCCGCACCCCCAGTTCCTTGCAGATGCTCTGCGCAAGGCGCTTGTTGGCGTTGCCGGAAAATACCAGCAGGTTGGGGTGTTCTTGCATCATGACGGTCTCGGGCGGGAGCGATTGGCGGAGAACTGGGCCGCCGGCACCCGGAGGTGTCTGCGGTGACAACACCGCGGCGTATGCACCGCGCCCGCGCAGACATGCGCATGGAGTCGCGGCAGATATCCGCTAGTGGCAGGGGCGGGAGGATTCGAACCTCCGAATGCCAGGATCAAAACCTGGTGCCTTGGGCCTCTTGGCGACGCCCCTGCATCAAAATCAGTAACGCTCGAGTACATCAAGCAGTGGCGAGCGCTCCACGCCCGCAGCCACCCATGCCCGCAGTTCCTTCGGCAATTGCGCCAGGCCCTGCTCTGCAGCAGCGCGCGTGGCGAACTCGACGAAACAACCGCTTCCCGACCCGGTGAGTCGTGCCCGGCCGATACTGCTCAACGCTGCGAGCGCTGCCTCTACGGCAGGTTCGCGGCGGCGCAGGACCGGCTCGAACGCATTCCCGAGCAAAGACCCGGAAGCGAAGTCCGCTATTTTCGCCACTGGGGCATCCCGCGTCAAATCCGGTGATGCGAAAAGTGCGGGGGTCGGTACGTGAACGCCGGGGTGGACCAGCACAAACCAGGCCGGCGGCAGGGCGATCGGGGTCAGCAGTTCGCCCACGCCCTCGGCCCAGGCGTTGTGCCCGCGCACGAAAACCGGCACATCCGCGCCCAGCTGCAGACCCAGCGCGGCCAGCGCATCGACCTCCAGACCGGCGCCCCACAGGCGGTTCAGTGCGACCAGCACAGTGGCGGCATCGGAGGACCCGCCGCCGAAGCCGCCGCCAGCGGGAACGCGCTTTTCGACGCCGATATCGGCACCTTGGACGATGTTCGCTGCAGCCTTCAACAGGTGCGCGGCGCGGATCGCCAGATCATCGGCCTCGGCAACGCCGGCCACGGAGGGGCCCTCACGGCGGATCCGACCATCGTCGCGGACACGCAGATGGATCCGATCGCCCCAATCCAGCAGCCGGAACACGGTCTGCAACTGGTGGTAACCGTCCGGGCGCCGCCCGGTGATGTGGAGGAACAGATTCAGCTTGGCCGGGGCCGGCCAGGTCGACCCGCCGTCGACTGCATCCAGCCTGCTCATGGCGTGGCCAGCACCCAGCTGTCGACCACCAGGCGGACCTTGGCGTCGCCATTGACCGCTTCGATCCGGCGCGGCAGCACCGGGCGACCAGCCTCGGCCGGGTACCAATCCAGGTATTGGATCTCCCAGCCCAGCTGCTGCACGCGACGCGGGCGGCCTTCGCCGTCGCGCTCGATGCGCTCGGCCGGGGCCGCATCGGCGATCAGGCCGCGCACCCAATCGGGCAGCTGGTTGACCGGGATATCCCAGCCGGTGGCGTCCAGCAGGACCTGCTGGGCATCGTCGCCCTGGCGCGTGCCGCCTTCCAGACCTTCCAGTCGGCCACCCTCGTGATGGCTGTCGCCGGTCAGCTTCCAGCTCTGCCGGGTGACCGGGGCGCTGAGTTCCACCACATATCCCTGGCCCTGCTGCTGCCAGTCGATGCGGCCGTTGCCACCGTTGCGGCCCTTGCTGATCGCCACCCGGCCCTGGAACGACCAGGCCGGCTGCGCGCGCACCGCAGTGACACGCTCGGCCTCGGCCTGCTGCGCAGCGGGAGAGACGGTGGTGACCACGGTCGGGGCGGAGGGCGCCTTGCGCTCATCCAGGGACACGCAGGCGGAGAGCGACAACGCCACGGCCGCGGCAAACGCGGCCTTCAGGGACAGCAGATTCATACGCCGTATTTCTCGATCACGCGCTGCAGGGCGCGGTTGTCCGGGTCCAGCTTGCGAGCCTCCTCAAAGAAGTGGCGCGCCTCGTCCTTCTTGTTCAACACCCACAGCACCTCGCCGACATGCGCGGCGATCTCCGCATCCTTGGCCAGCGTCCAGGCGCGGCGCAGCTGCACCAGTGCTTCTTCGTTGCGGCCCAGGCGATACAGCACCCAGCCGTAACTGTCGACGATGGCGGCGTTGTCCGGCTCGGCCACGCGCGCGCGGTCGATCAGTTCCAAGGCTTCCTGATAACGCTGCGTGCGGTCGGCCAAGGTATAGCCGAGCGCGTTGAGCGCGGCGATGTTCTCCGGATCGGTGACCAGCACCTTGCGCAGGTCGGCCTCGGCGCGCGGGATGTCGTCGCGACGCTCCCAGGCCAGGGCGCGGGCATACAGCAGCGCGTTCTCGTCCGGATACGCGGCCAGGCCACGGGCCAGCGCGTCCAGTTCGCCGGCATCGTCGTTGCCGCGCTGGCGCAGCTCGGCCTCGAGCAGATAGGCATCGCGGCGGGCATCGTCATCGACGGTCGCGTCGGACTGGATCGCGTGTACTTCGGCCAGCGCCTTGTCGGTGCGGCCCAGTTCGTTCTGCGCGTTGGCCGCGCGCAGGCGCGACTCATCGCGCTCCGGGCCACCGGGCACACTGTGATACCAGTTGACCGCTTCCTCGTAGCGCTTGAGGTACTCGGCGATCTTGCCCAGCAGCAGGCGCTGGGCCGGATCCGGCTTGGTCGCCTGCCCGGAGAGTTCGGTATACAGGGCCAGCAGGCCCGGGTCGTCCTTCTGCTTGGCCAGCAGCGAGGCGCGCATGCCGTAGGTCTGCACATCCTGCGGGCCGACCGCCAGCACGCGCTCGGCCGCAGCAGGCTGGCCCATCAGGTCGTAGGAGATCGCCACCGCGTTGCGCAGCTCGGGGTCCTGCGTGGTCTTGGGCTCCACGCCCTTCAACAGGGCCAGCGCCTCTTCAGACTTGCCGGCCTGGTTGAGCTGACTGGCGTGCAGCAGGGCCACGCGCGGCTCGTCCGGGAAACGCTTGACCACCTCATCGACCATGCGCCGGGCCAGCTCGGGCTGCTCCATGCGCATGGCCAGACGGCCGAACTCCTGCCAGACCTCCAGGCGGTCGGGGATGGCATTGGCATCCACCAGCTCGCCCAGCACCTGGGCCGGGACCTTGGGGTCGCTGCCGCCGCTGATCAGGGCGCCGATCGCGAACTTCCAGGCGGTGGGGTCCGGGTCCTTGAGCAGCGCCTGCAGTTCGGTGCGGGCGGCCTTCACCTTGTTCTGGCGCATGTCCAGCGCGGCGGTGCTGCTGCGCATGGCCAGTGAGCGCGGCGCACGCTGCTCCCACAGGGCCAGCGCGCGGGCGGCGCGCTTGTCATCGTTGGCCAGCATGGCGATCCGGGAGGCGCGCTCGGCCAGGCCGGCATCGCCTTCACTGGCCTCGGCCGCCTCCAGGTACCAGCGCGCGGCGTCGCCCAGTTTGCCTGCCTGCAGGGCGAATTCGCCCGCCATGACCGGGGCCAGGGGGACCGCCTCGGCCGTGCTGTTCTTGCCTTTGGCCGGGGCTGCCGGGGGGGCGGCCAGGGCGTTGGCGGTGAACAAACACAGCAGCAGAACGCTGGAGATGCGAATCAATGCGGGCATCGGGGGCATCTGAGCCTTAAAATGACGACTTGAATGGCCAGCAGCTTATCGCAAGCAACTGAACAATGACCCTGTGGGTGCTCGGACTGAATCACCAGACCGCGCCAGTGGAACTGCGCGAACGCGCCTCCTTTGGCGGCGACGCCCTGCCCCAGGCATTGGCGTCGCTGCGCGATACGCCACAGGTGGCCGAGGCGGTCCTGCTCTCCACCTGCAACCGCACCGAGCTGTACGCGGTGGCCGAATCCGGTGACGCGCTGGCGCAGTGGCTGGAGTCACATGCCGGCACCTTGCATGGGTACCTCTACCAGCACGCCGACGCCGATGCGGTGCGCCACCTGTTCCGGGTGGCCACCGGGCTGGATTCCATGGTGCTGGGCGAGCCGCAGATCCTGGGCCAGGTGAAGGATGCCTGGGCCCTGGCGCGTGATCACGGCCTGCTCGGCCAGCGTCTGGACCGGTTGTTCCAGCAGACCTTCTCGGTGGCCAAGCGCGCCCGCACCGATACCCGCGTGGGCGCCAATCCGGTCTCGGTGGCCTCCACCGCGGTGCGCCTGGCGCAGAACTCGTTCGCGCGGCTGGAAGATTCCACCGTGCTGCTGGTGGGCGCCGGCGAGACCATCGAGCTGGCCGCGCGCCATCTCAGCGAAGGGCGCGTGCGTCGGCTGCTGATCGCCAACCGCACCCTCGCCCATGCGCAGGAGCTGGCCAGCCGTCATGGCGGCGTCGCCCTGCCCCTGAGTGAGCTGGACCGTCATCTGGGCGAGGCCGACGTGGTGTTCTCGGCCACCGCCGCGCGTGAGCCGGTGATCACCCGCGCGCACGTGGCCGCCGCACTGAAAACCCGCAAGCACAAGCCGATGCTGCTGTTCGATCTGGCCGTGCCGCGTGATATCGAGGCCGGCGTGGGCGAACTGGCCGACGCCTTCCTGTACACCGTGGATGATCTGGAGCGCGCGGTCGAAGACAACCGTCGCAGCCGCCGGGAAGCGGCGGCCGAGGCCGAAGCGATCATCGAGCTGCAGGTCGCCCGTTTCGTGGAGACCCTGCAGGCCAGCGTGCACCAGGCCCCGCTGCGGCAGCTGCGCGCCTATGGCGAAGCGACCCGCGTGGAGATGCTGGAGAAAGCCCGCCAGCAGCTGGCCCATGGCAAACCACCCGAGGAAGTGCTCGAGCTGCTCGCGCATGGCCTGACCAACCGCCTGCTGCACCCGCCGACCGCCGCCCTGCGCGCGGCCGCGCTCAGCGGCGATACTGAACTCACCCGCGCCGCCGAGCGCCTGTTCCCGGCCAAGCCGGGTTACCAGCACCCTGCCGTGCGCACCGATGTAGCGAGGAACGATGACGCCGACCCTGCGCCGTAAGCTGGAAGCGCTGGCCGAGCGCCGCGAAGAACTGGAACGCCTGTTGTCCGACCCGGCCGTGGTCGGCGACAACGACCGTTTCCGCGCGCTCTCGCGCGAGTTTTCGCAGCTGGAGCCGGTCGCCAACGCGCTGGCCGACGAAGCCCGTGCCAAGGCCGATCTCGCCGCCGCCGAAGCGATGCGCGAGGACCCTGACCTGCGCGAGCTGGCCGACGAGGAAATCACCGCCGCGCAGCAGCGCCTGCAGCAGCTGGACGAAGCACTGGCCCTGTTGCTGGTGCCGCGCGATCCGCGCGATGACGGCAACCTGTTCCTGGAAGTCCGCGCGGGCACCGGCGGTGACGAGGCGGCGATCTTCGCCGGCGATCTGTTCCGCATGTACGCCCGCTATGCCGAGCGCCAGGGCTGGAAGGTCGAGATCGAATCGGACAACCCGGGCGAACATGGCGGCTACAAGGAAGTGGTCGCGCGCGTGGTCGGCCGTGGCGCGTTCTCGCGGCTGAAGTTCGAATCGGGCACGCACCGCGTGCAGCGCGTGCCGGCGACCGAGTCGCAGGGCCGCATCCATACCTCGGCCGCGACGGTGGCGATCATTCCCGAGGCGGATGACGTCGAGGACGTGGTGATCAACCCGGCCGACCTGCGCGTGGACACCTACCGCTCCTCCGGCGCCGGTGGCCAGCACGTCAACAAGACCGAATCGGCGATCCGCATCACCCACCTGCCCACCGGCGTGGTGGTGGAATGCCAGACCGAGCGCAGCCAGCACGCCAACCGCGACAAGGCGATGAAGCGCCTCAAGGCGCAGCTGCTGGATGCCGAACGCAGCAAGCAGGCCGCCGCGCAGGCCGAAAGCCGCCGGCTGCAGGTCGGCAGCGGCGACCGCAGCCAGCGCATCCGCACCTACAGCTTCCCGCAGGGACGGATCACCGACCACCGCGTGGAAGGGCTGACCCTGTACGACCTCCCCAACATCCTGACCGGCGATCTTGATGCACTGGTGAGCCGGCTGACCCACGAACACCAGGCCGACGAGCTGGCCCGGCTCGCGGAAGGCAACTGAGCATGCCCGCCCGGGCGCGGCCGCGATGAGTGCCGATCCGCAGCGCCTGCAGTTGCGCCAGGCGGTGCAGCGGCAACCGGCCGATTTCATTGCGTGGGTGATGCTGGCCGACGCGGAGCTGGAAGCCGGCGATGTGCGCGCCGGCGAACAGGCCGCCACCCGTGCGCTGCAGCTGCGCGGCGACCATCCCGAGGCCCTGGCCCGGCTGGGCCGCGCACGCTGGATGCAAGGCCGCCATGGCGAGGCCGCCACACTGCTGAGGCAGGCGGCGGATCGCGCGCCCCAGCACCCCGGCATCACCCTGTGGCTCGGCCACGCACTGGAAGACGCGGGGCAACCGGAGGCGGCGGCGGATGCGTATCGCCATGCGCACCGTCTGCTGCCGGGCGAGCCCTACATCACTGCGCAGCTGCTCAACTGGCAGCGCCGGCTGTGCGATTGGCGGGATCTGGAGCGATTGTCGTCGCTCGTGCGCCAGGCCGTCGCGCAGGGCCAGGCGGTGGTCGAGCCGTTCGCCTTCCTCAGCGAAGACGGCAGCGCCGCCGAGCAGCTGGCCTGCGCCCGTCAGCGCGCGGCGGCGCTGGCCGAGGGCATCCCGCGGTTGCCGCCGGCCACGGTGCGCCCGCACGGCACGCTGCGGGTCGGCTTCCTCTCCAACGGCTTCGGCGCGCATCCCACCGGCCTGTTGACCGTCGCCCTGTTCGAACAGCTGCGCGCGCTGGACATGCTGGACCTGCATCTGTTCGCGCTCAGCGCGGACGACGGCAGCAGCATCCGCCAGCGTCTGCAGCAGGCCGCCCACACGTTGCACGATGTCAGCGCGCAGCCGCATCAGGTGATCGCCCGGCGCATCCGCGAGGCCGGGATCGATGTGCTGTTCGATCTGCGCGGCTGGGGCGGCGGCGGCACCCCGCAGGTGCTGGCAATGCGCCCGGCCCCGGTACAGGTCAACTGGCTGGCCTACCCGGGCACCTCCGGCGCGCCGTGGATCGATCATGTGCTGGCCGATGCCTTCGTGTTGCCCGAGGTGCTGGCACCGGCGTTCAGTGAGAACGTGCGGCACCTGCCGCGCGCGTTCCAGCCCTCGGACAACACCCGCGTGCTGGAACCGGTGCCCTCGCGCGAGGACTGCGGCCTGCCCGCGCAGGGCGTGGTGCTGTGCTGTTTCAACAACAGCTACAAGCTCAATCCGCGCAGCATGCAACGGCTGTTCGCGGTGCTGCACGGCGTGCCCGGCAGCGTGCTGTGGCTGCTGTCCGGGCCGGGCACTGCCGATGCACGGCTGCGCAGCGCGGCACGCCAGGCGAAGCTGGATCCGGCGCGGCTGGTGTTCATGCCACGCCTGCCGCACCCGCAGTACCTGGCGCGTTACCAGCACGCCGACCTGTTCCTGGACACGCACCCGTACAACGCCCACACCACCGCCTCCGATGCGCTGTGGGCCGGCTGCCCGGTGCTGACCAGCCCCGGCGCGACGTTCGCCTCACGCGTGGCCGGCAGCCTCAACCACCACCTGGGCATGCACGCGTTCAACGTGGCCGACGACGCGGCGTTCGTGGCTACCGCCATCCAGCTCGGCAACGACCCGGCTGCAATGCAGGCCGCGCGCGCCACGCTGGCGCAACGGCGCGAGGACAGCGGCCTGTTCGACATGGCCGGTTTCGCGCGCGACCTCACCGAGGTGATCGAAACGCTCGCACGCGAACGCGGCTGGCAGGGCCCACACATCGCCTGAGCATCGGCTGCGCTAGGCTCGGGCTTCCCTGTGAATCACCGAGGCACGCCGATGGGCAAGCTCAAGCGCAAGGACTACCAGGCCCTGCTGGAACCGATGCAACTGGAACTGGCGGCGATGGCGCGCTGGGTGCAGCACACCGGGCAGCGCGTGCTGGTGCTGTTCGAAGGCCGCGACACCGCGGGCAAGGGCGGTGCGATCCAGGCGATCGCCGAGCATCTCAATCCGCGCCAGTGCAAGGTGGTCGCGCTGCCCAAGCCGACCGATCGCGAAAGCACGCAGTGGTATTTCCAGCGCTATGTCTCGCACCTGCCGGCGGCGGGCGAGATCGTGCTGATGGACCGCAGCTGGTACAACCGCGCCGGCGTCGAGCATGTGATGGGCTATTGCACCGAGGCGCAGTACCGCAGCTTCCTGGCGCAGACGCCGGTGTTCGAGAAGCTGCTGATCGATGATGGCATCGTGCTGTTCAAGTACTGGCTCAGCGTGGACCAGGCACAACAGGAAAAGCGTTTTGCCGAGCGCCACCTCGATCCGCTCAAGGGCTGGAAGCTGTCGCCGGTGGACCTGAAATCACGCAGCAAGTACAGCGCCTATACCGAGAGCCGCGAAGCGATGCTGCGCGCGACGCATAACGATGATGCCCCGTGGACGCTGGTGGACTTCAACGACCAGAAACGCGGGCGGCTGGGCCTGATCCGCAACCTGCTCGATCGCCTGCCCGATACCCGCGTGGACGAACCGGTGCTGGCGCTGCCGCCGTTGAAGGGCAAGCTGCACAAGGAGCACTTCGGGGTCTTGAAGCCGATTGAACCCTTCGTCGTCGGGTAGATCCACGCATGGCGTGGATCTACCGGCGCTGCGAGGCACAGGCATGCCGGGTATCCGCCGGCATGCCCGTGAGGATCAGCCTTCCTTGATCCGCGCTTCGATGTCATGCGCGGTGACCGGGCCGAGGAATTCCTTGGCGACCTTGCCATCCGGCGCGATCAGGTAGGTCATCGGCAGGCCGCGCGGGATCGCGAAGTCTTCCGGCGGGTTGTACGTATCCACGATCACGATCGGATAGGTGACCGGACGCTTCTCCAGGAAGGCCTTCATCTCGGCCGGTTCGATGTCCTCGAAGGCCAGCCCGACCACCTCGATTTCATTGCGCATCGCGTGCAGCGCGGAGAGCTCGGGCATTTCCTTGCGGCATGGGGCGCACCAGGTCGCCCAGAAGTTCACCACCACCCACTTGCCGCGGTGAGCGGCCAGATCGTAGTCGGTGCCGTCCAGCGCCTTGGCTTTCAGCGTCGGCTGTTCGACGGTCCTGCGTTCGGTCGCCGGCACGGCTTCGGTCGGCGGCGCGGCGGGCTCGCTGATCGGGGCCGGGACGGCGGGCGCAGTGGCCTCGCTCTGTGCGGCGGGCTTGTTGCAGGCGGCCAGCGTCAGCAGGCCCAGGGCCAGCAGCAGGGGCTTGGCGGTCATGGTTTGTCTCCGGGGGTCGAGTAGATGTCGCTGACGCGGCGTTTGAGCAGTTCGCGCAGCGGCAGGCGCAAGGTGTCCAGCGCGGCCACCGAGGCCGTGCCCAGGCTGTCGTCGCGGTAGGGCAGGTAGGCTTCCTTGATCGGGATCCGCATCTGCGTGGTCTCGTACAGGTCGGCCAGGGTGAGTTTGTCCAGGTCGCGCGCGAGCAGCCATTCGCCCTGCTCGTCGCGGCGCACCACGCGGATTGCTTCCAGATCGCAGAGCAGCGTCTGCAGCAGCGAATCGGTCAGCATCGGCTCCAGCCGCAGGATCTCGTCGTCATCCAGGCTGCGGCCGTCGGCGCGGGCCTGGTGGAAGCGACCGATCAGGCGCAGCAGGCCATAGATCTCATACCCCACCGGCAGGCGCAGGTCGGCCGGCTGGTAGCGGAACGCGGCGATCGAGGAGGCAAGCGATGCGCCGAGCAGCACCGAGACCCAGCACAGGTAGATCCACAGCAGCAGGATCGGTACGAAAGCGACCGTGCCGTAGAGCTTCTGGTAGGACTGGAAGCTGCCCAGGTAGGCGCCCATGCCCCACTTCACCAGCTCCAGCATGATCGCGGCCAGGATCGCGCCGGGGACGGCATGCCGCCATTTGACCGTGTGGTGCGGCACCACGCGGTACACCAGCATGATGCAGACGAACTCGATCAGGATCGGCGCGACCGTCAATGAGACGTTGGCCAGCCAGCGGCCTTCGCTGGTACCGAACAGCGGCAGCGCGAACACCCGCGCCGAGACCGCCAGCGAGGCGGCGGCCAGCATCGCGCCGAGGGTGAGCACCGTCCAATACACCAGGAAGCGGGTCAGCTTCGGCCGGGTCGAACTCACCCGCCAGATCTGGTTGAAGGTTTCCTCCACGCTGTTGAGCGTGATCAGCAGCGACACCACCAGGGCGATGAAGCCGGCGGCGGTCAGCTGCCCGGCGCTGGCCGAGAACTGTCGCAGGTAGCCTTCGGCGGCGCGCGCGGCGTTGGGCACGAAGTTGGAGAACACGTAGTCGCTGAGGGTGTCGCTCCAGCGGTCGAACACCGGGAACGCCGAGAGCACCCCGAACACCACGATGGCCAGCGGCACCAGCGCGAACACGGTGGTGTAGGCCAGCGAGGCGGCCGCCTGGAACAGGCGGTCATCCAGGAAACGGCGCCACAGGAAGCGGCCGAAGCTGATCGCGCGCGCACGGTCCCGGACGCGTTCGATCCACAGGTTGATCGTATCGAGAGGTTCCATCGGCGCAAGGGTACCCGATGACGGGTGTGGGGCATGCACGCCCGCCACGGTGCCCGGCCCGGGCATGGACCTCGCCCTGAGCGGGCTGCGTTGCCATACTGCCCGCATCGGACGCAATGAGATGAAAGCGAAATGGCGGAGATCCTGGTGCTGTACTACAGCCGTGGCGGTTCAGTGGCACGGCTTGCCCGCCAGATTGCGCGCGGCATCGGCGAGGTGCCCGGCATGAGCGCGCGGCTGCGCACGGTGCCCCCGGTGGCGGCGGTGACGCAGACCGCGCTGCCGCCGGTGCCCGAGGATGGCGCACCGTATGTGAGCGTGGCCGACCTGGCCGAATGCACCGGGCTGCTGCTGGGCAGCCCGACCCGCTTCGGCAACATGGCCGCGCCGGTGAAGCACTTCCTGGACAGCCTGGGCGCGGAATGGGTCAACGGGACATTGGCCGGCAAGCCGGCGGGCGTGTTCACCTCGACGGCCTCGCTGCACGGCGGGCAGGAATCGACGCTGCTGTCGATGCAGGTGCCGTTGCTGCACCACGGCTGCCTGATCGTGGGTATTCCCTTCACCGAGCCGGCGCTGAGCCATACCACCACCGGCGGCACGCCGTATGGCGCCAGCCATGTGGCCGGGGCGGACGACAACCCGGTGCCGAGCGAGGATGAAAGCATCCTGGCGCGGGCGCTGGGGCGGCGGGTCGCCGATATCGCACGGCGGCTGGCGTGAGTACGCGCGCCCAGGAGATCGTGCTGGCCCTGCTGCTGGTGGCGCTGGCGGTGCTGTTCGCGGTCTGGTTCGCGCAGGACAAGCATTGGCTGGCCACCCAGCTGGTGTTCACGCTGCCGCCGCTGCTGCTGGCGCTGGGCGTGCTGGTGCGGCGTGGCAAGGCGACGTTCTGGGCGGGGGTGCTGGCGCTGTTCTGGTTCAGCCACGGGGTGATGAGCGCCTGGAGCCATCCAGAGGTGGCGCTGTGGGCCTGGCTCGAGCTGGGGCTGGCCCTGGCCGTGATCGGGGTGGCCAGCACGCCAGGGCTGCGGCGCCGCTTCGGGCGCAGGACGCCGGCCGACTGAGGTCGTTGCGGCGCGGCCCTGCATCGGGCCGGCGGCGGCCGTATCATCTACGGGTCGGCGCGGCGGTTCCGTGCCCTTCTGTCTGGTACCCAGGATGCTTGCAATGGAAGAACTACTGATCATCACCACCGGTGGCACGATCGACAAGATCTACTTCGACGACAAGTCGGACTATCAGATCGGTGATCCGCAGATCGGGATGATCCTGCGCGAGCTCGGCGTGACCTTCCGTTTCAATGTGATCCCGATCCTGCGCAAGGATTCGCTGCACATCACCGACGATGACCGTGAGTTGATCCGGGCGACGATCGCCGCGCAGCCGACGCGCCATGTGCTGGTCACCCACGGCACCGATTCGATGGTGCAGACGGGCCAGGTGTTGAAGTCGATCACCGACAAGACGATCGTGATGACTGGTGCGCTGAGCCCGGCGCGCTTCCGCGGCTCGGATGCGGAGTTCAACATCGGGTGTGCGATCGGTGCGGTGCAGTCGTTGCCGAGCGGTGTGTACATTGCGATGAACGGCCGGATCTGGAATCCGGAACAGGTGCGCAAGAACGTGGCCGCCAACCGGTTCGAAGCTGCGTAATCGGTGTTGATTGAACGAACGCCCCGGCATGCCGGGGCGTTCTACGTTGGGGCGATGGGAAGGCGATCAGTACTGCGCGGTGAGGGTGACCCCGGAGAAGGTCGAGTAGGCCTTCACCCGCACGTGCCAGGTGCCGGCCGCCGGTGAGGTGATCGTGCAGGTCTCGTTGTTGCCGCTGAGATAGGGGCGGCAGGTGTAGACGGTGTCGGTCGGCGCGCTGCCGGAGCGGACGTAGAGATCGGCATCGCCACTGCCGCCGGCGAGGGTGACCTTCAGCTGGCTACGGCCGGACGGCACGGTCACGGTGTAGGCCAGCGAAGCACCGCTGGCGGCGCCAAGGCCCGTGACCGGAACGTTGTTCTGCAGCACGTTGCCGGTACCCGGGTTGGGGTTGGTCCCGCCCAGGGCCGCCGTCACCGCCGCATCGGCGTCGACGATGCCCGCGCCGCAGCCGCCGGAGCAGGCGCCCGGCAACGGCCGTGCGGTGCTCTTGAGCAGGCTTTCGATGGCGGCCGGGCTCAGCGCGGTGGGGGCAACGGACTGGATCAGCGCGACCACGCCGGCCACGTGCGGGGCCGCCATCGAGGTGCCGTTGTAGGAGGCATACGATGCGCTGCCCGGAACCGTGGTGCCGCTGTTGAGGGTGGAGAGGATGCCCTGCCCCGGCGCCGAGATGTCGATGCCGGTGCCGTAGTTGGAGAAGCTCGCACGGGCGCCGGCTGACGTGGTGGCGGCGACAGCGATGACGTTGGCGCAGTTGGCCGGCACGGAGGACGAGACGTTGGTATTGCTGTTGCCCGCGGCGACCACCACGGTGGTGCCGCGCGAGACGGCGCCATTGATCGCGGTCTGGTAGGTGGTGGAGCAGCTGCCACCGCCGCCGAGGGACATGTTGATCACTTCGGCGGGGTTGGCATTGGCCGGGACGCCACTGACAGTGCCGCCGGACGCCCAGACGATCGCGTCGGCGATGTCGGAGGTGTAGCCACCGCACTTGCCGAGCACGCGTACCGGGACGACCTTGGCATTGAAGGCCGTGCCTGCCACGCCGGTGCTGTTGTTGGTCACCGCCGCGACGGTGCCGGCCACGTGGGTGCCGTGCCAGCTCGAGTTGGAGGCCGGAATGCCCGAACCGCATTCGTTGGCGGCGTACCAGTCGCCTTCGTCGTTGGGGTTGTTGTCGCGGCCACCGCCGTCGCGCGCCATCGCCGCGTCGCTGATGAAGTCATAGCCGGGCAGGATGTTCGCATTGAGATCGGGATGGTTGGTGATGCCGGTATCGATCACCGCGACCACCACGCCGG
Source organism: Stenotrophomonas sp. TWI602 (assembly GCF_039674045.1). NCBI lineage: Bacteria > Pseudomonadati > Pseudomonadota > Gammaproteobacteria > Lysobacterales > Lysobacteraceae > Stenotrophomonas > Stenotrophomonas sp. TWI602. Next base: position 32,546 of record NZ_JBDJMT010000030.1, read on the forward strand.
TGCCGGTGGCCTTGTCCCAGGCCGGGCGAACGTTGATCGACGCATTACTGGTGCCGAAGCCCCACTGCTCGGAGAAACGCGTGTCGTTGGGCACCAGGGTGGCCTGCATCAGCTGGTCGACCTCGACGTATTCCACGCTCGGGTCGGCGGCCAGGCGGCGCATCAGCAGCTCGGCCTCGGCGCGGTCCAGCGGCCGGTCGGCCTTGACCACGGTCGGCCCGATCGCCAGCTGACGCAGCTTCTGCAGTCCCAGCGCGCGGCCCTGTGCGGCCGGCACCGCCGCGGCGGCGGCCTTGAGCGAGCTGGCCAGCGCGGTCGGGGTGGCGACCCCGGTGCTGCCGTCCTTGTACTTCACGATGAAGCGCTGATGGGTCGGCGCCGAGGACAGGCCGCTCAACTGCACATCGCCGGCGAACGCCGGGGTAGCCAGCAGCAGGGTCGACAGAACGGACGCGCCCAGTACAACCAATGCACGCTGACGCAAACGGTGTTGCGAGACATGAGACATCGGATTTCCCTTTCAGACAGTGAATGCCGTCGTCGCGGCTGAGAATCCAGGTCCGATCCGGGGGCTGCTGCAATCGATGGCGCGGATCGGCCCGGTGAGTGGATCGGTTCCCCTGAATCAAACCGCCCATCACGACGCTAGTGGCTGACTGGCCGATCAACAATGTTTCAGCTGCACTTCAGTGACATGAAATGTCAGATCTGAGACTTTCCGGGTCGAGGGTTTGTGAAAGTGAAGGAACGGACGCCCGTTCGAGGGGTCCGATTACGCCACGGATTGTCTGAAATGGCTGTCGTCGTCGACAAATTCGGGACACCACTTGCGCATCAATGGCTTACGCCAGTGCCACCGCAGGACAGTCATGCCGGCTGATGGCCGGCGCCCGACCATCCCGCACTACCGGCCGCTGGCCGGCGCCTGACCATCCCGTAGTGCCGGCCGCTGGCCGGCTCCGCGGACTGCTGCAGAGC